>CAJOLE010000025.1 GCA_905235325.1 uncultured Prevotella sp. | reverse complement strand
CCCGTCAGCGAGGGCAAGGCCGTCCGCGTGGTCGACAAGCGAAAAGTTTACCAATAATTCGAAACATCGGAACATCGAAACATCGAAACATCGAAACATCGAAATAACGAAAAAAGAAAAAAACTATGACCATCAATCAGTTATCTATCTTCATCGAGAACCGTTCGGGCACGCTCATCAAGGTGCTCAACGTTCTGAAGCAGTCTGGCATCCAGATTATTGCTTCCACCATTGCCGATACGGCAGAGTATGGCATCTACCGCCTCATCTGCAGCGAGCCCCAGCGAGCCTTCGACGAGCTGAAGAAGGCCGGCGTAGCCGTCGCACAGAGCGAAGTCTTCGCCATTGAGCTTGACAACGAGCCGGGCCGGGCCGCCGACGCCGTCGAGACTTTCTCGAAGGCCGGCATCAGCATCACCTATATGTACTCCTTCCTCCTCGGGGGCAAGGGCATCCTCATCTTCCGCACCGACAATGCCGAGCAGGCCCGCGAGACCATCATCCAGGGCGGCTTGAAGTATATTGCCGAGGAAGACCTCGCAAAGTGCGTGTAGACACCAGAGGGGGCTGAAGAAGAGTCACACTTTACTTAGGCACGGAAAAACGCGGAGTTACACGGAATCTCATCATTCTAACCGTGTTCCTCCGTGTTCTTCCGTGCAAAGTAAAACTGAGGGCACGTTCAGAAGGTGGAGAAACCAAATTTTAGTGCCTTCGTGTATCCGATTTAAGGTTCTGACTGAAATGTCCCCTTGTCTACCAGTTTCTCAATATCTTCGATGAGCCGTTTTGCGGGTTCAAGTCTCTGTTGCAGCTCATCCATTTCAACATCGTATGCGCAATTGTAGTCGCTTTCCTCGCGCATCGTCTGCAGTTGATTATAAAGGTGGCCGTATTCCCTTGGCAGAATCCCTGTCTTTATGTAGTGCTGGCTGAACAAGGCGTGCGACCCTCTATGGGTGTTCACCTGGATACCGTCACTGATAAGCAGGGCACAGACAGCGTGGAATACTGCATAGTACATACGATTAGCCGCACCATTCAGACGGTTTGCGCCGACGAGAACCTCTATTTCGCCATAGGTCTCGCGTGCCTTCTTCAGTTCCAGGGCTACAAGTATATTTCGCTCTTCGTTACTCAGGCTCATACCAAAACAATTTTATCGCGTTCTACATTCTTACGGTAGGGCAGGAAGGTCCACTCGTCCCACTGCTTCTTGGTGTATATGTGCGGACTGATTTCTTCTCCAATGTCCCAGCCCAGTTCCCTGAACGGGTAACCGTAGTCGTAATCTTGAGACGACAGGTGCGGCTTGTCAAGCAGTATCAGCAAGTCCCAGTCGCTGTCGGGGCGGTTGTCGCCGCGGGCCCGCGAACCGTAAAGCAACAGCGAGCTGTTGGCAGGCAGAGTCTTGCCTGCAATCTCCTTAATACTACTAATTACTGCCGTCTTTTTCATTGTAGACATTCGTTTTCTCGACTGCAAATATACGGGTTTTTCTGCAAACCACAAAGAAAAAGGGGGAAAAAATCAGTGTCCTCCGTGTTCTTCCGTGCAAAATAAAATTGAGGGCACGTTCAGACAGCCCCTCGCCCCTCCTGACTCAGGAGGGAAAAGGTTACCAATCTCCATTGATAACGGTTTTGTAGAAAACACCCTGCACTTCCTACACTTCCTACACCTGTTGAAATTTCTTAGGTGTAGGAAGTGTAGGGAGTGTAGGATAAAACCTGCGAATGACAACTATATATGCAAAAAAGGGCGGTTCCATCGGGAAAAACAGCCCTCGACGACTGCCTTCGGAGGGGGAACCGACACCTGAACCGACACCTGAACCGACACCTGAGGTTGGAGGTTGAAGGTTGGAGGTTGAAGGTTGATGGTTGATGGGCTGAATGGGAAAAGGCGCCGGTTTTTTGGGAAAAGGCGCCGGTTTTTTGGGAAAAGGCGGCGGGTTTTGGGGAAAAGGCGGCGGGTTTTACAAAAAATGTGGATGGCGCAGGACGCTGCCATCCACTTACTATATACGATAAGGTGGTCTGCAATTGCAGATAAATTGTCTTATCGGGGGCAAAAATACCATTTTATATGCAAACCTCCAAGTTTTTCAGTCAGAAAAATCTGATTTTAACATTGTGCGCGCTTACACGCCGACAATCGGCTGCTTCGCACGCTCCTGTGCGTCGATGACGCGGTCGCACCATTGGTCGAACTCCGGGTCGTCGACTTGAAGCTCTGGATGGGCAAGTATGTAATCGACGCAGCGGCGCACACCCTCGTCGAAGCGGGTGGTGGCCCGGAAGCCGGGGACGGCGCGCTTCAGCTTCGAGCAGTCGAAGATGACGGTGGCGGCCTTGTCGCCGATGAGGTTGCCGGTCAGGTTGTAGCCCTTGGGACAGACGGCGGCCAGGAAGTCGGAGGCCACATGATAGAGCTTTGGCGTCGTATGGAGAGCGTTTCCCACGCACTCGTAGACCTGGTTCCACGTCAGTTGTTCGTCGCTCATGATCTGGAAGGCTTCGCCGATGGCTTTCGGGTTGCCGAGCAGGCCGATGAATCCGCGTGCGAAGTCCTCGTTCCACGTCAGCGTCCAGAGCGACGAACCGTCGCCGTGGACCAGGACGGGCTTGCCGTCGATCATCCGCTTCAGCACAGGCCACGACCCTTTGAGGCCGTGAATGCTGACGGGCACGGCGCGCTCGCAGTAGGTATGGCTCGGGCGGACGATGGTGACGGGGAATCCGTTGTCGCGGTACTCCTTCATCAGCAGTTGCTCGCAGGCAATCTTGTCGCGTGAGTACTGCCAATAGGGGTTGGCGAGTGCCGTGTCCTCGGTGATGTAGGGGCTGGGCGCAGGCTTGTTGTAGGCCGAGGCCGACGATATGTAGACATACTGGCGGGTGCGGCTGCGGAAGAGGCGGACGTCGCGCTCCACCTGGCCGGGCACGAAGCCGATGAACTCGCAGACGGCATCGAACATCCCGTCGGGCAATCCGCCGAGCACGCTTGGCTCGTCGTTGATGTCGGCTATGACTTGATTGACGTTGGCGGGCACTTCGTCCTTGCGGGTGCCTCGGTTCAGCAGCCACAGGTCGTGGCCGCTCTCAGCTAACTGTCGGGTGACGGCGCTCGAGATTGTCCCCGTGCCGCCGATGATGAGTATCTTCATAATTTTGGGTCTTTGTTTGCTCCTCCGACACTTCGCCGGACTCCACTTCAGCCCGCGCTCAGCGCCGCCCGCGCCGGTCGTTGTTACCCCACTTCTTGTCGTAGCGGCCCTCGGTGTCGACCTTGCCGCCGAACATATTGAGGCGGTAGCGCACGTGGAGCATGGCATAGGAGTTGATGCTGTTGAAGCGGGTGTCGCTGCGGCCGGTGGCGCTGACCCATCGCTCGTAGTTGCTCTGCTGGCGCAGGAGGTCGTAGAAGTTGAGGGCCACGGTGAGCGTCTTGCTCTTGAGGAACGACTTGGACAGCTGGCCGTTCCAGATCAGCTCGTTGGTGTTCGACGACGGGTTGTTGTATCCGCGGCGGCTGTTCTCGTGGAGGTTGGTTGACAGCTCGAAGCCCGAGGGTAGGCGCAGCATGACCTGCCCGCCGTAGCTGAAGCGCCACGTGTCGAGGTCGGCCGAAGGCTGCAGCTCGTTCCGCGAGTGCTGGTAGTTGACGTTACCGTCGAGCATGACCTCGAGCCAGTCGTTGCGGTAGCTGGCGTTCAGTCGCTCGTTGACGGTGGTAGAGCGGGTGTAGTTCTTCACGGCGTCGGCCTGTGGCTGGGCGACGTAGCTGACGTAGTTGTTATAGCGGAGCCGTGTGTCGGAGCCGACGTTCCAGTGGGCAGCCGAGTCGATGGCTGTGCTGAAGTTGAATCCGCCGTCGGCGTTCCAGTTGCCGTTGATGTTCTCGGGCCGCGACGTGCTGCCGCCGGTCTCGGCATTATATCTGACGAGGTTCGAGATGGAGTTGCGGATGGTGCGGTAGTTGGCGTAGACGACGAAGCTGCGCTTGTGCTTGACGATGTAGGTGTTGTAATAGACGTTCAGCGTGTTGGTGAACTGTGGCTTCAGTCCGGGATTGCCCTGCGTGACGTAGAGGGGGTTGGAGTCGTCGGTGATGTCGAGCAGCTGGGTGATGTCGGGCTGCTGGGTGTCGCCCCGGTAGTGGAACCATAGGTTGCTCTGGTCGCTGAACTTATAGTGGAAGTCGATTGTCGGCGTGAGGTTGGTGACGTTGCGGATGGTGTCGACGTAGATGCCCCGGTAGTCCTGGACGAAGTTCGAGTGCTGCGGCTGCACGAGGAATCCGACGTTGTAGTCGTACTTCTCCTGCCAGTGGCGCAGGTTGATGCGTATGTTGTGGGTGTAGTTCTTGTACTCCGAGAATCGGCTCAGGTTCTTGTCGATGAACGAAGAGAGCGGGGTGAGCTGCTGGGCGAAGGGGTTGTCATCGCCGATCCAGGGGTCCCACTCGCGGTATTCGGGCACGATGCCCGTGAAGGGGTTCTGGGCCAGGCGGCTGAAGTCGTAGGTCTGCCGGTCGCTCTTGTTCTGGTTGTACCGCAGCTCGTAGCTGACCTGCAGGTGAGCGCCCTTCCAGAGGGGCTCGCTGTAGTTGACGGCGGCCACGTAGCCGCTGTTGTCCGAGGGTGTGGTGTTGTAGCGGGCGGTGAAGTAGGTGGAGTCCTGTCCGGCCTGGTTCATCACGCGGTGCAGGTGTACCTCGTTGTTCGACACGCTGCGGTTGTCGCCGTCGCCTACCGAGCCTTCCACGCGCAGCGTGACGTTGCGCCCTCTGGGGTTCAGCCGACGGTAGAGCTGCAGCATGGCCCAGGCGTTCTTGTTCTCGCCGTAGTTGAGGCTTGCTCCCCGGCTGCTGTTGACGATGTAGGCCCCCAGTTCTCCCATGTCGCCCGTATTGTCCGTCTGCCCGACGATAGCCAGCGGGTCGTCCACATAGAGATAGGGGTCGGCGCTGAAGGTGGCCGACGTCGAGGTGCCCGTCCCGTCGCTGGTGCCGGTGTTGCCGTTGGCGCGCAGCAGGATGTTTGTCAGCGTGTCGGGCTTCCACTCCACGTGCAAGTCGGCACGCCAGTTGTTATTTCGCGACAGGTTCTTCGACAGGCTGTTGGAGAACGTGCGCGAGGTCTCGCTGTAGAAGTTCTCGCTGGCGTTCTCGTTCTCGTTGTCGCCGTCGCGGTGGTTCCAGCGCATCGAGAAGTCGGTCTTCAGCTTGTCGCCGTCGTCGTAGTTCATGTTGAGGCCCACCATCTTGTTGGCGTTCAGCCCGCGGCGGTTCCACCAGCCGGCGTTCTCGTCCTTGTTGTTGAGGTTGCCCATCACCATCAGGCGCATCTTGTCGGTGAAGCTGCTGGCCATGCCGCGCGAGGCGTAGCGGTGCTCGGTGCCCCCGGCCAGGTCGAGGTTGGTCATGTAGCCGCGGTTCATGCCCTTCTTGATGGTGAAGTCGAGCACGGTCTCCTTGTTGCCGTCCTCAATGCCGGTGATGCGGGCCTGGTCGCTCTGCCGGTCGTAGAACTTCACGTTCTGTATGATGCTCACGGGCAGGTTCTTCAGCGCCGTCTCAATGTCGCCGAGCATGAACTCCTTGCCGTCGAGCAGTATCTTCTTCACCTGCTTGCCGTTCATGGTGATGTTGCCGTCGTCGTCGACCTCGGCTCCCGGCATACGCTTGATCAGCTCCTCAATGGCCGACCCTTCGGGCGTGCGGTATGCCTCGGGACTGTAGACGAGGGTGTCCTTGCGCACGACGACCTGGGCGGCGCGGCCCGTCACCACGGCCTCCTTCAGCATGACGGTCTCGGGCGACATCATGAGGTCGCCGAAGTCGTGGCCGCGCCCCTGGCGCAGCGTCACTTCGCGCTGAATGGGCTGGAAGCCCACTGATGAAATCCTGATCCGGTAGATGCCGTTCACCGGGGCCACGATAGAGAAGTTGCCGCGCAGGTCGGTCAACGTGCCGCCCACAAATGTGCTGTCCTTCGAGCGGAACAGCTGTACGGTAGCCTGTGCCAACGGTTCCTTCAGGTCGGCATCGGTCACGTGACCGCTGATGGTCAGGTTCTCACGGGGTTGGGCACTGGCAAACAAAGAGAAGAGCCCGGTAAGGGCTAAGAGCAAGAAGTACTTCATTTCACTATTCAGATATATCTTCTGCTGCCTTTGACGTGACAAGCCGCAAAAGGTTTAATCCGATTCGCAAAAATTATTTGCCCCACCCCCGAGACTCGCCTGTAGGGAGTGGAGCAGGGGCGGCTGTCACTTCACGCCCTTGAACAGGTGGGGTATGAACTCGCGCAGCCCGCGTCGCCACGTGAGGAACTCGTGACCCGTGCCGGCCGACTCGCTGCCCTCGACCTTGATGCCCATCTGCTGCAGGCCATTGACGATGTCGCCGCAGAGATTCTCGTAGACCTGCTTCACCATGCCGGCCCACTTCGGGTCGCCGGTGTTGGTCTCGCCCTGGTGCATCAGGATGCCCTTGATGACGCCGTCCTTCTGGGCCTTCTTGGCCAGCCAGACCAGGCGCTCGTAGGGGTTGTTGTCGTAGGCGGCAAGCATACCCTTCATCCAGCCCGGAGCCTTCTTGGCCACGTAGTCGGGAATGCTGTCGGGCAGGAATCCCTTGATGTCGATGCCGCCGATGGCCACGTGGATGACGCCAATCTTGAATGATTTGTCGCTTTTGTTTTCTGCCTGCAGCCAAGGTGTTGGGACAGGGGGAGGTCAGTAACTAACATGCTGATACATCTAATTGAACGACCTATGACAGAATATCATTCTAAAAAGGCGCGCTCCGCCAAACAAATTCAGAATAAATTATTAATCGGCGCATCGTGTTTAGAGATTTCTTCTGATTATTCGACAAAATTTGGCAGAAATCACCAAAATCCGTACCTTTGCACCCGGAAATAGATGCAGAGATGAAGAAACAGACAACAGCCATACATACGCCCTACGTCAGGCCCGATGCTTACGGGTCGCTGGCGGTCCCTATATATAATAATGTGTCGTTCGAGTTCGACGATGCACAGACGATGAGCGATGCCTTCTGCAACCGCATCAAGGCTCCCGATTACGCCCGCATAGCAAACCCCACGGTGACGCAGTTTGAGCAGCGCGTGAAGGCGCTGACGGGGGCTGACCACGTGACGGCGGTGAACTCGGGTATGGCAGCCATCAGCACCGTACTGCTGGCCGTGGCTGCCCAGGGCAAGAACATCGTCACCTCGCGCCACTTGTTTGGCAACACGCTGGCTCTCATCAGCGGCTCGCTGCTACGTCTCGGCATCAAGCCGCGACTGCGCGACCTGACCGACTTGGAGGCCGTCGAGGCGGCCGTCGACGAGCAGACCGCCTGCGTGTACTTAGAAACGGTCACCAACCCGCAGCTGGAGGTGGCCGACCTGAAGGGTATCGCCGACATCGCCCACAAGAAGGGCGTGCCCGTGATTGCCGACTCCACCGTGATTCCTTTTACGGAGACTTCGCTGAAAAATCTGGGAGTTGACGTCGAAGTGGTGTCGAGCACGAAGTATATCTCCGGCGGCGGCACGTCGTTAGGCGGTCTGATTATCGACTACGGCACGTTCCCGCTGATTAACAAGCTGGTGAAGTATGACCTGCTCATCAACCTCGGCGTTTACATGACGCCTCAGACTGCCTATATGCAGACACTCGGACTGGAGACGCTCGACGTGCGCTACCAGAGGCAGGCGGCCAGTACGCTGTGGCTGGCAGAGGCTCTCAGAGAGTTGCCCGCCATTACCAGCGTCAACTACGTGGGACTGAAAGACAATCCCTATCACGAACTGGCCGTCAGGCAGTTCGGGCCGACGGCGGGTGCCATGCTCACCATCGACCTGCAGTCGAAGGAGGCGTGCTTCGAGTTCCTCAACCGCCTGCAGCTGATTCACAGAGCCACAAACCTCTTCGACAGCCGCACGCTGGCCATCCATCCCGCCTCGACCATCTTTGGCCTGTTCCAGGAACGGCAGCTGCAGCAGATGGACGTGCGACAGACCACCATCCGGCTCTCCGTGGGTCTCGAAGCACCCGAAGACCTTCTGGCTGACATCGAACAGGCGGTGAAGGGGAGTGAGAAGTGAAAAGTGAAACGCAAAAAGTGAGAAATATGGCAGAGACAAAGAAACTAAGCATCATCGCCTTCAGTGGCGATTTCGACAAACTGACCGCTGTATTCACGCTGGCAACGGGTGCGGCAGCCGTGGGCTACGAGGTGAACATCTTCTTCACCTTCTGGGGACTTGATGCCATCAAGCGGAAGCAGGGACGCTCGTTCACGGGCGGCAACTGGCTGACGAAGATTTTCGGCTTCATGATGGGCGGACTGAAGGTGACTCCCACAAGCCGCTTCAACTTCTGCGGTGCTGGTCCGAAGATTTTCCGCTACTTGATGCGCAAGAACAACGTGGCCACGCTCGAAGAACTCGTCGAGGCTGCCAAGGCTCTCGGCATCAACCTCTATGCCTGCGAGATGGCAATGCACGTGCTCGGCCTGAAGAAGGAGGATTTCATCCCTGAGGTGAAGGACGTGCTCGGCGTGGCTACATTCCTGAACCTGAGCGAAGGCGGACAGACGCTGTTTATTTAAAGGGTGAAAAGGTAACAAGTAAAAGGTAAACACCAAACATTAAACAAAGACATGGCAACAAAAATATTAGACATCACGAAGGAGCACTGCCCGATGACATTCGTCAAGACCAAGATCGAACTCTCTAAGCTCCAGCCCGGCGACATCCTTGAAGTGCTGCTCGCCGAGGGCGAGCCGCTCGACAACGTTCCCCGCAACGCACGTGAGCAAGGCTACGACGTGCTCTCCGTTGAGCATGTGGAAGGAACGACCCATAAGGTGACAATAAAGAAGTAAGACTAAAAAGAAAATAAAAAGTAAAACAACTATGGCTAATTCAAATTTACAGCGCAGTGTGACCACTGCTACCGCCAGAAATCTGGCCACCACCACCAAGACCGCCCCGCAGATGGGCAGTATCACTCCGAGACTATTGCTGAAGCTCCTGCCGTGGGTGCAGGTCAGCGGCGGCACTTTCCGCGTTAACCGCACGAAGGTGGAGCTCCGCAAGAACGACCGTCTGCCCATCCAGTACGTGAACGGCGTGCCGTCATTTACGGCAAAAAATCTCAAGTCAATACCCCTCTTTTCTGAGTTCGACGACGAGATACTGAACCGTCTGGTGAGCTCGTTTGAGGCCAAGGAGGTTGAGGTAAACCAGCTCTTCGTTGAGGAGGGCAAGGACAAGCAGCGCTTCTTCATCGTGGCCAGCGGTCAGGCTGAGGTCATCAGCACAGGCTCGCACGGCGAGGAACTGCGGATAGCCCTGCTGGGCGACGGTGAGTACTTCGGCGAGGCCGACTTGCTCGACGAGCAGGAGTCGACGGTCTCCGTGCGCGCCATCACCCCGACGGTGTTCCTCGGTCTGAAGCTGAAGGAGCTGATCAAGTTTATCAAGGAAGTTCCCGACTTCCGCGAGACGTTCAACAAGGCCGTCGACAAGCAGCTGCGCCTGAAGGCATCGGTGAACGACAACGGCGAGAAGCACATCGACTTGGTCTCTGGCCATCAGGAGGACAACATCATTCCCGAGACTTACATCGACTACGAGGAGAATCCCACCGAATATGCGCTGAACACGCTACAGACTGTTGTGCGTGTGCATACCCGCGTCAGCGACCTCTACAACGGCCCCTACAACCAGCTGGAAGAGCAGCTGCGCCTCTCGATTGAGAGCATCAAGGAGCGTCAGGAGTGGGAACTCATCAACAACAAGAAGTTCGGCTTGCTGGCTTCTGCAAATCCCGCCTACCGCATCACCACGCGCTACGGTTCGCCCACACCCGACGACCTCGACGAACTGCTGTCGTTGGTCTGGAAGGAGCCTGCCTTCTTCATTGCCCACCCGCGTGCCATCGCCGCCTTCGAGCGTGAATGCACATGGCGCGGCGTGCCGCCTGTGACCACCGACCTCTTCGGCACGAAGGTCATCCTGTGGCGCGGTGTTCCCCTGATTCCGTCGGACAAGGTGGAGGTTGAAGGCCAGTATCTGACGGGGCGTGGCGTAGGCACCACGAAGATTATACTCGTGCGCGTCGGCGAAAAGAGCCAAGGCGTGGTGGGTCTGCACCAGAGCGGCATTCCCGGCGAGATTGCCCCCAGCCTGAGTGCCCGACTGATGGGACTCGACAAGTTTGGCGTGGCCTCATACCTGCTCACTAAGTACTTCTCGCTGGCCTCGCTGACCGACGATGCCATCGCTGTGCTCGAGAACGTCGAGGTGGGCTATTATCATGACTACCAGCATAGGAATAAAGTCGAAAAATAAATGATAGACATACAAAACATTAACGGCTACGGGGTGGAAGACCCTGGCTTCGCGCTGCTACGCGAGGTGGCTAAGAAGTACTGCCCGGAGGAGTTTCAGGAACAGCGGCGCGAGGTGCTGCCCGATGAGGCTCTCGACCTGTCGGCCTTAGCTGTCCTCTATGACACGACAGTGTCGCGTCCAACAGAGCGTCCCATCGTTCCACACGATGAGGGTTTCGGCATCGGCATCCCTGAGACGCAGAAGTTGCTTGACCTGCACTACGAAGAGTCAGACACACTGAACTCGGAGCAAATCAAGCGCGACTTCCCCGTGCTCAACCAGAAGGTGAACGGCCACGACCTCGTATGGCTCGACAATGGGGCGACGACGCAGAAGCCGAATCAGGTCATCGACAAGATCTCCGACTACTACCGCACCTACAACTCGAACATCCACCGGGGCGCCCACACATTGGCCGCCCGTGCGACGGATGCCTACGAGGAGGCGCGCGAGAAGGTGCAGCGGTTCATCAACGCCGGCTCCAGCGAGGAAATCATCTTCGTGCGCGGCACCACCGAGGGCATCAACCTCGTGGCGCAGACCTACGGCCGACAGTACCTCACACCGGGCGACGATGTCATCGTCTCGGAGCTCGACCATCACGCCAACATCGTTCCCTGGCAGCGCGTCTGCCAGGAGCGCGGAGCCAAGCTGCAGGCCATCCCGACCGACAAGAACGGCGACCTCATCCTCTCTGAGTTTGAGCGGCTCATCACACCTCGCACGCGGTTCGTTTCTGTAGGTCACGTGAACAACACGTTTGGCACCATCAACGACGTGAAGCGCATCATCGACATAGCCCACTCGCACCAGATTCCCGTGCTGATAGACGGCGCACAGTCGATAGCCCACACACCTGTCGATGTGCAGCAGTTAGACGCTGATTTCTTCGTGTTCAGCGGCCACAAGATCTACGGACCCAACGGCATCGGTGTCGTTTACGGCCGGAAGGAGCTACTCGACAAGATGCAGCCGTGGCAGGGTGGCGGCAACATGATCAAGGACGTGACAATAGAGCGCACGGAATACAACGTGCCGCCCGCCCGCTTTGAGGCCGGCACGCCCAACGTGGCCGATGCCATCGGACTGGGTGCCGCCCTCGACTATGTGAACCATCTGGGCATCCGCAACATCGAGGCGCACGAACACAAGCTGACGGAGTATGCACGCGAGCAGCTCGCCCAGATTCCCGGCCTGACGCTCATCGGCAATCCCAAGAACCGCGTCTCCGTCGTGAGTTTCGTGCTCGACGGTATTCCTGTGCCGGAGACAGGCACTCTGCTTGACAAGGAAGGCATTGCCGTGCGTGCCGGTCACCACTGTGCCCAGCCCGCCCTGCGTGCCCTGGGTTACGAGATGAGCGTCCGCCCCACCTTCGCCCTCTACAACACCCGCGAGGATGTAGACAAATTAGTAATTGCAGTAAAAAAGATTATAGGAAGATAGACTATGACAAAGATTATAGTAAACGGAGAGGCACAACAGGTGCAGCTGCCCCTCAGCCTCTCAGACCTGATTAAGCAGAACGACGTGCAGCAGCCGGAAATGGTCAGCGTGCAGGTGAACGACGACTTCGTAGACCGCAGCGAGTGGGATGCCCTACAGATTAAGGAAGGCGACACGATAGACTTCCTGTACTTCATGGGAGGAGGAGCGTTATGATCGATTTCACCGAAGAACAGATACAGCGCTACTCGCGGCACATCCTGTTGCAGGATGTCGGCGTAGAGGGACAGGAGAAAATCGCGAACGCCCGTGTGCTCGTAGTGGGTGCCGGCGGACTGGGAGCTCCCGTGTCGCTCTACCTCGCAGCGGCGGGCATCGGAACAATCGGCATCATCGATGCCGACGTGGTAGACCTCTCCAACCTGCAGCGTCAGGTCATTCACTTCACAAAGGACGTGGGCGTGCCAAAGGTGCAGAGTGCAAAGGAGAAGATCGAGGCCATCAATCCCGACGTGAAGGTGGACACCTACTACGAGTTTCTCGACTCGTCGAACGCGCTCGACATCATCAAGGAGTACGATTTCGTCGTAGATGGTACGGACAACTTCCCCGTGAAGTTCCTCATTAACGATGCGTGCGTGATGGCCGGCAAGCCGTTCTCGCACGGTGGCATCCTGCGCTTCAACGGCCAGACGTTTACACATCTGCCCGGCACGGCCTGCTACCGCTGTATGTTCAAGGAGCCGCCCCCCGTTGGAGCCGTGCCCACCTGTTCGCAGGCCGGCGTACTCGGAGCCATTGCTGGTATGCTGGGCACTATTCAGGCCGCTGAGACGCTGAAGTACTTCACGGGCGTGGGCGAGCTTCTGACCAACCGTCTGCTCACCTTCGATGCCAAGACCATGCAGTTCCGCACGGTTCCCGTCAAGCACCGCGACTCGTGCGCCATCTGCGGCAGCCACCCCACGATTGACCACCTGATAGACTATGAGCAGGCCGCTTGCGACCTTAAAAATCACTGATATTTTCGACTACGAATTGTACAAATTATAAAACGAACTATCCCGTATGTTTGTACCCAAAGTAATCATAGATGAGCTAATAAGCCAGGCCCGGCAGGACGCACCCGACGAGACGTGCGGCTACCTGCTGGGTACAGGCGGCTCTGACGGCGGAGTTGTGACCGAGAACTACCCGATGGAGAACATCGACCACTCGCCCGAGCACTTCTCTTTCGCCCCCAAGGATCAGTTTGCCGCGCTGAAATACGCCCGGAGCAAAGGACTGAAGATTCTTGCCAACTGGCACAGTCACCCAGCTTCGCCCTCACGTCCCTCGCAAGAGGATTTGCGTCTGGCCAACGACCCCAACATCCGCTACGCCATTCTCTCGCTTCATGAGGGTGTTCACCTGAACTCCTTCAAGATTCTGAACGGCGAAGTGGTAGAAAAAGATATTCACCTCTGACATGGCAAACTACATTCTGGCAGACAATCAGGAACTGACGCGTTTCGCCACAGAGATGCTCATACGTCAGAAAGATGCGAAATGCGCCATCAGGAAGGCAACAGACAAAGCCGGACTGATACAGTTGCTGAAGGAAATCGAGAGTGCCGTCGTCGTTCTCGATTTCACGCTTTTCGACATAGCCGACGAAGAACAGCTTCTCATCATCAGCGAGCGGTTTACCATGGCCTCGTGGATTCTCATCAGCGACCATCTTTCCGACAGTTTCCTGCGCCGGATGGTTTACTCATCGAATGCCTTCAGCATCGTCTTCAAGGGCGAGCCGCTCACGTCAGTCCGCGATGCACTGCTGTCGGCTACAAGTAGCAAGCGCTATATCAGTCAGCAGGCCACGGAGATTCTGCTCAGACAGCATTCTCAGGATGACGAGATGCCCATCGTCGAGCTGACCACCACCGAGACAGAGATTGTAAGAGCCATTGCCCGTGGACTTACCACGAAGGAGATTGCTGCCGAGCGATTCTCCAGCATTCATACCATCACCACACACCGTAAGAACATTTTCCGCAAGTTGAAAGTCAACACTGCATACGAGGTTATCAAGTACGCCATGCGGGCCGGACTGGTCAACTCCAGCGATTTCTGCATCTGACCCATCATATTACAATTCCAATCTTCACAAAGACTTCATCCGCCCGGCCTGCTCGCGGACGACTGAGAGCGTCGTGCTGTCGGTGGCGAAGACAGAGTTCAGCCCCTGAGCCTCTTGGGCAGGGTCTCCCGTATAGTCGTCGCCCACCTGCCACTGCTCATGCCGGGGCTGGGCAAAGCCGCCCCAGCCCCAGAAGTTGCAGCCGGCGAACTTGCCGCCCTGCTCGGCATTGTCGGCCACAAGCGAGAAGACGTAACGGTAGTAGCCGTCGCGCCCGACGGTGGACGTACCCAGAGCAAAGCTGAAACCGTCGCGGGGATAGCCGAACTCCTCCATCACCAACGGTTTGCCGATGCGGTCGCAGACGGCAAGGTGGCGGTCAATGTAGTCCTTGGTATTGGCACAGGCCTGGGGCAGCATCTCGACGAGCGAGTCGGGCTTCACCCAGTTCCAGTTGTAGGGCCAGAGGTGGACGTTGCAGTAGCTGACGTTCTCGTCGGCACAGATGCGCTCCCACGCGCCGTAGTCGTTCTCGCAGCCCCACGCGCCCTCGCTGCCGATGGATATGAGGTGGTTTTTGTCGATACTCCTGATGAGGGCTGCGGCCTCGCTGATCCACCGTTCGAAGGCGGGCAGAGCCTCACGGCTGAAAGCGCGCGGCTCGTTGCCTATCTGCCACGACATGATGGCGGGGTCGTCGGTGTACTTCAGTCCAGTGTAGCGGTTGGTGCGGCCCAGGATGAAGCGCACGTAGTCGTAGAACAGCTGGTGGGCGCGCTCGTTGGTGGCATACTTGCTCATGGCCTGCATGAAGGCAGGATAGCCAGCATCGTCGGGGCGCGGCTGCGGCCCCTCGCCGGCGTGCTCCAAGTAGAAGCCGTATCCCCCACTCCACTCCCAGGAGTTGTTCAGGTAGAGCACGGCAACCATGCCGCGCCTGCCCATCTCCTGAAGCAGGTAGTCGAGTCCGGCCAGGATGGTGTCGTTATAGACGCCGGGGCTGACCTGCAGCGTCGGCTCGACCTTGGTCTTGACGCCGCGCTCGCCGTCGCTGCCGACGAGGATGCGCAGGTTGTCGATGCCCATGCGCTTCATCTCATCGAGTTCGCGGGCCAGGCGCTGGCGGTCGCCGCCCTGCCCCTCTGAGCCGAGTATGGCCCCGTACCAGAAGTTGGTGCCTACGTAGTAATAAGGTTTGCCGTCGCGCTCGAAGTGGCCGTCCTTGACGGTGACGAACGACGGCTGCGAGGGAGCCGTGCAGGCGGTGAGGGCTGCGGCACCGCCGCAGCACAGCATACAGGCGGTGATGAGTGTCAGTAGTTTCGGTTTCATAGGGTTAGTCGGTTATTGTTGTGACTGGTGATAGGCGAGGAGGCCGTCGATGGGGCTCTGCAGGACGGTTCCTACGGTGAAGCCCTCGGCGGCAGCGGCCTGTGATAGTTGCTCCTGATAGTAGTAGGCAATGCTGCCAACGAAGCCGACGGGCAGGTCGGGGCGCTGATATCGGACGACGTTGCGGCGGAAGAAGTCGCAGAAACAGCCGACGACCATCCGGCTGACTTCGGGAACGTCCAGATGTTCGTGGATGAAGGGCGACAGCGATGCCAGGAAGCGGTTGGGCATGGGCTGGCGGTAGACGCGGCTGACGACATCGGCCATCTGCAGGCCGGTATGCTGCTCAAACGTCTCGCGCAGAGCTGCGGGCAGCAATCCCTTGTAGAGGGCATTGAGCAGCTGGCGGCCCAGTACGGCACCGCTGCCTTCGTCGCCCAGGATGTAGCCCAACGGCGGCGTGTTCTGCACAATCCGGCGGCCGTCGTAGAGACCAGAGTTGGCTCCCGTGCCGATGATGCTGGCTATGCCCTCATGCCGCCCGCAGACGGCACGGGCAGCCCCCAGAAGGTCGCCGTGAGCATCGACTTGGGCTTGGGGAAATACTTGCTGCAGCAGGCCGGCCATCAGCGGCTCCAGTTCGGGCCGCACTCCACTGCCGTAGAAGTGGAGCCAGGAAACGGGAGCGTCGAGGTCAGACAGCTGCGGCAACAGTTCTACGCGGAGGATGGCCAGGATGTCGTCCTCCGACTGGTGGAAGGGATTGATGCCCTGCGTTTTCAGGCGTGCCCTGATGCCGGCACCGCCTATCAGCACCCAGTCGGTCTTGGTGCTGCCACTGTCAGCAATGAGTTTCATGGGCACAAAAGTACGCAAATAAAATTAAAAAACGGCATTTTGCTTTGATATTTTTGCTTTTTTAGTTACCTTTGCGCCTACTAAAGACAACGGAACACAATGAAGAGATTCATTTTCATACTGACGATGCTGGTCGCGGCACTGGCTGACACCCATGCCGTGCTGAAGGAGCGCGACCTGGACAAGACGCTCGAGATACTGCGCCAGGAACTGACCGAGTACCACCGCGACCTCACGGACATGACCTCAGAGCGCAAGCAGCAGAACGAACAAATCTTCGGACAGCTCATGGAGACGATGAAGCTGTCAGGGCAGAACGCGCTGATGCTCTACTCGCAGAAGCAGAACTACGTCTTCGACCTGACCTACGCCTGCCACCAGGCTACCGAGCAGTACAATGCCTTCAGGCACTCGCAGCTGCCCTTCCTCGACTTCCTCGCTACGACCGAAGCTGACATTGCCAAGTACGACAGCCTGGTCAGCAGCCTTTCGTCGATGCGCGCTAATATGCTCAGCGACCGCGGGCGCGTGAACCGTAACGTCTGTCTGACGCTGGCCACGAACATACGCAACACGCTGACCGAGAACCGCGAACAGATAAACGACTACATCCACTACTACGAGATGACGGAGAACAGCCTGAAAAGCCTGAACGACTATGCCAACAAGCGCTACACCGAGATTCAGACCGGCATCTTCAAGAACGGCGGACGCAACTATTTCTCGATTCTCAAGAGTCTGCAAAACAGCCTGAAGGAGACGCGCGAGACGATTGCCGACAAATATAAGTCGAACGAGAGTGGGTCGCAATGGGACAGCAACGTCATCTTCGGACTGTTCGGCATTATCCTCATCTACGTGCTGATAGCCACGGGGCTCAACCTGCTCGTGTTCCGATTCCTGCTGCCCAAGCGGTTTAGGACGGAGGAGTTCCTCAACAAGCGCACCAGCATCATCCTGGCCACTACCACCATCACCTTTGCACTCATCATGGGAATCCTGCGGGCCACGCTGGAGCAGAACTTCTTCACTATGGCCAGCGACCTGCTCATCGAGTATGCGTGGCTCTTAGGCGTCATTCTCATCTCGCTGCTGCTGCGCGTGGGCGGCGACCAGCTCAAGAGTGCCTTCTACATCTACGCGCCACTAGTGTTCATCGGCTTCATCGTCATATCCTTCCGCATCATACTCATACCAAATCAGCTGGTGAACCTCATCTTCCCGCCCATGCTGCTGGCCTGCACCGTCTGGCAGTGGGTGGTCATAAGCCGCCACAATAAGAATGTGCCCCGATCCGATATGTTCTACACCTACATCTCGCTGCTGGTGTTCATTTCGTCGGTGGTGCTCTCATGGACGGGCTACACGCTGCTCAGCGTACAGATTCTCATCTGGTGGATCATGCAGCTCACCTGCATTCTCACCATCACCTGCGTAGCACAGTATGTACACCTATACGGCCACCGGCACGGACTCGACGAGGTTCCCATCACCCGCAGCTGGCTCTACCACCTGCTCTCAGGCGTACTGCTACCCGTCATGGGCGTGCTCTCGGTGATGCTCAGCATCTGGTGGGCGGCCGACGTGTTCAACCTCAGCGACATCTGCATGGATCTCTTCCGCAAAAAGTTCATTGACACCAAGAACCTGACCGTCAGCATCACCAAACTCACGACGGTCGTCTGTCTCTGGTTCCTGTTCAGATACATCGCGGCCACCGTACTCGACCTGCTGAAACTGCACTACAACAGACAAGACCCGACAACGGCACAGAGCCGCGAGGTCATGGGGCGAAACGTCATTCAGGTCATCGTCTGGGGGCTCTGGCTGCTCATCTCGCTCAGCTTACTCGACATCAGCGTCACCTGGCTCGTCGCCATCTCCGGCGGACTGTCTACGGGTATCGGTTTCGCCTCGAAGGACATCATCGAGAACATCTACTACGGAGCATCCCTCATGGCCGGCCGCGTGAAGGTGGGCGACTGGATCGAGGTCGACGGAACGATGGGCCGCGTGGCCAGCATCAGCTACACATCGACGGTCGTAGAGTCGCTCTACGGCGAGGTCATCACTTTCCAGAACTCACAGCTGTTCACCAAGAACTATAAGAACCTGACCAAGAACAACGGATACGTGCTCGCTGTCGTGCCATTCGGCGTGGCCTACGGCTCGAACCTCAAGCAGGTGTCGCAGGTCGTCGAGGACGCGGTCAACCAGCTCCACCACCCCTGGATGGATCCCAAGAAGCACGTCAAGTCGGTCGTCGCACAGATGAACGACTCCAGCGTCGACTTCAAGCTCTTCGTCTGGGCCGAGGCTCCGAAGAAGTCATACGTCGTCAGCGAAGTCCTCAAGTGCGTCTACGACACCCTCGGCAAGCACGGCATCGCTATCCCATTCCCACAGCGCGACATACATATTATTAAATAAGGAGAGTTAACGTATGCGACAGAAACTGATACTCATTACGGGGGCATCATCGGGCATCGGCGAGGCCTGCGCATGGAAGTTTGCCGAAAACGGATGCCGACTGATCCTAAACGCCAGGAGCGAAGACAAGCTCCTGGAAATCAAGGAGAAACTTCAATCTGAATACGGTACGGAGGTGCGGCTGATGGCTTGCGACGTCAGAGACGGCGAAGCTGTCAGAAAGGCCATCGACTCACTGCCCGAGGAATGGCGCAGCATCGATGTGCTGGTGAACAACGCCGGACTGGCCTTAGGCACCGACAAGGAGCACGAGCTGGACCTCGAGGAAGCATTCACGATGATCGACACGAACGTGAAGGCCCTGCTGCGGATGACGCGCCTCATAGTGCCCGGTATGGTGAAACGCAACAGGGGACACGTCATCAACATCGGCTCCATTGCCGGCGATGGCGCCTACGCGGGAGGCAGCGTCTACTGTGCAACGAAGGCGGCGGTAAAAGTGCTCAGCGACGGGCTGCGCATAGACCTCTACGACACCCCCGTCCGCGTGACCAACGTCAAGCCGGGACTCGTCGAGACCAACTTCTCGAACGTCAGGCTGCACGGCGACAAGGCGAAAGCCAAGAAGTTATACACAGGCATTAAACCGCTGACCGGCAAGGACATAGCCGAGGTCGTCTGTTTCGCCGCATCGGCTCCAGACCACGTCCAGATTGCCGAGGTCAAGGTACTGGCTACGCATCAGGCATCCGCACAGATGGTTTGGAGAGAGCAGAATGAGAAGTAAGATTCTTCTAATCTACACCGGTGGCACCATCGGTATGAACCGTAACCCGGCGACGGGAGCACTGGAGCCCTTCGACTTCGAGCACCTCCTCTGTAGCGTGCCCGAACTCGAACAGTTCGACACGCTGATAGACACCTACCAGTTCCAGCCGCCTATCGACTCAAGCGACATGTCGCCGGCACGGTGGACTGACCTCAGCCACACCATAGCCGACCGATACGACCGCTACGACGGATTCGTCGTGCTTCACGGAACCGACACGATGGCCTACACCGCATCGGCCATGAGCTACATGCTCGAAAACCTGACCAAGCCCGTCATCTTCACCGGCTCGCAACTGCCCATCGGACAGCTGCGCACCGACGGCAAGGAGAACCTCATCACGTCTATCGAGATAGCGGCAGCGAAAGATGCCGACGGCCACGCCATCGTCCCTGAGGTAGGCATCTACTTCAACGCACGACTGCTGCGCGGAAACCGCACTACAAAGCAGAGTGCCGAGGAGTTCAACGCCTTCGAGTCGTTCAACTACCCACACCTGGCCGAGGCAGGCGTCAACATCACTTACCACCGCGAGCGGATGCTGCGTCCGGACTGGGAGAAACCCATGACGCCTCACTTCCGACTCGACAACAACGTGATCATCTTCTCGCTGTTCCCAGGCATACGCGAAGACCTTATCCGTCATATCATACATACGCCGAACCTGAAAGCCATCGTCATGCGAACCTTCGGCTCAGGCAATGCCCCGCAGAGTCCGTGGCTGCTTAATGCTTTAAAAGAAGGTACGCAGGGAGGCAAGGTCATCGTCAACATCAGCCAGTGTATGCAGGGGCAGGTCGAGATGTCCCGCTACGGCTCAGGCTACCATCTGCAGGAGGCAGGCGTCATCAGCGGCGGCGACTCTACGGTTGAGGCTGCTGTCACCAAACTCATGTTCCTGCAAAGCCGATACGACAATCCCGACGACGTGCGCCACTATATGAAGCAAAGCATCCGCGGCGAAATCACACTTCCTGAAGAACCACATGACCACACAGGTCATATCCACCAATAATAATAACAACTAAACAAACAACATCATGAAAGAACTGAAAGGAACAAAAACCGAGAAAAACCTGCAGGAAGCATTTGCAGGCGAGTCGATGGCACGCAACAAGTACACCTACTGGGCATCGAAAGCCAAAAAGGACGGCTACGTACAGATAGCTGCCATCTTCGAGGAGACTGCCGCCAACGAGAAGGAGCACGCCAAGATGTGGTTCAAGCTCTTAGAGGGCGGAGCCATCAAGTCGACGACCGAGAACCTCGAGGCTGCTGCCGGAGGCGAGAACTTTGAGTGGACCGACATGTACGCCCGCATGGCCAGCGAAGCCCGGGAGGAGGGGTTCGACGAGATTGCCGAGAAGTTCGAGGGCGTAGCCGCCATCGAGAAAGCGCATGAGGAGCGCTACCGCAAGCTACTCGACAACATCCGGAAGGAGCGCGTATTCTCAAAGGACGGCGACGTCATCTGGCAGTGTGCCAACTGCGGCCACATCGTCATCGGCAAAAAGGCCCCGGAGGAGTGCCCCGTCTGCAACCATCCCCAGTCCTACTTCCAGGTGAAGGCCGAGAACTACTGATCTCTACACAGAGTGACACAGTGCCCTGCACCCGTCGGAAACCTCATGGTATTGTGTCTGATTATTCTTACCATCTGATGCAGTTGCCGATATTTATTTGGCAACTGCATCCTTTTCTTTTCTCTGCATGAAAAGATATACTCAACGTAGTCATCCACGGCCGGTTTATCTTTTCTGCTCTGTTTTTGTTTCTCTATGCCGCGATACCATCGCGGCTGAATGATTGGCGGTGCAAACTTGCGTCTTCCAATCCAACCCACAAAAAAACAACAACACGCCCAATGACTACCCAAACCCGCCGCCTTTCATCCAAAACCCGCCGCCTTATCCGCAAAACCCACTGCCTTTTGAAAACTCCGCACTATGGAATAATCCCTTTCCACCAGCGCCCAAGGTGTAGGTTCAGGTGTCGGTTCCAACCCCTCAGCCAGCCTGGAAGCCCCCTATGCGGCCTGCACCGTTACGTATTGTCCCTATATATATAGTTGTCATTTATACTTTTTATCCTACACTCCCTACACTTCCTACACCTAAAAAAATTCAACAGGTGTCGCAAGTGTAGGAAGTGTAGGATGTTTACCGTTATTCACAACTATACGGCAATATCAGCGAATCGACATCGCTCCAGAGGCAGACGAAAATATCTTTTAACTTCAGCTCTCTATATCACTTCAATATAAAAAGTGAATGGGCGGAAGCCGTCGTTGCAACTGAGCATGGCACTCATGGGGTTCTTCATCCAACCGTCATAGAAATTTCCCTCGCCTTTGGCCAACGACGCAACATATTCGCGCATAGTCGACCAGGCTGCTGGACACAGACCGTCAGGACATTGACCGTCCTCCGAAATCCATTGCTGCCCTTCCTCCATGTCGCAGGCATGTTCAATCGGATTCTCGTATTTCTTCATCAGGTCGTGATAGACCGTCTGCCGCATTGCCGTTATTCTAACTCTTTTCATCGTTGCTAATTTCTATATTTCATTCTAACGGTCAGTCTTTCTTCTGACGGTCAGTCTTCTTCCACGCCGGTGGACTAACGAACGTCTATTCGTCAAACCGTCAAAGATCTGGCTAACCGTCTAACCGTCAAAACAGTCTGACCGTCAGAATAGTCCAACCGGCTGACCGTCAAGAAACCGTCTGACCGTCATACAACGGAAAAGCCCCGGGGAATATGTTTCCACCGGGGCTCTCATCTTAAAAGAAGGCGGCCTCCTACTCTCCCGCATTGCATTG
>CAJOLE010000024.1 GCA_905235325.1 uncultured Prevotella sp. | reverse complement strand
AACGAACTGAACTGGAAGAACGAAGGCATAACGGAGGAACAGATTCCCGTGGCCCAGAAACTTTCGGAGCAGGTTTACGAATCCTTCATTGCCTTCATCGCAAGTGGCGACCCGAATACACCCAGCCTCCCGCATCTCGACCCCGTCAGACCGGGACGCATCAGCAAATTCATGTTCGGAGCCGACACATACGTCAAGGTCTGGGAAAACGGCGAGGTCGATGCCATCCCCTCTTTTCCGGATATCGTGTATTGTCTGAAGGAATCCAAACCGTCATCAAAATCACATAAACGATGAGAAAACAGTATTGGCGAACCCTGCACTCGCGAGCCGTCATATCACTATGGCCTCGTGATTGAGAGAACTTTTATAAAAATAGAATTAAAACGTAACTGAATTTACGTCGTTGATGAAGAATTTACTCTTAATGGCTTGTCTCGCGGCCACGGCGACCATTCAAGCTAAGAAAGACAATGTGGCACCTTTCTCCCTCGTGCCCAGTACACCATCGCTGGCACCAGATTATTTCTGTACGTGGAACGTGCAGGGCTACCGTTGCAGTTATACTGGCTCCGACAATATGCGGCGGGCCATGAACGAGGATAATATCTTCGGCCAGGAATATGGTCAGCGCTGGGTGAATATGTTTCCGGAAATACATCAGGACCTGTGGTTCGTGCTCGATGACTCGTGGGATCTCCCCATCGATGTGAATCAGGAAAAGAATAACGAATATATCGGCACCGATGAACTTGACACAGGTCGTTTCCCGTCGTTCAAGGGCACGCCGACAGAGCGTTTCCGCCATCTGAGCGACAGTCTGCGTGCCTACGGCTGGCGCGGTCTGGGACTCTGGATTAGCGCACAGAAAGCGCCGCGCCTCAAGCAGATGACGGGCGAAGAGTTCTGGACCGACCGCCTCCAGGTGGCGGAAGCCAGTGGCGTGGGCTACTGGAAGGTGGACTGGGGAGAGCAGTCGCGCGATCACGAGTGGCGCCGCTGGCTCTCGGAGAAAGCACGGCAGATAGCACCTCACCTGACGGTGGAACAGGCGCTGCGCAACGAGAACGTGACTTTCAGCGACACCTACCGTACCTACGATGTCGAGAATATCATCTCGCAGCCGGTCACCATCGACCGCGTGTGCGAGGTGCTGCCTTTCAAGGCCGAGGCTGGCGCGCGTGGCATCGTCAACTGCGAGGATGAGCCTTATATCGCCGCCGGACTGGGTTGTGCCATTGGTGTGATGCGTCATCCCTACGTCGGCGCATTGCCTTCCGGTCGCCCCGACGAGGTGTTCCCTGCCACGGTGCGCGACCTGAAGATGCGCCTTGACGAGGTGATACGTGCCGTACGCTGGCATCGTATTGCAGCTCCTTTCTCTGTGGACGGTGATTTCCAGAAGGATGAAACCATACTCGAAGACAACTGGGTGTTCATGGATGGTGAGTCGTGGATGCGCCGCGAGCCAGGCGAGGTGGTCAAGGGCAGTGCCCCGGCGCGTGTCAGCCGGCGTATGCCACTGCCCACGGTGAAGAGCGACGACGAACAGCGGCCCTTCGTACTCGCTTCACGCTATCCGAGTGGTGCCGTCGCCGTGGCTGCCATCGGCCGAACTCTGCGCCGCAGATACATAGAAAAGGAGGTCGACGTGGAGATTGAAGCCCAGGACTGGACGGCTCCCATTGGCATCTTCGGCTATATGAAGAGCCTGCGGGTAAAGTTCCCGACATCGGCACCTAAGGGCAGCTTCAAGGTGTATGCACAGGACCTGAAGGCCGACCGTGCCGTCGAAATCACCGACAGGGTGACGGTTGAGGCTGGTGTACTCACCGTTCCCGGTAGCGTCATCCGTGCCATCGGTCTGATGAACAGCGCGCCTGCCGATAAAGGTGCTCCGGGACTCGTGCTGCAGATGAGAAACAAATAGAAAACCTAATTTAAATTTATGCAATAAAAAATTATGATGAAATCTCGATTCATTCTACTGGCTGCTCTTTGCATGGCAATGAGCAGCATGGGGCAAACATTTACCCCTCTTTCGCTCAACGGCATGAATGCCGACTGCGTTTATCAGCAGGGCGAGAATCGCAGTGAGCAAATGCCGCTCGACAACGGCAACTGGATTTACTATTCCAAAGAAATCAACCAAAGCGGTGGACTGATAAGCAGCTTCACCTCCACCACTTACGGTGTGCCTTACAAACTGGCTGCTTTCAACGGCCCCAACGTGCTGCGCCTGACCAATGCGGCCGGCGGCACTGCCTCGGGCACGCTGACCTTCGCCGAGCAGCCACAGACAGAGATGCTCTTTATCCTCGGACTGTCAGCCAGCGGGAAGCGTAACATCAATGTCACCGTCAACTACACCTCCGGCGCATCGGAGCAGGCCTCCATCAGTTTCCACGACTGGTACGGCGGCAGGGAGGAGAGCGCGATATGGGGCTTAGGGCGCATGGACCGCACTAACGGCAATTATGACGGTCGCAACGAGTTCGGACTCTTTGAGGCCATCGTACCGGTGAACAAAGCGCGGAAGGTGAAGAGCATCCGCTGCCAGACCACTTCCGGCGACGGCTATAGCTACATCTTCGCCGTGACGGCAGCCACCGACTTCGTGTTCCCCAACAGCGGACGCCTGTTCATGATCAGCGATGCACACTTAGACACGCAGTGGGACTGGGACGTGAAGACCACCATCGAGCAATACATCCTCAACACGCTGAACGGCAACTTCGACCGCATGAGCAAGTACCCCCACTACCGCTTCAGCTTCGAGGGGGCGCAGAAGTACCAGTGGATGAAGGAGTACTACCCCACGCAGTGGGCAACGCTGAAGAAATACGTGGCCAACGGCCAGTGGAACCCCGCCGGTGGCTCGTGGGATGCCTGTGAGACGATGGTCTCGTCGGCTGAGTCGCTGCTGCGCAACCTGCTCTACGGCCAGACGTTCTACAAGCGTGAGTTCGGGCGCAAGGGCGGACTCGACATCATGCTCCCCGACTGCTTCGGCTTCACCGCCGCCCTGCCCACCATCGCCAAGCACTGCGGCTTCATCGGCTTCCACACGCAGAAGCTCAGCTGGGGCTCCGCATACGACTATAACTCGCTGCCTGACGGCAGTGAAATCTACTGCATACTGAAGCCCGGCGGATATGGCGATGAGTTCAGGGAGAACCTGGCCTACAGTGCTTCGATGCTCTCCACCATCGACAGCTATGAGAAGAACTATGGCCTCAGGGCTAACTTCCGCTATACCGGTCTGGGCGACCGCGGCGGTGCGCTCAACGAGGAGTGCGTGTCGTGGTTGGAGCAGAGCGTCACTACCAACGGCCCTGTGAAAGTGGAACTGGTGTCGCCTACCGAAGCCTTCGAATACATGGCCGAGAACGATCACGGACAGTACAAGGTGGTTGACCACGAACTGCCCATGCGCACCCACGGCGTGGGCTGCTACACCAGCCAGACGATGATGAAATACTGGAACCGCCGCAACGAGCTGACTGCCGACGCTGCCGAGCGCAGTGCCGTGGCCGCCGACTGGCTGCGCACGCGCTCCTATCCCTACCAGACGCTCACCGACGCCTGGCACCGCGTCATCTGGCATCAGTTCCACGACGATATGCCCGGCACCTGCCTGCCCCGTGCCTACGGCTACAGCCGCAACGACGAGGTGATGTCGCTCATGGACTTCACCACCGCCGTCAACAACTCCGTGGCCGGCGTAGCCGAGCGCATGGACACCCGCGTGGGTCAGCAGCCCGTGGTCGTCTACAACCCCCTGTCCATTGACCGTGAGGACATCGTCGAGGCCGACGTGGCTGCCGACGAGCCGTGGACGGCCGTCCGCGTCACCGACGCACAGGGCAACGAGGTGCCCGCACAACTCACGCGCTACATCGGCGGGCGCCAGCACTTCATCTTTGCCGCCACGGTGCCCTCCATGGGCTATGCCACCTACAACCTGCAGAAGAACGTAGCCTGCACCGTCGCTGCACCCGAGGAGTTCACCATCAAGGACAACGTGATGGAGAACGCCAAGTACCGCGTCACCATCGACACTTCCACGGGCGACATCAAGAGCCTCTACGACAAGGTGCTCGAGAGGGAGATGCTTAGCAGCAACCTGCGCCTCGCACTCATGAGTTGCTACTCCGACAGCCAGCTGGCTGACAATGGCTTCTGGCCCTCGTGGGAGATTCTCTGGGGTGCCACCCAGAACACACCGACATACGTGAACAACGCCGACAAGACGCTCTCTGTCACCATTGCCGAGGACGGACCGCTGCGCAAGTCGTTCCGCATCGAGCGCACACGTCTCGGCTCCACCTTTGTGCAGTACGTACAGCTGACCAGCACCGGCGCCGACGAGCGCGTCGACGTGCTGAACGAGGTCGACTGGCAGAGCCGCGGCTACCTGCTGAAGCTCGAAGCCAATCTGCGAGCCACCAATTCGCAGGCTACCTACGATAACTCCTTAGGGTTCATCTCGCGCGGCGTGAGCAACAGTTCCTACTACGAATACTGCGGACACCAGTGGGCCGACCAGACCATCGCTAACGGCACCTACGGACTCTCCATCCTCAACGACAGCAAGTACGGCTGGGACAAGCCCTCCAGTGCCCGGCTTCGCCTCACCCTCGTCTACACCCCGTGGGTAAGGCAGGACCGCTACACCTACCAGGGTCAACAGGACCTGGGGCTCAACAAGTTCTGCTTCTCGCTGTTCAGCCATGCCGGCAGGGTGGGCGAGCAGACACAGTGGCAGAGCGACTGCCTGAACCAGCCCCTCCGCGCCTTCGTCACCACGGCCCACGAGGGTGAACTCGGCACGCAGTTCAGCTTTGCACAGGTCAACAACGACAAGGTGGCCGTGCGCGCCCTGAAACGTGCTGAGGACAGCGACCTCTACATCATCCGCTTCCACGAGCTGACGGGCAAGCCCCAGGAGGGCGTCACCGTCACCTTCCCCGCCGAGCTGCTCACAGCCGACGAGGTGAACGGCCTCGAAGAGACCGTCGGCAGGGCCAAGTCCGAGGGTGCTACGCTGACCTTCGATATCAATGGCTTCGGCATCAAGACCTTTGCCGTCTCACTGAAGCAGAAGGATGCTGCTGCCGAGTCCGGGAAGATCGAGGCCACGCAGCCCGTAGACCTTGTCTACAATGCCGACGTCATCAGCCTCGACGGCAAGCGCAACGACGGCATCATCAACATCACCGGCAGCCTCTATCCCGGCGAGCTGCTGGGCGACAAGGTGACTCACGAGGGTATCGACTTCACCATCGGCCCCAGTGCCGCCGGCAAGAAGAATATGGTGCAGTGCGCCGGACAGACCATTGCCCTGCCCGCCCTGGCCAATGCCCAGCATGACAGCCTCACGCTCCATCTCCTGGCCTTCAGCGCAGTCGCCAACGGCGGGACGAGCATCGAGCTCGACGTCGACGGCCAAAAGCTGCCACTTAGCGTGGGCTACTTCAAGGGCAACATCGCCGACTGCGGCGGATACTTCTCCGCACCCGTCTTCCGGCAGGAGAACGTGGGCTTCACGGCTACCCACAGCCACAACTCGACGAAGGACGTGGGCTACGATTTCATGTACCTCTTCCACTACAAGCTGCGCATACCGCGCGGGAGCAGCACCCTCACGCTGCCCACGCAGAACCGCACGTTCATAGCCGCCATGACCCTTGAGGACGGCCCCGCCTATCCCGTCACGCCGTTGCTGTCCACCGATGTCGTCTACCCCATTGCCAATGACGTCGTCAACATGGCCGTGCCCGGCAACGACTGGCTCATACCCACCACCATCAACGCATCGGGCTACGCCAACACCAGCGAGGCACCCCAGTACGCCGCCGACGGCAACTCCTACACGAAGTGGTGCGACACCAATTCTGCCACCAAGACCATCATGTACACCTTCCCCGAGGAGGCCGAGGTGCGCCAGTGGGAAGTGCTGCTCGCCGGTATTGAGAACAGCGACTACATCTCCTCGGACATGAAGCTCGAGTACTACGACGAGGCCGCGAAGACCTTCGTCCTGTGCGATGAAGTCAAAGGCAATAAGGAGAACCACTTCGTGCGCGCCATCACCCCCGTCACGGCCCAACGCTTCCGGCTCACCGTCACCAAGCCCGAGCAGGGCACGGGCAACATCGCACGCCTCTACCAGCTGAACTTCTATGGCAGCCTCCACTCCGGTGACGCCACCGGGCTCCAGACCGTGGCTCCCGGCCTGAAGGACGGGCCGCAGCCCGTCTACGACCTCGCCGGCCGTAGCGTGGGCACTGCCATGTCACATGGCGGCCGCGTAACCCTTCCGCCGCTGGCCCCCGGCGTCTACGTCGTGGCAGGAAGAAAGGTCCTCGTCCGCAACTGATAGCCGTCCGTAAAAACGAAAACGAAAACGAAAACCAACGCTTGCCCCGAAGGGACGCCCCAGAAGAGCGGAGCAAAAACGTTTTCGTTTTCGTTTTCGTTTTTTGTTTTTGTTTGTTTTGTTTATTGGAAAATTGTTTGTAACTTTGCAGAAAAATTTGGTGGGATGCTGGAATTGAAGGATGGTTGTCTGAGTGTCGGCGGCCGGCGGTTGTTCGCCGGTCTGTCGTTCATGGCTCTTGACGGTCAGGTGACGTGCGTCACGGGGCCTGCTGGCAGCGGGAAGTCGCTGCTCCTGCTGTCGCTGCTTGGCTTGGTGCGCCTGGACAGCGGGCTGGTGAGCATCGACGGCGAACTGCTGACGCCTCTGTCGGCTCCTGCCTTCCGCCGGATGATGGCTTACGTGCCGACAACCCGACAACAACAGCCTCCAATACCCCCCCTCCAGCCCCCCGGTGGGGAGACTGCCAGCGCGGAGAATCCTTCCAGCCCCCGGGGGCGCTGGAGGGGGAGTGTTGACGCGTTGGAGACGGTGTGGTCGCCCTCGGGCAGCCGGCGCTACGTGCCGACTCGCATCGTGGAGGCGCTGAACGTGGCTCCGGTGGCCTCGAAGGCTGTGGTCATTGCCGACGACCCTGACGACGCGACGTGGGCCTCTCTGCGAAGGCTGGCCGCCGGAGGGCGCACGGTCGTCGTCGCCTCAAACCGTGAGGTCTGCCTCGGGCAGTCGGACAGGGTAGTGGAAATTGGGAACAACCCCCGGAACGAAAACCAAAACCAAAACGAAAACACCCCTCTCCAACTTTCCCCTCGGGGGAGGTCGGAGGGGGGTAAATATAGTGAAAAATGAGACTGTCGTATCTTAACCTTGTGCTGGGGCTGCTGCTGCTGTTGGCCGTTCCCGGCTATCTGACCTACGTCTACGACCGCCAGCTGCTGCGAAGGGCTGCCACGGCCTTGGTGCGCATGGCGGTCCAGATGGGTGCCGTCGGCGGCTGTCTGTGGCTGCTCTACCGTTACGACGGGTTGTGGCTGAGCTTAGTGTGGGTGGCGGTGCTGGTGGTGGCTGCCGCGCTGCTGCTGGTCAGCCGAACGCGCCTGCCTGCGCGCGTGCTGCTGCTGCCGGCGTGCGCGGCGATGTTTGTCAGCGTGGTGGCGGTCAGTGCCTTCGTGCTATGCTTCGTGCTGCGCCCCGCCGAGCCTCTGAGTGCGCGCTGGGTGGTGCCGGTGACGGGTGTCCTGATGGCTCATGTGCTGACGACGGGCATCCACGGCGTGCGCACCTATTTCGACTGTCTGCGCCAGGACGGCCAGCCGTATTACACGCTGCTGGGCAACGGAGCCTCGCGCCTGCAGGCTCTCGCGCCTTACATCACCCGTGCCCTGCGGAGCCTGCTGGTGCCTGCCGTGGGCAACATTGCCGCCACGGGCCTTTTCGTCATGCCCATGCTGCTTTCGGGGCTGCTGATAGGGGGCATGGGGCCGGTGGAGGCTGTCTTGTCGTTCGTGGTGTTGATGTTTGCCGCGGTGACGGCTTCTGTGCTGTCGCTGCTGCTCACGCTGTGGTTAGTGAAGGAGCCTCTCCCTTAACCCAAAACCAAAACGATAACGAAAACGAAACATTAAAGTGATGAGTGAGAAGTTGAGAAGTGACGCCCGCGTCTGCTATGACGACGCTCGGGCATTGTTGGAGAAGGGGCAGACGGTCGGTGCCATTGCCCTGCTGACCAAGGCTATTGCTTTGGACGGGGATTATGCTGACGCCTACCAGCTGCGGGGCCAGCTGCGCTACGACATCGGCGACAAGGCCGGTGCCGAATCTGACTTGCGTCGGCTGCTGGAGCTTGCCCCAGACTCGCTGGCCCACGTTAGTGGGGAGTGGACATCCACTACTTCCCGATGAGGCTGAGCATGGCCTTGGCATCCTCGTCGCCGTCGTCGGCATTCTTGTGCAGGTCGGCGAGGACCTCGTCGCCGCCCTTCTCGTTGCGGACGGCACGTCGCAGCCACTTCCCGGCCAGCATCTTGTCGGTAGCCACACCCTTGCCCTTGAAGTAGGCCTTGCCCACGGCATACTCGCCGTCGGCATTCTCCTGCTTGGCTGCCTTCATGAACAGCTCGAAGGCGCGCTTGCGGTCCTTGGCCACGCCATCGCCGTTCTTGTAGCACTGGCCTAACTGGAACTGTGCCTTGGCAAAGCCCTGGTTGGCCGACTTCTCATACCACTGGAAGGCGAGGTCCTTGTCGGCGGCGGTGCCGTGGCCCTTCTCGTAGCAGCGGCCCAGCCGGTACTGCGCTTTCTTGTGCCCCTTCTCGGCGGCGGTCTTCAGACGGGGGAAGGCGGCATCGTATTTCTTCATGTCGTAGAGCGTCTTGCCCTCGTCGTAGAGTCTGTTGGCGTTCTGTGCAAGGGCCGACAGGCTGAGCACGACGGCCACCAACATCATCATTAGTCGTTTCATCATTTATTGAGTTTAAGTTGTTTTTCGTTTTCAATAGTGTAGCTCTTCATTCCTGGTGAGCTTCTTCTTGTCGATGGCGCGCCAGCAGTAGACGATGTAGGCCAGTACGAAGGGCACGAGCAGCGAGACGTAGAACATCGTGCGCAGGGTGAACTCGCTCGAGCAGGAGTTCTGCAGCGTCAGCGACGACTGCAGCGCGGCGGTCGAGGGGTAGTAGGCCGTATTGTTCCAGCCGGCGCAGAGCAGCAGGGCGAGTACCACGAGGACGGTGCCGATGCCGGCCGGCCAGATAGATTTGCTGTTGCCGGACTGACGCTTGACGATTTCGGCGTAGATGGCCCAGAGCACCAGCACGACACCTATAAGTAATAAGATGAGCAGATACCACATTGCGATGAAGTTGTTGAGGTATTTGTAAGGCTCCATGTAGACGAGACCCTCGGCATTGACGGCATAGCCGTCCTTCAGGAGCAGGTGGACGAGGTAGGCCACGAAGAGCACGAGGAAGGGCACGGCGGCACCGACGAGACGCACTGAGCCGCGCGAGCGGATGTCCTCGTCGTCGATGTTGTTCATCACGTAGAGGATGCCCAAAATGCGTGCCAGGAAGACGACGGCAAAGCCGAAGACGAGCACCCAGGGGTTGAGCAGTGCGTCGAGGCCGTGGGAGGCGTTGCCCCAGTGGCTGATGACGGGTGTCATGGCGCCGGCGTCGATGAGGTTGCCCTTCTCGACCACGAAGTTCGAACCCTCGAAGAAGGTGGCCACGGCACCGCCGAGCAGCAGCGGTCCGACAATGCCGTTGAGCGTCAGGAAGAACTGGAACGTGCGCGGGCCGAGGATGTTGCCAATCTTGTTCTGGAACTCATAGCTGACGGCCTGGAGCACGAAGGTGAACAGGATGATCATCCACAGCCAGTAGGCACCGCCGAAGCTGGTGGAGTAGAACAGCGGGAACGAGGCGAAGAAGGCGCCGCCGAAGGTGACGAGCGTCGTGAACGTGAACTCCCACTTGCGTCCTGTCGAGTTGTAGACCAGCCTGCGCCCCTCGTCGTTATAGCCGAGCGAGCGGGCTACGGAGTTGGCACCCTGCACGAAGAGCAGGAATACTAATAGTGCACCGAGGAGTGATACGACGAACCACCAGTAGTGCTGCAAGAAACTGTATGTCATAGTTGAGGTCCTTTCTTGATTTGTTTGAGCATGATGTTGATTTCGACGGCGAGCATCGCGGTGAAGAGAATGAGGAAGATGAAGAACGTCAGCATGACGCTGCCAGAGTGCAGGTCGCTGACGGCCACCCACGTCGGCAGCATGTCCTGAATGGTCCACGGCTGACGGCCGAACTCAGCCAAGAGCCATCCGCTCTCTGAGGCGATGTAGGCCAGCGGCACCAAGGCGACGGCTGCCCAGTAGTGCCAGGCGGGCAGCCGCGTGATGTCGTAGACGTCGGCCTCGGTCTCGGGCAGCAGTCCGACGGAGGCCAGCAGGCGGCGCGTGACGACCGAGAGCAGGGGTATGCGGAATGCCAGGAGGCAGAGGACGGCGAAGAACAGGATGAACAGGCACCCCATTCCCACCATGATGCGGAACGCCCAGAAGTTGACGGGGATGAAGGGCACTGCCTCGCTCCTGTCGCGTATGTAGCCGTAGCCGAAGTACTTCATGTTCTCCTTGAGCGTCGCAAGCTGCCGGCCGAGGCTATCCGGGGCGGCACCCTCGGCCCTCGCCTGGCGGTATTCGGCCAGGGCGGCAATGGCCAGCTTGCCCCGCTCTATCTTTTCGTCGATGGAGGGCTCCACCTGCCCGTCGGGCGTGGTGTAGCCGTTCAGGATGTCGTTCACGCCGGGCACGTAGCCGTGAATATCGTTGGTGGCCATCACCGAGAGGGCGTAGGGCATCTCAATCTTCAGCGCTGCCGACTCCTCGTTCTCGTAGTCGGGCTGGCAGAAGGGGTTCACCCAGGCGACGGCCGTCAGGCCCTGGTCGGTGCCGCCGTTGTAGAGTGCCTCCATGGCAGCAAGTTTCATGGGTTGCGCCACGGCGACGTCCTGACCCGACTTGTGGCCCGTGGCGGCAGCCAGCACCGAGGCCACCAGGCCCACGACGGCACCAATCTTGATGCTCTCGACGGCCAGCTTCGTAGCACGCTTCTTCAGCAGGTACCACGATGAGACGGCGACGACGAACACGGCTCCTATGATCCACGCCGAGGTGACGGTGTGGCAGAACTTCGACACGGCGAAGGGCGAGAGTGCCACTTCGGCAAACGAGACCATCTCGTTGCGCATGGTGTCGGGGTTGAACTCACAGCCCACGGGGCACTGCATCCAGGCGTTGGCCACGAGAATCCACCATGCCGAGATGGTGGCGCCGAGGCCGGTCAGCCATGTCGAGGCTAAGTGGAAGCCGCGCGACACCTTCTGCCAGCCGAAGAACATGACGGCGACGAACGTCGACTCCATGAAGAAGGCCACAATGCCCTCGACGGCCAGCGGCGCGCCGAAGATGTCGCCCACGAACCAGGAGTAGTTCGACCAGTTGGTGCCGAACTCAAACTCCAGGATAATGCCGGTGGCAACGCCCATGGCAAAATTGATGCCGAAGAGCTTCTGCCAGAATTTGGCCGTATCCTTCCAGAACTGTTTCCCCGTGCGGTAGTAGCACGTCTCGGCAATGCCCATGATGACGGCCAGGCCGAGCGTCAAGGGCACGAAGAGCCAGTGGTAGATTGCCGTGAGGGCGAATTGCGCTCTCGACCAGTCGATGGTCCCGGCATCGATGTTTAGCAGTAGGTTTGTCATATCGTTATTGGTTTAGGATTTGCGTAGCCACGTAGCCAGCCTCGTCGCCGCCGGCGTGCTCCTTCAGGAAGTCGGGGAAGAAGAACAGCTTCAGCACGGCGAAGATGATGAAAAGCTTGATGAGGATGATGGCCCACAGCGTGCGCCCCAGTTTCATGTTCTTGAAACCGTCGTAGTAGAGGTCAAAGACCCTGTAGGCAAAACTGTCTTTCTTCATTGGCAGCCGGAAGTGGATTGCTTTCAGAATGCAAAAATATGAAAAAAGATTATAATCTCCAAACAAATTGCAGAAATTCTTTGCTGTTTCGCTAAAAACACGTACCTTTGCACAATAAAAACTCATAGAATGAAGAAAAAGATACTGATACCGCTCATTGTGGTGATATTAGCATTGGTGGGCGGACTGGCCTACCTTTTCCTGAATCTTCAGGAGCAGAAACAGGCAAATGCCGACATGCAGGAGCTGGCCCGGCTCGACAAACAGGAGATGGAGAACGAGTATGAACGCTTCGCCTTGCAGTACAGCGAGATGAAGACGAAGATTAACAACGACTCCATCATCGAGCAGCTGACGCAGGAGCAGATGCGCACGCAGCAGCTGTTGGAGGAACTGAAGAAGACGAAGGCCGAGGATGCCCGCGAGATTACCCGCCTGAAGAAGGAGCTGGCCACGGTGCGTGCCGTGCTGCGCGACTACGTGATGCAGATTGACTCGCTGAACCGCCAGAACGAGCGCCTGCGTGCCGAGAACACACAGGTGAAGAACGAGCTGGCCGTGCGCAACACGCAGATTGAAGGACTGAGCACCGAGAAGGCGTCGCTCTCTGAGAAGGTGGCCATTGCCGCCCAGCTCGACGCCACGAACATCCAGCTGACGGCACTGCGGAAGCCGGGCAAGGCAGCAAAGAAGATTGCCGACTGCAAGACGATGCAGGTGAGCTTTACCATTACCCGCAACGTCACCGCTGCCAACGGCAACCGCACCGTCTACGTGCGCATACAGAACCCCGGCGGCAACACGCTGAACGGCGGCGGCACGTTCAACTATGAGAACCGCAGCCTGCAGTACACGATGAAGAAGAACATTGAGTACACCGGCGAAGAGACCAGCCTGACGCTCTACTGGGATGTGTCGCAGATGCTCGAGGCCGGCGACTATCGCGTCAGCATCTTCGTCGACGGCAACATGATAGGCAGCAGTAAGTTTAGTTTCAACTAACATATCGTTATGAAGAGAATCTTTGCTCTTAGTATTTGGCTCGGGGTTGCAGGCTCTTTGCCTTTGACGGCGCAGCGGCTGATGACGCTCGACAGTTGTCGGGCCATGGCATTGCGCAACAACAAGCAGCTGAGCGTCTCGAAGGTCAAGCAGGACTTGGCGGCCAACCTGCGACGGTCGGCACGCACAAAGTACCTGCCCCACGTCAGCGCTGTCGGCGGCTATATGTACACCAGTAAGGAAGTCTCGATCCTGGACTCTGACCTGAAGAACACGCTCGGAAATCTCGGGACGGGACTGGTGCAGGGCGACCTGGGTCAGGGAGCCATGCAGGGCGTCAACGACGTGATGTCACAGGTCGGCGGACTGCTGGCCAAGATGGGCGTGCCGCTGGAGGAGATACAGGCCGTCTCGCAGCAGGTGCAGCAGAACATGGGACAGACGGCCACCAACATGGAGGGCCGGCTGAACGGTGCTGGCCAGAAGGTGGTCGACGCCCTGCGCACCGACACCCGTAACATCTGGGCCGGCTCGGTCATGCTGACGCAGCCGGTGTTCATGGGCGGCAGCATCGTGGCCTTGAACCGTCTGGCCGACATCAACGAACTGATGGCGCAGAACAACATCAACGCCAAGGAGCAGGCTACCATCTACGCCACCGACAAGGCTTACTGGCAGGTGGTCTCGCTGCGCCACAAGCAGCGTCTGGCCCAGGCCTACCTCGACCTGGTGAAGAAGCTCGACGAGGATGTGAACAAGATGATAGACGAGGGCGTGGCCACCCGCAGCGACGGTCTGAGCGTCGACGTGAAGGTGAACGAGGCTGAGATGACGCTGACCAAGGTGAACGACGGCCTCGTGCTGTCGCGTATGCTGCTCTGCCAGACTATCGGGCTGCCCGTGAACGAGCAAATCGTGCTGCCCGAGGAGGAGGCCGAGAGCGTCGCGTCGACGATGATTACCCCGCAGCTGGATGTGGCGGAGGCTCTGCAGCGCCGTCCCGAACTGAAGATACTGGAAAACACGGTGGCCATGTCGCAGCAGACCACCAACATCCTGAAGGCGGGCAATCTGCCGCAGGTGGCACTGATCGGCGGCTATGCCGTCAGCAACCCCAATACGTTCAATGGCTTTGAGAAGAAGTTTGCCGGGTTCTGGAATGTCGGCGTGCTGGTGCGCGTCCCCGTCTGGAACTGGGGCGACGTCATGTACAAGGTGCGCGCCTCGAAGGGTGCCACCACCATCCTGAACCTGGAACTGGAGGAGGCCCGCGAGAAGATTGAGCTGCAGGCCACGCAGACCGCCTACCAGATGGATGAGGCCAACAAGCGGCTGACCCTGGCCGAGACCAGCGTGAAGCGTGCCGACGAGAACCTGCGTACCGCCAACCTCGGGTTTACCGAGGGCGTCATCACCCCCACCACCGTGATGGAGGCGCAGACGGCCTGGCTGCAGGCGAAGTCGCAGAAGATTGACGCAGAGATCGACGTCCGCCTCTCGCAGGTGAACTTCAGGAAGGTCATGGGTACGCTTTCCGCCGAATAAACCGTAAATAGTAAACCATTATAAATAGAACATAAGATTATGTCAGCAAAAACACAGCATAACAATATCCTGCTTGCCATCTTCGGCTTTGTGGCAGTGGTGATTATCGTAGCCCTGATAGGCTTCTTCACTTTGGGACGCGATCCGGAGGTGATGCAGGGACAAGTCGAAGTGTCGGAATACCGCGTGTCGAGCAAGGTGCCCGGACGCATTCTGGAAATTCGCGTCAAGGAGGGCGACTATGTGAAGGCCGGCGACACGCTGGCCATCCTCGATGCCCCCGAAGTACGTGCCAAGATGGAGCAGGCCCGCAGTGCCGAGGATGCCGCTTCGGCCGTCGAGCTGAAGGCCAAGAACGGAGCGCAGAAGGAGCAGATACAGGGTGCCTACGAGGTGTACCAGCAGGCCAAGGCCGGGCTGGAGATAGCCGAGAAGTCGTATGGCCGCGTGCAGCGCCTCTTCGACCAAGGTGTCATGTCGGCTCAGAAGCGCGATGAGGCATTTGCCCAGTATAAGGCGATGGAGGCTCAGTGCAAGGCTGCCAAGAGCCAGTATGAATTGGCCGTCAACGGTGCCCGCCGCGAGGACAAGATGGCAGCCCAGGCTCAGGTGAACCGTGCCCGCGGTGCCGTTGACGAAGTGCAGTCGTATATCAACGAGACTGTGCAGACAGCCCAGATGGAGGGTGAGGTCAGCGCCATCTACCCGAAGGTAGGCGAGCTGGTCGGCACAGGCTCCCCCATCATGACCATCTCGCTGATGGACGATATGTGGGGCACGTTCAACATCCGTGAAGACCAGCTGAACGGTATGCAGATAGGCACGGAGTTCACCGCCTTTGTCCCGGCATTCAACAAGGACATCAAGATGAAGGTCTACTATATGAAGGACCAGGGGTCGTATGCTGTGTGGAAGGCTACGAAGGCCAACGGCCAGTACGACCTGAAGACGTTTGAGGTAAAGGCGCGCCCGACGGAGACGCTCGAGGGTCTGCGCCCGGGTATGTCGCTGGTGGTGAAGTGAAAGGTGAGTTGTGGAGAGTCTTAGGCTGATATGGGCGGTAATGATTCGTGAGATGCGGATTCTGTGGAAGAACCACATCTACGGGTTCTGCATGGTGGTGTTCCCCATCGTGATAGCTGCCTTTTTCACTTCAGTGCTGGAGATAGGCGTACCCACGGACGTGCCCATTGGCATCGTTGATGCCGACAACACCACGACCACCCGGTCGCTGGCACGCCGTCTCGATGCGTTCCAGGTCACGAAGATTGTTGATGCCTACCCGACCGTCGCCGAGGCGCGCCACGCTGTTCAGCGTGATGAGATTCTCGGGTTTATCTATTTCCCCAAGGGTATTACCGAGGAGCTGATGGCAGGCCGCCAGCCAACGGTGTCGTATTACTACAGTATGGCGTCCAAGATGTCGGGCGCGTTGGTGATGAGAGACCTGCGGGTCATCTCCTCGCTCGGCTCTGCTGCCGTGGGGCAGGCCACGCTGCGTGCCCGTGGCGCTACCGACGACCAGATTCAGACGTTCCTGCAGCCTATAGCCGTCGACCTTCACATGATAGCCAATCCGTGGTCCAACTACAACGTCTATCTGTCCACGACCTTCGTGCCGGGCATCATCCTGCTGTTCATCTTCCTGATAACGGCCTACAGCATAGGCACCGAGCTGAAGTTCAAGCGCTCAAAGGAGTGGGTGGAGACGGCAGGCGGCAATATGCTCATTGCCCTCATCGGCAAGTTCCTGCCCCAGACGCTCATCTGGCTGGCCGTCTTCCTCGGCTTTGAGTATTATTTCTATGGTTTCATGCACTTTCCCTACGAGGGCGGCGCGTGGCAGATGGTGCTGCTGGCCGCGATGGCAGTGCTGGCCGCGCAGGGCTTTGGCGTCTTCGTCTTCGGTCTGATTCCCTCGCTGCGTATGTCGATGAGTATCTGTTCGCTGTGGGCGGTGCTCTCGCTCTCGATGGCCGGTTCGGCCTTCCCCGTCATGGGCATGGACGGCCCGCTGCAGTCGCTGTCGTGGCTCTTCCCGCTGCGCCACTACTACATGATTTACCAGATCAGCGTGTTCAACGGCTTCCCGCTGCTCGAGTCGTGGTTCCACTTTGCCGCCCTGGCAGCCTTTATGCTGCTGCCTTGGATTGTTATTGGTAAGATAAAAAACGCAATGCTGAATTATGTCTATATTCCATAACATAGCAGAGGCCGTCAGCGACGCTGCCTACATCTGGCGGCAGGAGATGCGCCAGGTGGTGCGCGACGAGGGGGCGTTTCTCTTCTTCATCGTCGTGCCGCTGGTCTACCCGCTGATCTATTCCTGGATATATAATAATGAGGTGGTGCGCGACGTGCCGGTCGTGGTCGTCGACGACAGCCACTCGTCGCTCTCGCGCCAGTTCACACGTATGTGCGATGCTTCGCCCGACGTGAAAGTCCTTTGTCACGCCGCCGACATGGACGAGGCCAAGTCGCTCGTCAGCCGCCAGCTGGCCAAGGGCATCTATCACATTCCGGCAGATTTCGACACGAAGCTCAACCGCATGGAGCAGGCCACCATCGGCGTCTACTGCGACATGAGCCTGATGCTGACCTATCAGGCCGTCTACCAGACGGCGGTGGGCGTCACCACGACGATGGGTGTCGGCATTCAGGTCAAGGTGTCGAATCCCGCAACGAAGCGCGAGGCCGAAATCGGCGTGCTCCCGCTGAAGGTCGACGACGTGCCGGTGTTCAGTCCTGGCGGCGGCTACGGCTCGTCGGTGCTTCCCGCCGTGCTGATACTGATTTTCCAGCAGACGCTGGTGCTCGGCATCGGCTTGTCGGCAGGAACGGCCCGCGAGAACAACCGCTATCACGAGCTGATACCTATAGACCGCCACTATCAGGGTGTTTTCCGCATCCTGACTGGCAAGGCTCTGTGCTACTTTATGATCTACGCCGTCATGGGTGCCTATCTGATGCTGGCGATACCGCGTATCTTCTCTTTCCCGCATCTGGCGCATTGGCCTGACCTGCTGGGCATGATGCTGCCCTTCACGCTGTCCAGCATCTTCTTCGGCATGATTGTGTCGTGTCTCGTGCGCTATCGTGAGAACGTCATGCTGCTCGTCGTCTTCGTCTCCCTGCCGCTGCTGTTCCTCACGGGTGTCAGCTGGCCGCGGACCAGTATTCCGGCTTTCTGGCAGGCTGTCTCCTGGCTCTTCCCCTCCACCTTCGGTGCGCGTGCCTACATCAGGATTAACACGATGGGAGCCACTCTGGGCGACGTGCTTTGGGAGTACCGCTCCCTCTGGCTCCAGACCATTTTCTATTTCGGCGTGGCCTGCCTGGTGTATCGCCACCAGATTCACCTCTCGCGCTCCCACGCCCTTGAGCGGCTCAACCGCTTAGGCCGCAAGCTGGAAGTGCAGGAGCAAATCAAGAATCGAAAGAAAAAGGACTGAAATCGCGACTGCGAATTACGACTATGATTTCACCCCGACAATCTTCGTCTTGGGCCGTTCGCTGTTGCGGCGGTTCACGACGGTGACGACGGCCTGCGCCAGATTGATGTAGGCCAGCCCCGTAGCCGTCTCGCTGCTGAGGGCGGCCGGCGTTCCCTGGTCGCCGTTCTCGCAGATGCTCTGAACGAGCGGAATCTGAGCCAGCAGCGGCACCTTCATCTCCTCGGCCAGTTGCTTGCAGCCTTCGCGGCCGAAGATGTAGTAGCGGTTGCCGGGCAGTTCGGCGGGCGTGAACCACGCCATATTCTCTATCAGTCCCAGGATGGGCACGTTCACCTTCTCGTTGCAGTACATATCGATACCCTTGCGGGCATCGGCCAGTGCCACCTGCTGGGGTGTCGAGACGATGACGGCTCCCGTGATGGCCAGCGTCTGCAGCAGCGTCAGATGGATGTCGCTGGTGCCCGGCGGCGTGTCGAGGATGAAGTAGTCGAGCTTGCCCCAGTCGGCATCGGCAATGAGCTGTTTCAGGGCACTGGTGGCCATGCCGCCGCGCCACAGCGTAGCCGTTGTCGGCGAGACGAAGAAGCCGATGGAGAGCATCTTCACGCCGTACTGCACGATGGGACAGATCAGGTCGCGACCGTCTTTCGTCACGGCGTAGGGTCGGGCATCCTCGCAGCCCAGCATCTTGGGAATCGACGGTCCGAAGATGTCGCAGTCGAGCAGTCCCACGCTGTAGCCCAGTCGTGCCAGCGCAATGGCGAGGTTGGCAGCAACGGTCGACTTGCCGACGCCGCCCTTGCCCGAGCTGACGGCAATGATGTTCCGCACGCCGGGCAGCAGTTTCTCTGCTGCGGGTCGGGGCTTCGATTTGAACTCCGTCACGATTTCCACCTCGACGTCCTGTCCGCAGTGGTACTTGATGGCCGCCTCGGCAGCCTTGACGGTCGACTTCAGGAAAGGGTCGGTGTCGCGTGGAAATTCCAGCACCACCTTTACCTTGTTGCCACTGATGGCAGGCTGGTCGGCCACCATCTCGCTCTCTACCAAGTTCTTCTTCGTGCCGGCATACGTGACCGTTGCCAGCGCATCAATAATAAGTTTAGGATACAGACTCATTTCTCACTTCTCACTTTTCATTTCCTACTTTCCCTCTTTATGGCAGTTCCGTCAGCTGGGGAATCTTCTGCCACTGCTTGTCTAAAGCATACTGAGGCTTGCAGCCCTTGGGGACGTAGAACTTGCAGGCTCCGAGGACGATGTCCTTGAACGTCGACTTCGTCATCTTTGGGGGCAGAGGCGCGTTCACCACCACCTCGCGCAGCGAGACACACTTCGCAAAGGCACCGCTGCCGATGCTCTTCAGGCTCACTGACAGTTCGGCTTTGCTCAGTGCCGAACACTCACGGAAGGCATCGCTGCCAATCTCCTTCACGGCAGCCGGAATGACGATGCCGGCCAGCGACGCGCAGCCCGCAAAGGCATCGCTGCCCAGGCTCTGCAGCGTGATGGGCAGCGTTACCGAGGTCAGCAGGGTGCAGCCCTCGAATGCCTTGCTGCCAATCTTTTTCACCGACACGGGAATCTCTATGCGCTTCAGGCTCGAGCAGTGGCGGAAGGTCTCGCTGTCAATCTCGTCGATGGCTCCCTTGATCAGCACGGTGTCGAGAGCCGTACAATCCTCGAAGACGCTGCTGCCCATCGACTTCACGTTGCTGGGAATGACGATGCGCCTCAGACTGGTGCAGTTCTCGAAGACGTGGCTCTTAATCTCCTTCAGTGCCGTGGGCAGTTCGATGTCCGCGATGTTCTTGCAGTTGCGGAAGGCGTTGCTCTCAATCTGCTGGATGCTGCCCGAGAGCTTGGCCTGCTCCAGGGCGGTGCAGTCGGCAAACGTGTTGTCGCCAATCTTGTTGAGCGAGCCTTGCAGGTCGACCTTCTTCAGGTTCACGCACTTCTGGAAAGCGCCGTTGCCCAGTGTCTTCAGGTTGTCCACCTCGATCGTCTCTAAGCTGGCACACTGCTGGAAGGCATTCGAGCCGATCTTCGTCACCTCGCTGATGCTGATGCTCTTCAGGCTGGTGCAGGCTTCGAAGGCCGAGTTGCCTATCATATCGAGGTTGTCGCCCAGCGAGATGGTTTCCAGACTCTTGCAGTTGCGGAAGGCGTTGTTGCCTATCGACGTGACGCTCTCAGGCACGGCAATCTCGGCCAGACTCTCGCAGTCCATGAACATCGCCGTGCTGATGGCGGTTATGCTGTTGCTACCCAAGACAGCCTTCGTCAGAGCCTTGCAGCCCGTGAACGCACTGGCCCCGACCTCGACTACGTTCTCTGGAAGCTCTATCTCCTTCAGGTTCAGGCATTTCTCGAAGGCGTTGTTCTCAATCTTCGTCAGCGACTTCGGCAGTCGGACGGACTCCAGACTTATGCAGTCGCTGAAGGCGTTTGAGCCGATGGTGATGACCGTCTCGGGGATGGTTACGGCCGTCAGGCTCTCGCAGTTGTCGAAGCAGTTGCGGCCGACGTTTATCACGTTCTCGGGCAGGACGGCCTTCACCAGCGCCTTTGCACCGGCAAACAGGCTGTTGGGCATCGTGTTGTTTGCCGTGCGCATGACCGCCTTGCCCTCACAGATGACCGCCTCGCTCAGGTCGATGGCCGTCACCAGACACTCGCCCGGCACCTTCTTGTTCACACGTGTGCGCGTGACAATCTGGCTCAGCAGCTTCAGGTCGGCACCGTTCAGCGGCCCCGTAATCTTCAGCTCGGCCACCTTGAAGCGCACGCTGTCCGGCAGTTCGCGGGCCAGCATACCAACCGAGTCGACACTCACGTTCATCTGTTGAGCCTGTGCCACCATTGGCAGCAGGAAGGCAATGATAGTTATAAGCTTCTTCATATCGTCAGTCATTTGGTTATTTGGCTTTGTCAAGTGAACTACGTTTCGTTCGGTGGTACGAGCGGTAGTCGTCGAGTTCAAACTCCTCGTCGGGCTCGGCCAGCGGGGTAGAGTGGGGCAGGTGCCAGCGCATATACTTGATGTTCAGCCCCCGCCCGAGCCACATCTGCTCGTAGTAGGTCTGTACGGCCAGCGTGGCGGCATCGACGTTCGCTGCCGACAGCTCGTCGTGGTAGAGGTCCTCGGTGCAGAAGTCGACGGGCAGCCCGTTCGTCTCGACCACGCAGGTTGTGTAGGTGAAGAGGAAGTTCGAGTCAGTCTTCAGGTGGATTGTGCCGCCGTCGGTCAGAAACCGGCGGTAGCGCTCCATGAAGTAGGTCGACGTCAGCCGCTTGCGTGGGTTCTTCATCTGCGGGTCGCTGAACGTCAGCCAGATTTCCTGCACCTCGCCGGGGGCGAAGAAGCGGTCGATGATTTCGATGTTCGTGCGGAGGAAGGCCACGTTGCCGAGACCCTCGTTCAGGGCCTGGGTGGCTCCCGTCCACATACGTGCGCCCTTGATGTCGACGCCGATGAAGTTCTTCTCCGGGTATTTGCGTGCCAGCTCCACGGCATACTCGCCCTTGCCGCAGCCCAGCTCCAGCACTATCGGCCCGGCGTTTCTGAAGTAGTCCTCGCGCCAGCGTCCCTGCATCGTGAACGGGTGCTCCTCGTAGGTCGAGTACGGATATTGGAACACGTTCCCGTAGGTTTCCATGTCGGCGAACTTTGCTAATTTCCCTTTGCCCATATTGATTTATTTAGTATCATTTCACCACAGAGCCAGAGATTTTCTTGACATTCTCTGGTTTGCAGTAAGTAGTGGCGCGTCCTCACGTCACAATCAGCGCAGGTTGTCACGTGAGACACGTGACCTCCTGCGTGGACGCTGCAAAATTATAAAAAAAAATCCGAACCACCAAATTACGGCCTACATTTGTGGCCGCAGAAGTAATATTATTCGATTTTGAGGGTGTCACGGTGTCACATGATGACATAACGCACAGGCTGACAGACAATTGTAGCCCGTGTCACCCTCGCAAAAGGGTGTCACAGGGTGACACGAGGGTGACACGGCGCTTACAAATTCTCTCGAGAATCCATCCGTCAGGCGGCGGGAGACCGCCGGTCATAAGCCGGGTTTCAGCCAGATTCTCTCGAGAATTTGCAAGTCCTGTGTCACCCTTGTGTCACCCGTGTCACCCACTCAAACAGGGTGTACGCCCTGTGTACATCGGCATTGTGTCACCCTGACACCCTGTTCAGCGAAAACCGTAATGAAACGGGGCAGATGAAAAAATTATGATAAATAGAATAATGATATATATAGAAATATATAGGTGGGAGCGGGGAGAGTGTAGTGTAGGGGGGCATTGTTTTTCAACTGTCATCTGTCATCTGTCACGTGTCAGCCGCTGTGTGGTGCCGAAAAAATCCGTGGAATTATTTGGCCGTCTCGCAGAAAGTTGCTATATTTGCGGGCGATAAAGGAATACACGCCGTATGAGTACACAGAAGATGACACAGCAGATAGCCGACTACTTCAAGACGCAGCCCGTCCTGAAGGCATGGCTGTTCGGGTCGTTCGCCCGAGGCGAACAGACGGCCGACAGCGACGTAGACATACTCTTTGTGCCCGATATGTCGCAGCATTTCAGCCTTTTCACAATGGGTGGTATGTATATGGACCTGAAAGACCTGCTTGGCCGCGAAGTTGACCTGGTGCCCGAGGGCTCATTGCTCCCCTTTGCGCAGGAAACCGCCGAAATAGATAAAAAGTTGATATATGAGAGAACAACTTAGAGACAAGAACCGTCTGGAGCACATGCTTGACAATGATACTATCAAGTAAGAAAAGACATGCTTTGGAATGTCATTGTCAACGAACTACAGCCTTTAAAAAGTCAGATACAGCAGTATTTGAGTGAAGAAGAATAGTAGTATTGAACATATAAACAACGAAAAACGATATGACTATGAAACAGACATTATTATCGCTGCTGCTGGCCCTGCTGCCCCTGCTGGCCAGTGCAGACGCCGTGGAGATCGGCGGGATTTACTACAACCTGGTAACGAAGGCGAAGGTGGCCGAGGTGACGAGCATGCCCTCTGGAAAATACAGCGGCGAGGTCGTGATTCCTGAGAGTGTGGAGCATGATGGCGTTACTTATGATGTGACGAGCATAGGTAGAGCGTTCGAAGGCTGTAGCTACCTGACGAGCGTGACCATCCCCAATTCCGTGACGAGCATCGGTAATTATGCGTTCTCTGGCTGTAGCCGCTTGACGAGCGTGACCATCCCCAATTCCGTGACGAGCATCGGTGAAGGGGCGTTCTATGGCTGTAGCGGCCTGACGAGCGTGACCATCCCCAATTCCGTGACGAGCATCGGTGAAGGGGCGTTCCGTGGCTGTAGCGGCCTGACGAGCGTGACCATCCCCAATTCCGTGACGAGTATCGGTGGTTCTGTGTTCTGGGAATGTAGTGGCCTGACGAGCGTGACCATCGGCAATTCCGTGACGAGCATAGGTGATGATGCGTTCTATAACTGTAGCAGACTGACGAGCGTGACCATCCCCAATTCCGTGACGAGCATCGGTGGTGGTGCGTTCCAAGGCTGTAGCGGCCTGACGAGCTTGACCATCCCCAATTCCGTGACGAGCATCGGTGAACGGGCGTTCTCTGGCTGTAGCGGCCTGACGAGCGTGACCATCCCCAATTCCGTGACGAGCATAGGTAGTTATGCGTTCTTAGGCTGTAGCGGCCTGACGAGCGTGACCATCCCCAATTCCGTGACGAGCATAGGTGATGGTGCGTTCTTTCGCTGTAGCGGCCTGACGAGCATGACCATAGGGAGTGGCGTAAACCAGATTAACAGAGAATCTTTCAGCAATTGCGCAGAGCTAACGGATGTGTATTGCTTGGCTGAGAATGTGCCGTCAACATACGCGACAGCCTTCGACGGCTCGTACATCGAATACGCGACGCTGCACGTACCGGCTTCGGCCATCAACGCCTACAAAGAGAAGGCACCTTGGAGCAGCTTCGGCACAGTCGTAGCCATTGACGGCGACGTGCCTGGAATCGAGATACCCGAACCACCTGTTACCCCGAAGTGCGCCAAGCCGACCATCGCCTACAAAAACGGGCGGCTGACGTTCGGCTGCGAGACCGAGGGCGTGGAGTACGTGTCGGAGGTGACGGTGGCCGACGCTAAGAAGTACTACACCGGCGAGGTGAACCTGGGCACGACCTACAAGGTGAGCGTGGTGGCCATGAAGACGGGCTATGAAAACAGCGACGCGGCAACGCTGGAGATCAATGTCGGCGGTTCTGACGGTGGCCCCCTCGGCGACATTGACGGCAACGGCACAGTTGACGCCGCCGACATCACCCGCCTGGTCAACATTGTGCTGAAACGCTGACAGTGACAGATGACAGTTTGAAAACAGGGGTGCTCCCATTACAAAGAAGTACACAGAAGACGGTTCTTTTGTGTTATTAACGTTGCTGCTGGCCCTCTGGCCCTGCTTGGCCAGTGCCTCCTGCAGGTCTTCCCCTTTAGAGCCATCGCCGTCCTCCAGAAGTGTCGACAAGTAATTGTGAAGCGGCTCGAGAACCATGTAATAGTCTATTTTATAAGTTGATGGCAAGATAAAAAGGGAACTCGTTGATTGTGGAAAACTGGCGGTTAAGAAATTGCATAAGACTTACAGCGAAGTATATTATGACAAGCGCAAGATGGACGATGAATATAGGATTGGAATACTATGCGGCCTGAATGGAAGAGAGAAGACGAGCAAGATTACGAATAAGCCGCTGACACACCCAGATGTTATAGGATACATGGTCGCTCACAGCTCAGGCTTTGATAACCCTGATTTGGATTCGTCGTTACTCGTCGCAGGACGATACGACGGTCATGGTTTTTATCTGTTTAAGGACAATTTCTTAGATAAAATGCCGTTGTTTGCTGCCACCCGATTCTACAAATACAACAGAGAATGGACTAATCGGGGACGCATCATGAAGTCGGGTGATGGCAGCGAGAGGTTTTACAAAGACCTAAAAAAAGGAAAACTAAATGGATATTTGCTTAAATGCCTGTTGTTCGCTGTACTCGAGCCACAAAACCACATGAGAGAATTCACTGGGAGTAATGGAAGAGAATATAAGAATCAATTATGCCTCGATACTACCAACGGTGAAACTCTTGCGAGTGAGGCTATAAAGACAATGGAGATGAACGAGGAGGAAAAGGGGCTATTTGCTCTTTGGGAAAAGATACTGACTAAGGCAAAAACAACAAAGAACTACCAGCCAAGCATCAACTATGGTCTCTTTCAGATAAAGGATGAGCTTGATACGTTCTCTATCGTGCAAAAGAACAGAAAGAAAAAGAAAATCTACGATTACAAGGACTTACACGGCGATATTGATACCTTATCCAAACTTATCAAATCGTACTATTTGAAGGAAATCGTGCCAACATTGATGGAATATGAGTTTTTAAAATAGAATTTCAAAATAGCTGGTGACGCATTGTTCTGCCAGAAACAGAATAAAATCTGCCAACATGTCAGTCGTGTTGGCAGATTGTTGTTTTTGGCTTACTATTTGCTGGAAGATTTCCAGAACTTTAACTTTTTTACCAATTCATGAATCCACTTTAAAAAGTCGGTTACCCGACCATATTAATATATTACCCTGGTATGGCTGTTCCGGAGCTATCGCACGTCGCTGCTACTGTTCTGCTGTATTCCGTTCGTCTTTGTCGGCGTCATCCCGGCCATGCTCCTCTCTGGTCAGAAGTTCGGTTTCGTTGCCATCGTCGGAGTATTGGGACTGGTGGGAATGATGCTTAAAAACGGCATAGTCCTCGTCGATGAGATGCGACTGCAGTTACAGAGCGGCAAAGACAACCGACAGGCACTCATCGATGCTTCGCTCTCACGTCTGCGACCAGTGACTATGGCGTCATTCACCACGGTGCTGGGTATGGTGCCTTTGCTCTTTGATGATATGTTCGGCTCAATGGCTGCCTCCATCATGGGAGGGCTCATTGCAGGAACCGTCATTGTGCTCATTATAATACCTGTGCTTTATTCTCTGTTCTATAAATTAGAGAACACACAGGAACATGTGACAAATTAATGTTTAAAAGTTGGTAACTTATTCATCAAACTTAGTTTCACACGCAACTGCAATCGCCTGTATTTTAACGTGAGTTCGATGAAATATAATTATCTATTGAGCCCACTTTTTAAAGTGGGCTCACTGATAAATTTCAATAAGATGACTGAGTTTGTCCGACCGATTCACAAGCATGTCAAGGATCTGTTCATCCTCAATATTGAAGCACTCTGCGATTTCGCGGACAATCTCCAGTATCATATCCCAGATTCTCTCAGTGAGAGTAAGTTCCATACTACTCCGAGTAGCATCCTTA
>CAJOLE010000023.1 GCA_905235325.1 uncultured Prevotella sp. | reverse complement strand
CGAACCGGAATACCAGCGGGAGTTAGGCTGTTTGGAGTTGTCCACCTTGACGGCAATCACGTTCTTGCCCTTCACGATATACGGTGTCAGGTCATAGACAAAACTGCTGTAGCCGTAGGGATAGTTGCCCACAAGGCGGCCGTTGAGCCATACGGTGCTGTTCATATACACGCCGTCAAACTCTATCTGATAGCGGTCGCCGGCCTGGAGGCTGGCAACAGTGAACGTCTTACGATACCAGCCGATGCCGGTTGGGAAGAAGCCCACGGTTCCCCCACCGGGATTCGACTCAACATTTTCGCCTTCGATGCTCCAGTCGTGGGGCACGTTCAGCCGGCGCCAAGCCTGGTCATTGAAATCCGGCTTGTCGGCACCGGCCACATCGCCCAGACAAAAACTCCAGTTGGCATCGAAGTTGGTGATGACGCGGCTTTGCTCACGTGCCTGAACGCTGAACGCAAATAAGAATACTGCAAAAAAGGTAAATACAGATTTCTTCATGATTGCCATTCTATTGAAGTAACTTCTTTTAATCCGTCAAAAAAAGTACGTAGCCAGACAGTCCGTAATAGATACGAGCTGTCTGGCATACGTTTCAGAGATATGTAAACTCGTTTACTTAATAACTACCTTCTGTCCATCGACGATGTAGATGCCCTTTGCAGAAGTATTCTGCAAGCGACGGCCGGAGAGGTCGAAGATGCCGCTTGCCGACTTCGTCAGGTCGCTCTTGACAGTAGCCACGCCATCAGTTGTATCGCCGAACGGCACGAAGCCGAACTGCTTCAGTACGGGATAGCCGTAACCGGTGGTGTCCATCGTCCAGATGTTGGTGAAGTCCCAGCCAATTGTCTCGTAGGGAGCCTGTGTCTTCAGCTCTTCAGGAGTGTAGTACTCTTCAGTCTCCACATTACCTTCGCCTGCCGTCAGGTTGCCGAAGGGCCATGACATGTCAGCCATACCCACGATATCCTGGTCGGCGTTGGCAATGTTGTTGGTGAAGAAGATCTCGCCGTTGGCACCGCCGGCACCATTTCGGCCGATGAATGCACCTGCATGATACCAGTCAGTGCTGGAAGCCCAGACGTCACCGATGGTAGCCACACCGTTGATGTTGATCGTGGCACCGCCTACGTCAACCAGACCGATGATACCACCGGCGCAGCCGCGCTTCTGGGCATCGACCTTACCATTGAAGTAGCTGTTCTCAATCGTCACACCATTGTCGAGCGTGCAGCCGAAGTAGCCGCCGGCCTGCTGCCAGGCCTGGAGGTCGGCCCAGACATAGCTGTTGGTCACAGTGGTGCGGATGCCGTCGCCGGCGAGGATACCTACGTGGTCGTTACCGATGACCTTACCAGTCAGTACAACCTGGTCGAATTCAGAGTCCTCAACACGTCCGATGAAGCCTACGCGGCTGGGACCGTCGATAGTACCGAGCACCTGGAAGTTCTCGAAAGCAATGTTCTTGAAGACAGAGTTCTTCACCTGACCGAAGATACCCTTGTTGTTGGAGCCACTGCTGAACGAAATCTTGGCATTCTTCACGCGGTGACCGTCACCGTCAATCTCACCTTCGAAAGCACCGCCGTCGTTGAAGAATCCGTCAAAGGCAACGTCGGTCATATCAATATCGTTCACCAGCTTGAAGCGGCTGCCGGCAGGCAGTGTTGCAATCTGCAGGAAGTCCGACGGAGTGGCAATCTCGTTGATAGTAGAGGCAATCAGCTCTTCAGACGTAACAAGGATAGTGAACTCGTCGTCACCCAGCACGGTGTACGTGCCGGCAATACTTGCGGGCAGGGAAGCCTTGGCACTCAGCTTGCCGCCTACGGTCTTGCCCTTGTCTGAGCTGTAAAGCTCGTCGTCGACATTATTCACCAGGTCGGCACCGCCGGTAATCTGGACATCAAGCTTCTGACCCCATGAGCCATGGATCATCTTCAGGTTCTTAGACTGAGTGCCGTCCACGTCAATCAGAGGAGAGGTGAGTGCATCGTTGAAGATACGGGTCTTGAGCGGAGCATTCATAATCTTCAGCACGGGGAAGGCGAGGCCCTCGGTGCCGGGCAGGAACTGCCAAGTGTTGTCGAAGTCAAGGCCGAGCTTGTCGGTATAGAAAGCCTTGGTACGGGCTTCTTCGTCGCTGACGGTAGCACCCTGCTCGTAGTCGAGCTCATCGGGAGCATTGCTGAAGCTGCCGAAATACACCGTCGAGGCGAGGGCGTAGTTGTTGGAGTATGTGGTGTTTTCGCGTGTTTCGCTGGAGATACGCGGAGTTCCGTCCCAGCCGCCGAGGATATGGGCAGCACCGGAGAAGCAGTTCTCGATGGTGGTGGGATAATCCCCGCCATCGATGAGCGAGATGATACCACTGATTCTGGAAGTACCCTTATTGTCGACAGTACCGCAGAAGATGGAGTTACTCAGCGTGCCGCCCTTGGAGATACCAAGGAGACCGCCCGACTGATGCTCGCGCGTCTTGATACGTGAGTCGGAGATACAGTTGGAAATCTCGCTCAGCTCACCATTGTTGTCCACCATGCCGCCGGCGATGGAGCCCACGTGGTCGCGACCCTCGATATAGGAGTTCACCACATAGACACGATTGACGAAACCGCCATACACAGTACCGGCGAGACCGCCTACATCCTCATTGCCAACGAAATAGGCATCCTCGATGCCGAGGTCCTCGATAGTAGCATTACGCGTAGACTGGAAGATACCCACGTGGGCCTGGCCAGAATTCTCATAGCGTGCGTTGCGGATGACGTGGCCGTTACCATGAAGTATTCCGTTGAACTCAGGCAGCGGCTTGAAGTCGATACCTGCCAGGTCGATGTCAGCGTTGAGGTCGAACTCGCCGCTGGGGTTCTTTGTCAGCTTGTCAACAAATTCCTCAGCAGTGTAGATGTCACCCTCCATCGTGTTGACAGTAATCTCGATGGTCTTCTCGAAGCCCTTGATGTATTCGTCACCCTTCGTCGAGATGGTAATCGTTGCAGTACCGGTGCTACGGCCTAACAACTTCGTATCTTCCACAACAGATATAATACGGTTTGAACTGGAAACAATCTCCACCTCGCGTCCGAGGGTTGAGAAAGGCTTCAGGTCGAACTCGCGGTCAACGAAGAACTCGGTGGGGCAGTCTTCCATGATGACAAAGTCGCCGTCGACAGGCAGCTCCTGACCCTTCAGCACAGGATAGCGACCGTCAGCCAGGTTCCATACGCTCTCGTCCCAACCGATATTGGTGTAGGTAGACTTCTGCTTCAGCTCGGCTTCCGACTTCAGCTCGCCGTTGTGCTCGTCAGCCTGAATGGTCTCCAGATCTTCGAGGCTCACCGACTCACCCGTGCTCCTGGCTCCTACATAGAAGCGGATGCCGTCCCAAGCATAGTTGTCCACCAGCGTGGCACCCACAGCATGGTTGCCGACGATGGCATGCAGGTGATTGTTTCCCAAACCGGAGTCAATACCCAGCTGTGAGGCAATGACAACGTTGCCAGTGAAGTTCTTGTCACCGTTATGCTCAGTCAGACCGGTGATACCGCCGCAGCCGTTCCAGTCGTTACCGGCGTAAGCCTGACGTTGTTCACGAAATTGGCCTGATGCGTGTCACCGGCAATACCGCCAGCCTGATAGCCAGAGCTGAAAATGGCGGCTGTCGAGAAGTTGTTGCTGATGGTCGGAGCATCAGCATCGCCATCCCAGCCCGATCCGCCGATGATACCGCCCACATGGTCGTTACCATAAGCAACACCGGAGGTGAAGCAACCGTCGACGACGGAAGTGCCACGCAGAGAACCGACAACGATACCCACGTGAACGCCATTGCCGTATTCACCGACTTGGGCACCTATCACGCGTACATTTTTAATAGTGGCATTCGTAGCATAGCCGAAAAGACCTTTGTCAGTGCCGCCACCGACTTTCAAGCCGTAAATGGTGTGGCCTGCGCCGTCGAATGTTCCCGTGAACGATTCAGCGCTGGTTCCGATAGGCGTCCACTCGCCAGAAAGAGTAATGTCACTTGTTAGAACATACTCGCCTGACAAATCATCAGCGATAGCCTTGAGACCTGCCTCATCGGAAATCTGTGTCTGTGCACTGATACCGGATGATGCCAAGACCGCAATCGCAAAGACAAATGTCTTTTTGAATTTAAGTAATGTTTTGTTCATAATAAACTTTAAATAATTAGGTTAATGAAATATTTGCCCTCTTTGAGGAAAAGTTTGCTGCAAAAATAGTAATTTTTATGTCACGAGTTGTACGCTCTGTTGCATAATTTGTACAAAACGTTCTATTTCTCCGAAAATATGCCCTATATGCGTTTATTGCCCTCTGTGGCGTCGATGCCACAGAGGGCAATGACGGTTGATTTAGTACATATCCTCTGCGTACTTAGAGTTGTTGTAGACGTTCTCCGGGCAGAACTCAATGTATTCGAGGTGGAACTCCGTCCTCTTGTTCTCAGGAATCATCGTCTTGAAGCGCAGCCAGTAGTCGCCCTGCTCGAAGTTCTGCCTGAGGAGGATGCGCCGCAGAGCCTGGTGCTCGGTGCGGAACGACACTGAGCCAGACTTCTGTTCACGGTTATAGCGCCTCAAGCCCAGGGGGCCGCGCATGAAGCCGAGGTAGCGCATATTCACATCGGTATCCAAGCCCTTGTCGTCGCATAGCTCCCAATTGCACCATCCCGTAGCGGGGTGAGGATTGATCTCCGTTTCACTTCCGCTGGGTTCCTTACGCATATCAAGAGGAATGTCGACCGGGGTCATGGTGCTTATGTCCGACGTGTGGCCCATGTAAATCTGCATCATACCACGGTTTCCGTTGGCTGAATAGCCCATGCGCAATTCGTACATACCGGCGGGTACCGGCGGCAGACGCATGGCGAAGTCGTATGCTCCGCAGCAGTTCATCTCGTCGCCTTGGTAGTTGGCCCATCCTTCGCCCTGTGCTGAGTTGTAGAAGAGCTTGGTCTGGTCGCCGTTGTACACGACGATGTTTCTGAAGTAGTTCTCGGCACAGAGCACCCATCCGTGGCCGTTGAAGCGGCTATTGTTGCAGACGATGCCGCCATTCATTCCTCGCAGCTCGGCATCCGTGGCGCAGCGTATGTTGTTCGACATGGCTTCGTCAAGCATACTCATCACATCAAAGCGCATACGCTCGTTGAGCACGCCGTGCGCTACGCCGTTGTCGTAGCGCAGGATACCGTTGGTCAGGGGGTGTATGTAGCCGTTCAGACAGGAGTAACCATTGTCGCCCACGGTGATTCCCGGCCGGCGCACGATGGCAATCTCTGGGGAAGCGAGCTGTGCCACCCTGTCGGTGAGGGTGCTGTTCTCTACCCAGTAGTTCACCACCGTCTCGTTGCTTACGCGGTTTATTTTCAGCAGCGTATAGGGCAGCATGGTTTCGTAATACTCCACGGGCATGAACTCCGGGGCTTCGCCGTGGTCTCTCTGGTAGAGCTTCTGGAAGGGCACTTTCGACTGCAGGACGTGGTAGCGCAGGAACATATTCAGCGCGTTCAATGGGTTGCGGTAGTCGGTGCCGGTGCTTACCTGACGTCCTGACGCGCGTAGGTTGTCGTACCAGTCTGCGGAACCGCTGTACCAGACGTTAGCCGAGTCGATGAGCTGTTCCAGGGTGGTGATGCCTGCCTCTGCAAAAGCCTCGTCAGTTTCAGCAAGGATCGTGTAGCCCAGCCTGCATTCCTTTGGAATGTATTCGTCGTCCTCTCTTTGGGGAAGAATGAGGTCAGTGCGCACCTGATTGATCAGCGTGTCGCCCAGTCCGCAGAGTTGTACGGCCTTTGAGAACAAGCTGAATTCCTCATGCAACTCCAGTTCACTGGCCACGAGGGCATTTGACCGGCGCAGGGCATGGTCAATCTCATGGACGATGCCGTTCTGTAGATCCACGTCCATCAGCGTTACCATGCTGTAGTCGTTGAGCATGATTTCGCCGTTGGGGCCCAATGAAGAGATGATGTCGCGGCTAATCATCGTGTTGAGTGTGTTGCCCTTGTCCATCTCGATGCCGATGGTCCTCGACGACATGAGGTGGAACAGGGCGATGTCCAAGCAAAGTGAGTCTGTGAGACCTTCTAACGAGCGCTCGGTCATGCCGTTATGTGGCAGAGCAACGTTCACCTCATCGTCGTAGAGGCTGTCGATATACTCAATGACACCCTCATTCTTTGGTGCGAAACAAGTGTACTGTCCGTATGCCGACAGAATCTTGTCGTAGCCCACGCGCTCCAGAATGTAGTGGAAGTTTGAGAACTCAGGTTTTGAGGCCAAATATTCGTCAATGGTCTGTTCTAACGATACGTAGAGGTTTGACTCATCGATCTGTTCACTGCATGAAGTCATGGACAAAACGGCGATAAGGCAGCACCATAATTTTGCAAAGCGATTGTTCATTTTAGCTGTTTTTGATTAGGTTTTATTTTGCAAATTTAATATATATGTATATATACCGCTTATTATTTGTTGCACATTTTGTCGGGTTGGCAAAGCATTGGACAACAACGGCAAAAAAGCTAACAAAAGGCGGTATCTCTCCCGTCATGCACAGTCGGGCATCGCCGCGAACGGTCTGAGTAATAATTCAGTGTTGCCATGTTTCTACATTGAAACAAAAAGTTCATAATAAGCAGCACTTTGGCGAATACTTTGGCTTCAGAAATTTGCATTATAACTTGGGCAAAAATGTGCATTTTTGGTCAAGAATGTGCCAAATTGGGTGTTGCCGACGTTTGTTGAATGTCTGACAAAGAATATTTTCGGGAAAATAAAAGACTGAAAGCCAGTCTTTTGGAAGCGGAGAGAACAGGATTCGAACCTGCGAACCGGTTTTGCCGGTTACACGCTTTCCAGGCGTGCCTCTTCAACCACTCGAGCACCTCTCCTTCTGCGTTAAGCGGGTGCAAAGGTACGAAAAAGAAGTGAGACGCGCGAAGGAAGACGTGAAAAGTATGGCCTTTTTAATAATCTTTATCATTTTACGCCAAACACACGGGCGACGTTGGCGTTGGTGTGGTCGGCCATTTCCTGTTCGGCGACACCGTAAGCCTCGGCCAGCCGCTGGAGTACGTAGCGGGTGAAGGCAGGCTCGTTGCGCTGACCGCGCATAGGCACGGGTGCCATGTAGGGGGCATCGGTCTCGATGATGAGGCGGTCGGGCGGAACGGCGGCGGGCAGCACTTCGGGCAGGTGCGACTTCTTGAACGTCAGCACACCGCCGACGCCCAGGACGAAGCGGTCGAACTGCAGCAGCTGGCGGGCCTCCTGCTCGTTGCCGGTGAAGCAGTGGAACACGCCGCCGGGCAGTTCGCGCGCGTACCTTTTTAATATATTTACCATTTCGTTCTGTGCCTTGCGGCAGTGAATCATCAGGGGCAACTGTGTGGCCACCGACCAGCGCACTTGTTCCTCGAATGCCTCCAACTGCTCCTGCTCGAACTCGCGGCTCCAGTAGAAGTCGAGGCCGACCTCGCCGATGGCGATTATTGGTGAGGGGTGAAGGGTGATGGGTGACGGGGTGATGGGCGAAAGGGGCAGGAGGTCTTTGATGGCTGACAGCTGGTCGCGCCAGTCAGCGCGGACCTCCTCGGGGTGCAGTCCGACCATCGGGTAGCAGTAGCCGGGATGCTGCCGGCACAGTTCTATGATGCGACGGGATGTATTCAGGTCGATGGCTGGGACGAAGACCTTGCTTACGCCCGCAGCACGTGCCCGCTCGAGCACGGCTTCGCGGTCGGCATCAAACTCCTCACCGTCGATGTGGCAATGTGTATCAATCCATTCCATAACACTAAACACAAAGGTGTAAATTCACTTCTTGCGCTTCATCATCTCGTCGGTGTAGTCGAGCATCATCTGCTTGCGCTCGTCGCTGACGCTGACCTTGGCCAGATACTTGCGGCACTCGTCGAAGTAGAAGTTGATTTTCTGCTCGCAGATCTGGCGGATGCCTATCTGGTCGTAGAGGGCGGTGACGGCGGCCACCTTCTCCTGGCGGTCGAAGTCGCGGGCACCTATCCACCGTTCCAGTTCGCGGCGCTGTTCAGGGTTGGCGCGGTTGACGGCGTTGATGAGCATATAGGTCTTCTTGTTCGAGGTGATGTCGCCGCCGATAGCCTTGCCGAATACTTTCGGGTCGCCGTAGACGTCGAGCAGGTCGTCCTGCAGCTGGAAGGCCAGTCCTAACTGCTCGCCGAACTTGTAGAGGTTCTTGACATCCTCGTCGGAGGCATCGGCCAGTATGGCACCGATCTTCACGGCACAGGCCAGCAGTACGCTGGTCTTCAGGCGTATCATCTCGATATATTCGTCTTCGGTCACGTCGTTGCGCGTCTCAAAGGTCATGTCGTATTCCTGTCCCTCGCCAATTTCGAGTGCCGTCTCCGTAAACACGTCGAGCACGGCCTGCAGGTGGCGGGCATCGCACTGCTGCATACGCTGGTAGGCCAGCACCAGCATGGAGTCGCCCGAGAGGATGGCCTTGTTGGCATCCCAGCGCTTGTGTACCGTCTCGTGGCCGCGGCGCAGGTCGGCGTTGTCCATCAGGTCGTCGTGCAGCAGCGTATAGTTGTGGTAGGTTTCCAGTCCGACAGCCTGCATCAGTATGCGCTCCGGGTCTTCCTTGTAGAGGTTGTAGGCCAGCATCATCAACACCGGGCGTATGCGCTTGCCGCCAAGCGACAGCACGTACTTGATGGGGTCGTAGAGCGAAGCCGGGCGGCGGTCGTACGGCAGTTGGTCGATGAACTGGTTGACCAGATTTAGGATTTCAGTTGATGTGTGCATTTTTTATTTTATTTTTGTTTCGATTTTTCGATTTTTCGATGTTTCGAGGTTTCGAGGTTTCGACGCGTCGATGTTCCGACTTACAGCTTAAAGACGATGGGGATGCAGACTTGCGTGCGGCAGGGTTTGTCGTTCTGCTTGCCGGCTTTCCACTGGGGCATCATCCTGAGCACCCGCAGCGCCTCGCGGTCGAGGTTCGGGTCGACGCGGGTCACCAGCTCGATGTCGCTGATGCTGCCGTCGGTATTGACGATGAACTGCGCTACCACTTTTCCTTCCACCTTTCGCTGCTGTGCGACCGGCGGGTAGCGCAGGTTCTTCGTGAGCCACTTCATGAACGCCGTGGCTCCGCCGGGGAACTCGGGCAGCTCCTCGACGATGCGGAAGTTCAGCGGATTCAGCTCCATATCGACGACGGTGGGCTGGTCGGGGTTCTCCACCTCGTCAACCGTCTTCAGCTCTACGTCCTCGGGCGGGGCAATCTCGTCTTTCAGCTCCACCTCGGGCTCGTCCTCGACGACGTTCAGCTTGTCGGCCGACTGCGGACGCTCCACCACCTGCTCCTTGATCAGCGGTATGCGTTCCTCCTCCTTCAGCGCCTCCAGGTCCAGTTCCTTGACGATGTTCTCCAGGGCGTCGGGGTCGTAGTCGCTGCTGCTTGATGTCCAGTCGTACTCCACCGCCACAAACAGCATGGTCAGCACCAGGATTACCCCAAGCAGGAACTCTTGCGTGCGCCCCGCGTCGAGGTCGGCTTTCGTACTTTTCTTTATTTCCATAATAAATGGCGCCTCACTCCGTTATATTATGGTAAGGCGATGCAAAGATACAAAAAAGTGAGGAGCGAAAAGTGAAAAGTGGAAAGTAAGCAGCGAAAATTGAGTTTTTTTAGTAACTTTGCAGCCGAAATGATGGAAAATCAGATGAAGAGAGTCGTTCTGTCCGCCGTTTTGATACTTTCTGCGCTTTCTGCCGGAGCGCAGGAGAGCCAGACTGTGTTCAACTTCCTGCGCCTGCCGGTGAGTACCCACGTGGCGGCTCTTGGTGGCGACAACACGACCATTCCCGACGACGACGCTACGCTCATCTTCCACAACCCCGCCCTTATCAACAACGTCACCGACCGCACGCTGAACCTCAACCTGATGACCTACATGGAAGGCTCGACAACCGCCAGCGCATCGTTCATCCGGGCTGCCGGCGAGCGGGGCACATGGGGCGTCACGGGGCAGTTTATGAGCTACGGCACGATGAAAGAGACGACGGCCTCCGGCGAGCAGACGGGCGAGTTCTCGGCCAAGGACATTGCCCTCGGCGGCTCCTTTGCCTACGCCCTGAACGAGTATTTCTCGGGCGGCATCACGGCCAAGTTCGTGGCCAGCTACATCGGCGACTACAACTCGCTGGGAGCAGCCGTCGACCTCGGCCTCAATTACTATAATGCCGACAACGAGCTCTCGGCCTCAGTCGTGGCGCGCAACCTCGGCGGCCAGCTCTCGGCCTATGAGGACGACTTCGAGCGTATGCCCCTCGACCTGCAGATAGGCGTCAGCAAGCGGCTCATCGGCTCGCCCCTGCGGCTGTCGGCCTCGCTGGTGAGGCTGAACGACTGGGAGTACGGCATCGGCCACCACGTTGTCGTCGGAGCCGACCTCATCCTGTCGCCCCAGTTCTACGTGGCAGCCGGTTACAACGCCTTGCGCGCCTCGGAGATGAAAATCAGCGAGGACGACGGCGACAGTTCACACGGTGCCGGCCTGAGCATCGGCGGCGGCCTGACGCTCCAGCGGCTGAAGCTCAGCGTGGCCTACGCCAAGTACCATGTCACTACATCGTCATTACTGTTTAACATATCATACGCATTATGAAGAAGATAACAATAGCTATCGACGGCCACTCCTCGTGTGGCAAGAGCACGATGGCCAAGGACCTGGCCCGCAAGGTGGGCTACATCTACGTCGACACGGGAGCCATGTACCGCTCGGTCACCCTCTATGCCCTCGCTGGCGGGCTGTTCAACGCCGACGGTAGCATCAAGACCGACGAACTGGAACAGCAGATGGACAACATAGACATCACCTTCAGGCTGAACGAGGAGACGGGCCGCCCTGACACCTACCTGAACGGCGAGTACGTGGAACAGAAGATCCGCTCGCTCGAAGTGTCAAACCACGTGTCGCCCGTCGCCGCCCTCGGCTTCGTCCGCGAGGCTATGGTGGCCCGGCAGCAGCTGATGGGGCAAGGTGGGGGCGTCGTGATGGACGGCCGCGACATCGGCACCGTCGTCTTCCCCCATGCCGAGCTGAAGGTCTTCGTCACCGCGTCGGCCGAGGTGCGTGCCCAGCGCCGCTTCAAGGAGCTGCAGGAGAAGGGTATGCCCGCCGACTTCGACGACATTCTGAAGAACGTCCGGGAGCGCGACTACATCGACTCCCACCGCGGCCCCTGCGCCAAGCCGACGACGCCCTGCTGCTCGACAACAGCAACATGACCATCGCCGAGCAGAACGAATGGCTCATGCAGCGGTTCCTCGAGGCCGTGTCGTGCTGACCATGCTGCCTGCCGCCGACAGTCTCGTTTTGATTGAGAAATATGCAGGACCGCGTAGGGAATTCCCTATGCGGTTTTATAGTTTTACCCTTGCAGCGTGTTCTGAAAAGCAGTATCTTTGCAGCAGTAAAAAACGAAATTACTCACCATCTAAAGATTAAGACTATGAAGAAGCTATACACCCTGATGCTGACAGCCCTGACGGCTCTCACATTCACAGCCTGCGAGGACGAATACATCGCTGATACCCTCGAGGGAACCTGGAGCGGCACCATGTTCGTTTCAACCTACTACGACGGGCGCGACTACTACGCCACCCACTCCGAAATCACCTTCAGCATCGATCCCTTCCGCTTTACCAAGGGCTCGGGCTACTGGGTCGACTACTACAGCGGCGCACCCTGGGACTACGTGGCCAACCACATCAGCTGGCGCGTCGACAATGGCAATATCTACGTCCACTTCCGCGAAGACGACACCTCGGTGGTCATTGCCGACTACCACCTGTCGTTTCTCGGGCTACATCGCCGACGGCGACAACGATGTCTACTTCAACCTCGTCCACACCTCGTCGCCCAACTGGGACAACTACCGCCACTGGGGCTACGACGACTGGTGCGATGACTACTATTACTCACGTCAGACCCGTGGCGAAGGCAACGACAGCACTGCTGAGGCACCTGCCAAGCCAGTCCGTCACTTCGGCAAGAAGGCTGAGTAGATCATACACAATTCAGGATAACAGCGACAGCGGTTGGGAGGTTCCCATACTTCCAGCCGCTGTCTTTATTTGATCTATTCAATAGCAAGGACGATAAGTGCTGCCAGGTCAGCAATGTCAATCTTGTCATCATCATTTACGTAGGCAGCCGCCTCGTTGGCTAACGTGCCGCGACCAACGAGGTAGTTGGCGAGTACGGTCACGTCGGCAGAGGTTACAGTTCAGTTATTTATGATTCCTGTACCATTGCACGATATGTCTACAGATAATAGCCTTTCATTTGTTCGAATATCTTTTCGATCCTGGATTTAACCAACTTATAGACTTCCAACTCTTTGACTATGTCTGAGATAGCGGGTAGTTCCTTTTTCTTACCAGCATCATCACATTCTTCCCCCTTTTTCTTCATACGTTCAATGACTTTTGGAACTTGCTCCATACACTTCAGGCAGCTGTTGATGCCTTTTTGGTTGTTGGCCTCAAGCGATTTCTCAAGTCCCTTCACGAAATAGCGGAACGAGGTATAAGGTAGCCCGTTAAGTGTAGCCATACCCCAGGATACTTGATTGCTGATATATAGAGATGCCTTTTGCTTCTCCCTTTCATTCTCAAGGTCTTTTTCTTTTTCCTCTATCTTTTTTATTTCTTCACTTAATTTGTCGATTCGTTTCTGTATATTATGTACAGTCAACGAGTCAACAACACTTACGCCAACTATCAGCGTTACACAGATTGACACGATGGTCAGCACACCACCCTCAGCTGTGACTGCGGTTTTACCCACAAGCGCCACGATGCTGAGGATGATGGCCGTCCAAGAAAATAGAAGAGAGATTGTTTTCATCGGTTTGAAATCTATTTTATCATCACTTTCTTACAAACACCGCTTTTTTCCCGAATGATATTGAGACCTGAGCGGAGGTTCTTGTTTTCCCTCCCGGAGATATCGTATATTTTGGCGGCAGGTAATAAATTACCTTGAATACTCTCAACACCTGACATATCCATTTCTAAGATATTTTTAAAGAGACTCCATCCTTTTCTTGTTTTATAGAGGCTGCTTCCTTCGGGCACCATCAACGATGCGTTGCTATAGGTCTTGTCTGAGAAGTTATTATAGGGTTGCCCAAAATACGCATAAGGATCATACCTTATAGTTGGGGGAGTGATAGCAAGACACATAATGTCCATCAGGCGGTTACAGCTAAAGAACGCCCTGTGGCCAAGCTTTTCCAGTGTACTGGGAAGCCCAACCGACTCCAAGAATTCAAGGTCAAATGCGTAGTCGCCAATTTCTTTCAACCCCTCGTTCAATGTAACCTTCTTGAGCTTATATCCACCGAATGCATTATCGCCAATATATACAACACTTGCAGGTGTAGTGTAAGAGTCACCCTCCTTTCCATTTGGATAAAGCAGTAATGTTTTACCATCCTTAGTGAACAACACACCATCGCTCGACATATATTGCTGGTTGTCAGCATCAACTTCTATCTGCTCCAACGTTCTCATACCGCAAAGCGACTGGATGTCAAACTTGGTAGTGGATGCCGGAATATTGATAGAGGACAGTTTCGCACCTTTCAGTGCCAGATTTCCTATTTCAGTAACTTGCTTAGGTATTATGAATTCCTCCAACTCGCAATCGTAGAAGGCGCGTTCTCCTATTTTGGTGACAGATTCGCTGATGGCAAGTTTCGTCAGGTTGCTGCCCTCAAAAATACTTTTGCTAATAATACCACCTTTCAAAGTAGCCAGTGAGAAGTCCAAATCTGTAAGCGCACCTAAAGTCGACATTTCACTCAGATACTTCATATCTGCGTCGTTCAAATGACCAGAAAGCCGTAGTGCATTATACTTATTTTGATTGCCAAAGCCAATATAGGCTGGCAATGTTCCCGCTACATCCACATTGATGACACCATCTGCAGATACAGCCTTGTCCAAAGAATATATTTGCATGAAGTCACCCCAGTAGTTCGCTATATAGTAGTTGCTATAGGAGCTTTCAGGAACAAACAATCGGGTTGTTGACTGGTTAAGCCCTGAATTGTTGTCTGTCACTTTTGGCATCGTTTTCGGTAACATCTTTAATTCCAATACACCACTGCCATTAAAGGCATTCTTTCCTATCTTCTTTACAGTCTCTCCTACAGACACAGCTCTTAATTCGCTTGCTCCATAGAAAGCAGAATCAGCGATTTCTGTAACATCATTATCGATTTCATAGATGTCTCCGTCTTTTGCCATTGGATATAACAAAAGTTGGGTTTGGTCCTTTGAGTACAATACACCGTCTTTGCTGATTAGGTTTTCATTGCTGTTGCTTACAGTGATTACCTTTAGGCTATCGCATCCGTCAACGATGTCTCTGCGGAATTTTTCCAGGTTTCCTACATTTAGTTCGTACAAGCCACTATTTGCAAAAGCCTTATATCCAATTGTCCTGACAGAATCCGGAACAGAAAATTTAACCATTGATGTATCATCTGCAAAAGCATAATTACCGATATAGGACAAACCATAAGGCAATTGAATCTCTTTGAGCTTTTTACATCCAGAAAATGACCCAATTCCTATTTTTCTTATATTCGCACCACTTCTGAATCTTTGCAAATTGATACAATCCGCAAATGTTTCATTAGAAACGAACAGTAATTCGTCTCCAATTTCAACATTTTCAGCGAGAGTGTTCATAAATGCCTTTTCACCAAGTTCTTTAATACATAATAACGATAAATTATTAGGTACGAGATAACTATCTTTAAAGGCAGAATTACCTATACTTGTTAAATTATCAAAGAAATTTTTTGTGAGCAAACCACCTCGTGCGCCCTCAAATGCCCCATTCCCTATAGTAGAAATATTCGAGGTAAATTCAATCCTGCCCAAATATGCTCCTTTGAATGCATAATTGTCGATCTTTTGGATTTTTTCACCGAATACAATAGTATTTGCATTTTGAGGACAGAAACTACGGTCTGAGCCGCCTACTGTAATCAAATTGTTGGGCATTACAAATTTGTAAAAGGAACAATTACAGAAAACATCTTTAGGCCATTTGTCAGAATACCCAAATTTTTTTGTTCCTTTCCAACAGCCAAACCTTCCATAATCGACAATAAATTGTCGAGTAAATCCATTGATATTGAGAACATCTATTACTTCAATTGATGCTTCATATTGATGATTCGTAGAAGTTGTACCATCCCATCCCAAATAATCCTCAATTATCTTGTACATCCATGTTACTGGACTTTCATAATACGACAAGACTTTTTCACCTTCTTTACCATATACTCGAATCCTTTTAATTGTTGCCCCATGTAATTCAGTGACATTAGACAAATCTATTTTTTGCAGGGATCCTTTATTATTCAAGTCTATTATATAATCGGCATTAGGAATATTTATGACACCCGATAATGTCAACTCAGTAATATCATATTTTTTACTCTCTGCAATCATGTTTGCCAGCGTATCGGTTTCACTTAAATTAAATGAAAGTGAAAGACCTTGAGCTCTTGTCTCAGAAAGATTTAGCATACTGAGTATGCAAACCAATAATGTGTACTTTAACTGTTTCATATTATCAATTTTATTTAAAGTGGATACCTACTCGTTTGTTCAATAAGTATATCTTCACTGATGTCTGCTCGCAACTCTAATGCTTTTAAGATTTTTGGCAAGACTACCTTAGACGCAAAAAGATAGTCCTGTTGGGCATTCATACAATCATAACGACTTCCCCAAAATGTCAAAGAATTCTGTTTTTTCCTTTTTCCTGAAGAATCGTCAATTTCTTCCTTCTTCAGAATGCCAACCAATGCATCTAAAGACGTGTAATGATAAACTCTTTCTGGCATAATCGATTCTCTAAATGCGTATAGCTACCCGGATTCGGCAATTAAAGGTGTTAAACGTAAAGACGTGGGTGCTCTACTTCTCACTTATCCCGCCGTCGGGCTCTCGCATTGCCTTGCCTCAGGATAAGCAACTCGAGATAGCCCACGTCAAGATATATTGAGACTGCCCGCCAATAAAAGAACGGACAGGGTACAATACACCCAAAGTGGACGTTTCGGTTGCGTATCTTCCGAGGCCAGAATGTGCGAGATTCGACGGCCGAAGATAACGTTAGTAAACGTCCTTTTACCACTAAGTTTTGACCCGCTCGCCCTAAAGGGCTACCTGAGTCGGGGACAAAGATACAAAAAGAAATTCGAACCGCCAAGCGATTCGGAGAAAATTTATAGGATAGCATCTAATCAGTCCTTTTTTTGAATAAGAGTTGCAGGATGCTAATGCTTACTTACCCGCCAGTAAACGTGCCTGTACCCGGCGGTAAACGTGACGTTTACTGGCGGGTAGCGGTGAGGCTCTCGTTCAGCACTTTGGCGTTGACCACTAATTCATAAAAAGGTGGGAGATATACCTAAATCGCTCAAAACACCTTTGCAGAAAGGCATTCCCGCAAGGTATGTCTGTTTCTGACATATACCTGACATATACCTGAGACCTACCTTAGAGGTACCTATCTGAGAGGTATATCTGAGGTATGTCTCAGGTATGTATGAGGTATGTCTCGCGCAGAGACCTACCTATTCGTTTCCCCTTTCTACAAAGGACTTTCCAGCGATTTAGGTACCTCTACCACATTAGTGACTTTTATAATTGTTGGGTAGCAACTTCTATGAGTGTCTGCCGGATTTCCTCGTCAGTCGGTGGATTAGGAATAATCCAATCTACAGCTTCGGTGTAATCGATGTCGTCAAAGTAGCATAGCTGTGACCGGAACATCTTCTCGGAGTATAGTTCGCCGAATATGCGTGTGGCCTCAGTGGATATGTCAGTAATAGTGAAATGATCGCGGAGCAGAATGTAGAGGTCAACGTAGTCCTTCCACTTGGATCGGCGGCCTAAGGCGTAGGCCTTCATAGCTGCCAGCTGAAGCAAAGAGGGCAGGCGGAAGATGGCCTCGAAACGGGCGGTAGGCTCGATGGGGAAAGGATATTGGAAGAAGGTGAGCTTGACGTCGTTGACGACAAGGTTCATCTGCTCGGTGACTCGGCGGGTGATGGTGTGCTTGTAAGGCGTAGCTGAAATTTTGTCGAGGTTGCGCTTGTGGTTGATGGCCGACGGCTTGAACAGGTCGAAGTCAATAGAGCGACGGTGACCAATATAGAGGGCGATGGCTGTACCTCCCACGAGGTAGTACTCGCGACGGAACTGCGCCAAAAGTGGCAGCAATTCGCGCTGTCGGTCGTTGAGTATCTCGCTATGCATGAGGACAAGTGAGAAAAAATGATAAATTTCAGGATAGTAGTTTTGCTTTTGTCGTCCGGTAGCAGAAAAGAATACTTCAGCCACACGCTTGCCGCCAAGGGTGGCCATTAATTCACGGAAATCGTCGAGCGTGCCGTCGTTGAGAATTCGTTCCACAAGTAGGGCATCGCTGATGTCGTGTTTCTGGTCATCAGGTGTGTACCAAAAGAGGTTCCTGTGCTTGTCTATTATTTGTTCGCGTGACATAAGCGTTTTGTATTTTCTCGGCAGCAAAGTTACGAAAAAGAAACGAATGCACAAAACTTTCGGCTATTATTTTTTGTCAATAGGTATGGCGTTTATGGCGTCGCGGCACTGCTCCATCAGCCACTTGGGAGTGGAGGTGGCGCCGCAGATGCCGACCGTGGTGACGCCGTCGAGCCATTTGGGGTCAATCTCGCTGGGACCTTCCACGAGGTGGGTATTGGGGTTGACGCGCTGGCACTCGTTGAACAAGACTTTTCCGTTAGAACTCTTGCGTCCGCAGACGAAGAGGATGAGGTCGTGGCGCACGGCAAACTGCGCGATGCCCCCCATGCGGTTGGCCACCGAGCGGCAGATGGTGTCGAAGCTCCTGAAGGTGGCCGTGGGGCTGATGTGCTGCTGGATGTAGGCGATGATGCGGTGGAACTCGTCGAGCGACTTCGTTGTCTGCGAGTAGAGGTAGATGTCGCGGGTGAAGTCGAGCTTCTTTGCCTCGTCGAAACTCTCGATGACGGTGGCTGTGCCCTTCGTCTGGCCTACGAGACCGAGCACCTCGGCGTGGCCTTTCTTTCCGAAGATGACGATGGCGGCCCCTCCTACAGCCGGTGAACTTTCGTATTGCTGCTTGATGCGCTTCTGGAGCTGGAGCACCACGGGGCAGGTGGCGTCGATGATGTCGATGTTGTTGCGGCGCGCCAGCTCGTAGGTCTCGGGCGGCTCGCCGTGGGCGCGCAGCAGCACCTTGGCATCGTGGAGGCGGGCCATCTCGTCGTGGTTGATGGTGATGAGCCCCATCCTGCGCAGTCGCTCACACTCCATGCCGTTGTGGACGATGTCGCCGAGGCAGTAGAGTGCGGTGCCCTTTGCCAGTTCCTCCTCAGCCTTCTTGATGGCGGTGGTCACGCCGAAGCAGAAGCCGCTGCCGGTGTCGATCTCGATTTTGATAGGCATTGTGGGCAATTTGGGCATTATGGGCGGAGGGAATTGAAGTAAATGTCGAGCAGGTCCTGGGCGGCCACGAAGCTGGTCTTCTGTCCAGCGAGGACGGCCTGCTCGGCGGCGGCGAGCCGGGCCTGAATCGTCTTGTTGTTGTAGAACGAGTTCTTCAGGTGTTCGTTGATGCTCTCGTACATCCAGTACTTGGCCTGCTCGTTGCGGCGGTAGTCGAAGTAGCCGTTGTGGCGGACGAAGTCGATGTACTGGTAGATCATATCCCAGATCTCCTTGATGCCCAGACCGTAGAAGCCGCTGTAGCAGAGCACCTTGGGCTGCCAGCCACTCTCGGGCATGGGGAAGAAGTGGAGGGCGTTGCGGAAGTTGGTGGCTGCCATCTGGCAGCGGTCGACGTTGTCGCCGTCGCACTTGTTGATGACGATGCCGTCGCTGATTTCCATGATGCCGCGCTTGATGCCCTGCAGCTCGTCGCCCGTGCCGGCCACCTGGATGAGCAGGAAGAAGTCGACCATCGAGTGGCAGGCCGTCTCCGACTGTCCCACGCCGACCGTCTCGACGAAAATCTTGTCGAAGCCTGCCGCCTCGCAGAGGATGATGGTCTCGCGCGTCTTGCGGGCCACGCCGCCGAGTGAGCCTGCCGACGGGCTGGGGCGTATGAACGAGGCGGGGTGCTGGGCGAGCTTCTCCATGCGCGTCTTGTCGCCGAGGATGCTGCCCTTGCTGCGCTCGCTGCTGGGGTCGATGGCGAGGACGGCCAGCTTGCCGCCATGCTCGCGCAGCACGTGGATGCCGAACTCGTCGATGCTGGTAGACTTGCCTGCTCCGGGAACGCCGCTGATGCCCACGCGGATGCTGTTGCCGCTGTAGGGCAGGCAGCGGTTGATGACCTCCTGGGCTTTCTGCTGGTGGTCGGGGTTGACGCTCTCGATGAGCGTGACAGCCTGCGAGAGGATGGTGACGTCGCCGCGGCGGATGCCCTCGACCATCTCGCTGACGGAGAGTTCGCGGCGACGGAAACGTCCGCGCTGCAGGTAGGGGTTGATGATTGACTGCTGCTCGACGCCGCTGTTCACTTGGAGACCGGCATATTCGGCGCTGTTTTCGGGGTGTTCCATTGGGTTGATGGGCTATTTGGGGGTTATGGGCTGTGGGGTTATTGGGCATTGACGGTGATGACGACCTTGGCCTGCTGCGGGTCGTTGGTGATCATCAGCACACGGGGGATGCTGCGGGCTTTCTTCAGGTCGCCGGCAACGGCGGTAATCTTGAGCTTCGTCGACTCGCCGGGCTGCAGGCGGCTCTTGCCGAGCGTCACCTTCAGACCACGGGTGAACATCTGCAGCGACGTGATGTCGAGGCGCGACTGGCCGGTGTTGGTCAGCGTGACGTCGCCCGACCGCTTCGACTTGCCGCCGAACCGGAGGTCAAGGATTGTGTCGGAGAGCACCAGCTGGGGGCGCGCCCCGGCCGTTTCCGTGACGGGGGGCAGCAGGACCGCCGAGACGGCTATCTCGGTTTCATCCTTCACCTTCTCGCCCAACTGCTGTGCCAGATAGACCGACGTCTGGGTGAGCCCGTAGTCGTGGATCTTCTCTGAGTTCAGCGTGAAGACAATCTTCCCGTGGTGGCCGGGCGACAGCCGCTCGGGATAAGCCTGCGCCGAGAGGTAGGGGGGCAGGTGCTGGATGTTGGGCTGCATGATGGTTGTGCCGTTGTTCATGACGGCCATCTCGAACTGTAGCTGTTCGCCGCGCTTCACGTTGTCAATCTCCAGGTAGTTCTTGTCGCTCAGCAGATTGTTGAAGTCGTAGGGGTAGGCGCCGCTGTAGTCCATGAGGTCGGCCAGTACGACGCCCGTCATCGTGATGTAGACGGGCGTCTTGGAGCCGTTCGAGATGACGGCGGCCTGCTTGTGGTAGTGGCCGAGCATCCGGGCGTCGTAGGTCATCTTGATGGTAAACTTGTCGCCGATGCCTATCTCGCCCTTGGGATATTCCACCCGTGTGCAGCTGCAGTCGGGCACGACGTCCTGGATGACCAGTCGGCGCAGTCCGCGGTTACGCATCTCGAAGGTTGCCGTCACGGGCATCTCGTAGCCCGTGCGGCCCATGTCGATGGTCGGTTTCGTGATAGATAATCTTTGGGCACTGGCAGAGGTTGCAGCCAGTGCCAACAGCGCTGCAATCTTCAGTCTATTTGTCATTGTTTACTTTGAGAGTTTGTGAGTGAGTGGTGCCACGATACTCCGAGGCGTAGGCGCACTGCACGGTGCAGGTGCCCGTCTCGTACTGTCCGGCACGGTCAATATAGTATTCGGTCTCGACCACGTGCTTGCCCTTCGGCAGCCGGTCGAAGTAGTAGTTCGTCGCGTTGTCGCGGGGCGTCGTGTAGTAGCCGCCGCGCCAATTGTAGCCGCTCAGCTGGCTGAGGGGCTCCATGCAGGCCGCCCGCTTGTCGTGCAGCTGCACGAAGTCGAGGTCGCGCTCGCTCTGGATGGTCAGGCGCACCTTCACGCGGTCGCCGACTTTGGCGGCCGTCAGCGGCTGGCCGTCAGCAGTCAGCAGTTCGCGGCGGACGCTGACGCCGCTGGCCTGGTCGCGGATGTCGGCGGTGGGTTGCATGAACTGTGCATAGACAGCCCCCCAGCTGGTGCCCTCGCTCTGCTTCTCGGCGGTGAAGGCTTTCTCGCCCTGATAGGGCTTGGCGGTCTTCACGTAGCCGATGCCGGCGGTGGCCTTCGGAGTCTCAAGGGGATGGTTGTCGAGTGACAGACGGGTCATGGGGCTGGGGGTCATGGGGAGGATGGGCATTGTGGTGTTCTTGGGGTCCATGAAGGCATAGACGGCGTCTACCGAGTTAATCGGGGTGTCCCAGGCCTGCGTGCGCTTCTCCTGGAGGAGCCAGCGGCGCATCTCGTCGAGCGTCTGCCGGTCGTCGGGTGTCAGCCGCATGATGGCCTCTATGGCAGCCACCTGCGTCGGTATGCGGTAGTCGCGCCACGAGTAGCCGGCGCGCGGCGTGTCGTAGTAGCGGCCCATCTCCTCCTTGTAGACGGTGTACTCCTTCAGGCTCTTGATGTAGGTCGGCGAGTCGAGGATGATGGCCGACAGAGCCTTCTCGTAGATGGTCTGCCGATTCGTCTCCTTCTTCAGCAGCTTGATGAGGTAGTCGTTGGCCTCCCTGACGTTGTTGGGCAGCTGGCGGCCGTCGAGCTTGCAGATGTAGAGCCACTCGAGGGCGGTGATGCTGGGGAACACGGGCTTATGGCCTTTCTTCTCCTGCTTCTTCATCTCGGCCACCCGTTCCACCATCTCACGGCCGAGGAACTTTATCGCGCCCTTGAGCATATCTTTGGTCGTTTCCTGTTCGCCCATCATCGCGTTCTGGCGCACCATCATCTCGGCTACGGTGACGGTCATGTAGGTAGAGCCGGGCATCTCGGGCCACCAGCTCCAGGAGCCGTCGCTGCGCTGCAGCTTGCCGAGCTTGTCGAGGGCCGACTGCAGGCGCTGCTGCATCATGTTCTCGTCGAAGAAGTCGGCCAGTCGCTGGCGCTGCTCGGTCTCGCGGTCGGCATCGGCCACCCACGGGGTCTCGGTGAGCACGAGGTCCTTCAGCTCCTGGTTCTTCTCAAGCTGGCTCTGCAGGGTGGTCTCGCTGCCCGTCTCGCGCTTCCACTGCTCGAAGACGGTCTTGGCCTGCGGCACCTGGTCGATGATGTACTTGCCGATGCTGTTGGCGTAGAACGAGGCCGCCTGACAGACGGCACAGTTGTCGTAGGGATGGCCGATGGCGGGCAGGGCCTGAATCATCAGCCAGGCAGGGTTGTTGGTATATTCGATGGTCAGCTTAGCCTCCCATACGGCTCCCGAGGGGGCTTCGTTACTTTGGGCAGGAAACAGCTGCGTCAGGTCGATGGTCTTCGTGCCCGGCTCGTTCTGCGTGAAGGGATAGGTCACGGTGACGCGCTCGCGGTTGGGCAGGATGGGCAGGTAGTGCTGCTCGCCGTCGCTGAACTTGTCGGTCGTGGCCATCACCTTGCATATCAGGAGTGGGATATTCGAGCTGAGAGATGAGACGCTGAACGTGACACTGGTGGTCTCGCCGGCTTTCACCGTGAACGGTGCCTTCTGCGTATAGACGACCTTCTCGGTGTCGGGGTCGGTGAGCGTCAGGTAGGCCGTTCCGCTGAGGTCGCCGTCGCTGGTGTTGATGACGCGGGCCGAGAGGGTGGCCTGGTCGCCCTCGCGCAGGAATCGGGGCATGTTGGGCTGCACCATCAGGTCTTTCTTGGCTACGGTCTCACCCTCTATTGTGCCGTAGCAGAGGTCGGCGGTGTGGGCCAGTCCCATGAAGCGCCACGTCGTCAGACTCTCGGGCAGGGTGAACTTCAGCGTCACCAGCCCTGTGGAGTCGGCTGCCAGCTGCGGATAGAAGAACGCCGTCTCCTGCAGGTTCTCACGCAACGTCACGTCGGGCACGGCGTCTCCTTCGTCGCCAGTCTGTGCCGACTGCTTGCTGCTTCTCTTTTCGGCAACGTCGAGCCCGGCTATCCGGCCCTGCAGGGCTTCGTCCGTGTCTGACGTTTGCCGGACCTCATCAACCGCGACCTCGTTCAGCACCATCGGTGCAGACTCTTCAACGGCCATCGCCGACTTGTACATGACTCTTGCTGCACCGAGAGCCCTCGTATGGTAACTGCCAATTGCCCAAGGCTTTGGAAAGAGCGACTCGTCGAAGCTGCTGAACACGAGCGCGGGAGCCGCCAGGCGCGCCTGGTAGAGCGAGCCGTTGAGTTTGAGACTGCCCCAGACACCAAAACGCCACTGCGTAGTAGGAAGAGGCAGAGAATGCCGGAGAGAGAAGTACCAGCGGTGGGCCGTTATCTGGTCGAGGCTCTTGTCGTAGAGCGTGGCCATGAGCTGGGCATCGGCCGGGGTGCCGTCGGGATTGGCGACCGTCAGTGCCCACTCCTCCTGCTGGCCGGGTGTCAGCCGGTCGCGGAAGGTCTGCCACTTCAGCGTCAGCCGCTTGTCGGGCAAGGGACGCTCGATGTGTGCCGTATGCGTGTAGCACTTGCCCTGCTTCATCCAGGCAAAGGTCAGCGTCAGTCCGTTGCCGTATTCCTCCTTATAAGTGAACTTGCGGTTAAGCAGTTCGTTTGAGCGTTCCACCGCACCGTTCTCGATCATGCCGTTGCTGCTGATGATGCTGTAGACGATGTGGGCGTCAGGTGCCGACGTGCCCACCTGAATGACGACGGGGCTGCCGTCGTTGGGGAACCGGCTGTCAGACTGATAGAACCAGTCGTCGGTCTCGGTGGCAGGCCGCTTGTCGTCGAGCGAGAAGACCACGAAGTCCTGCTTCAGTGTGTCGCCCTGACAGACGGCCTCCAGCTGATGCTTGCCGCTCTTACATTGACTGCTGAAGAGCGAACATAGAACGTTGGTTGGCACCGTCTGCCACTTTCCGTTGTCTATTCGGTATTTCACTTCTGCGTCGATGTCGTTGCCGGCGGCATTGCGCAGGTGGAACTTCACCTGCTGCATCTGGTCGGCACGCATCTGCTCGGGCAGGTCGCAGGCAAGCACCGTCTTGCGGTTGCCCAGGGGCAGCGACAGCTGGCCCTGGTGGGTCTCGCCGCCCTGATCGGTGACGTCGGCCTCGCAGATGAAGTTGTAGAACGTCGGGAAGTCGGTCTTTGGCAGCACCATCGGCATCTTCACCGTGAAGGTGCCGTCGCCGGCGGTCACGGCCTCGCCCTCGGCCAGTGTCTCGTCATTGGAGGCGGCACCGATATAGCCGTGGTTCCAGTAGGACGAATAGCTCCACCACCATATCGAACGGCGGCGCACCACCTTGTACTTCACCTTGGCTTCCTGAACGGGCACGCCGGCGTAGGAGCGGGCTGTCGCCCTGACCTCCAAGGTGTCGCCGTCCTTGTAGTCCTCAGTCACCTTGTCGAATTCCACCTCAAACGTCGGGCGCTTGTACTCCTCAACCCGGAAGCTGCAAGAGCCGTTCGCCCCCTCGATAGTGAATCTCCCGGTCAGACCGTTGCCAGGCAGCGTGAACTCCGTGGCACACGAACCGTATTTGTCAGTCGTCAGTGTCTTCTGGGCCACTTCTTTGTAGTTGGCATCGCGCAGCGTCAGCTTCAGTTCGCGGTTTCCCAAGGCTTTCTGCCGGTAGCCGTCTGTCACCTCGTAGCTGATGGCTGCCACGTGTACCGTCTGGCCGGGGCGGTAGACGGAACGGTCGGTGAAGAACCGTGTCTGCTCCACGTGACTGTCGATTCTGCTGGTGTAGAAATTCCCGTATTCATTTGTCGGCGGACAGGCGTCGTCAGTCGGCGTGAAGGCATATACGCTTGTCGGGCGTTGCCTGTTATACTGGTATGTGGCTTCGCCCTTGGCATCAGTCGTCAGTGTGGCCATCAGCTGGTCGCTGCGGCCGTTGAGGTAGCCCCACAGCTCGACGGTTGCACCGCTGACGGGCCGGCCCTCGGCGGCATCGACCACGACGTAGCGTATCTTGTTCTCTGGCAGGGAAAGCGTCATCACCCTGACGTTGCTGACGTAGAGAAGCTGCCGGTTGCCTTTGGTCGCAGGGTTGCTCCGCAGCTCGATCATATAGACACCGACGGGCAGAGCGGGCACCTCCATCGAGTCTGTGAACACGTCGTAGGCTTTCTTCCCGCTGTAGTGGTGCGTCACCTGTAGCTCAGGCAACTCTGTCAGCAGCGGCTCCAGCTTCTTGTAGTCTTTGTCGTAATTGGGATTGAGACTGTTATTGCCCTTGACCTTCGCGCGGAAAATGTGCATCGTCAGCTGGTCAATGTTGCGGGCGCTGGAGATGGTCAGTTCCTGGGGCGTGTCGGGCAGTGCCACGCTCTTCTCTAATGTGGCACTGAACATACGGGTGGTCAGGTCAATCTGTGCATTACGCAGGACGTTGGTACGCTGATAGCCGTTCCAGCGCTTGATGGCCTGCTCGGTGTAGTCCCAACATTGTTCTGTAGTAGCGTCGGTGTGCTCGCGCATATAGTTATAGCGCACGATGGCCAGCTCGGCTGCCTCGGGCAGGTCGCCGTAGAGGTCGATGAGCGAGTCGAGGATTGCGATGTATGGCGCATCGTCGTACTTCGCGTCGCCTGGCACGCGGTTCCGGCGGGCTATCTCCAAGGCCGTCATCATCGCAGCCCGGCGCTTGCCGGCCTTGTCGTAGTAGTCGTGCAGAGACTGGAAGTCTTCCAGTACATAGCCGACGACGCTGAGCATATCGTCGTCGAACAGCTTGCTGTCGTGCCCGATGATGGTCAGCGGCTTATAGTCGGCAGCCTTCACGGCGGCCAGCCGCTCGCAGGTCTCGGCATCGAGCGTCACCGTCAGTTCTTCCTGCTTCTCTAATTCGCTGTTGTCGGCGTAGATCTTCTTCAGCACCGTGGCATAGACGGCAGAAAGAGCCTTGTCGGTTGCCGCCCGGTAGCGCTGCTCCATCCTTTCGACGGCGGGCTGCAGCGAGTCGGGGGCTATGGTGGCCATCACGCGGCTGCCAGCCAGTTCGGCTGCCATCAGCTGTCCGTATTCACCCTCCTTCTGAGCCTTGCTGACTATCTTCATCAGTACGTCGTACTGTGTGCGGGGCAAGTCCTTTTCCCCTGCCTCGTCCGCCTGTCTCCACAGGGCTGAATATGTCTGTCCGAATAATGTCATGCCAACCAATGCTAATAGAAATGTGAATGCCGTTCTTCTCATTTTCTCCGATTATTTGTGAACACTACCTGCAAAGTTAGTACTTTTTCCCGACACGTAGCGTCTTGGGCGTATGAAAATATGAAACTTTAACGATTTTGTTTGGCTGTCCCAGATTTTTGGTTTACTTTTGCAAACGGAAACAAATTTAAGGACTATGGAACAACAGAAACGCTACGGCTACTTTGACGACGAGCACCGCGAGTATGTCATCACCAATCCCCAAACTCCCTGGCCCTGGATTAACTACTTAGGCAACGAGGACTTCTTCTCGCTCATCTCCAACACCGCCGGCGGCTACAGCTTCTACAAGGATGCCAAGTTCCGCCGCATCACCCGCTACCGCTACAACAATGTGCCAATGGACAACGGGGGAAGGTATTTCTATATCAAAGAAGGCGACACGGCATGGAGCCCCGGCTGGAAGCCCTGCAAGACGCCGCTCGACTTCTACGAGTGCCGCCACGGCATGGGCTACACACGCATCACGGGCCGCAAGAACCTGGTGGAGGCCTCGGTGCTCTTCTTCGTACCGTTGAAGACGTGGGCAGAAGTGCAGAAGCTGACGCTGACGAACCAGAGTCAGGAGGTGAAGACGCTGAAGCTCTTCTCCTTCGAGGAGTGGTGTCTGTGGAATGCTGCTACCGACATGGAGAACTTCCAGCGCAATTTCTCGACGGGTGAAGTTGAGATAGAAGGCAGTACGATTTACCACAAGACGGAATACCGCGAGCGCCGCAACCACTATGCGTTCTACCACGTGAACACCGAGATACAGGGCTTCGATACTGACCGCGAGTCGTTCGTCGGCCTCTACAGCGAGTTCAGTAACCCCGATGCCGTCGCCGAAGGCCGTCCCCGCAACAGCCACGCCCACGGCTGGAGCCCCATTGCCTCGCACTATATCGAGGTGACGCTGCAGCCTGGCGAGCAGCGGGACTTCGTATTCCTACTCGGCTATGTGGAGAACGAGCAGGACAAGAAATTCTCGGCTCCCCAAGTAATCAACAAGGAGAAGGCACACGCACTCATCCGCCGCTTCGACACCACCGAAAAGGTGGACAAGGCTTTTGGCGAGCTGAACGACTATTGGGACCGGCTCCTAAATATATATAAGGTAAAGTCTTCCAACCCGAAGCTTGACCGCATGGTGAACATCTGGAACCAGTACCAGTGCATGGTGACGTTCAACTTCTCGCGCTCGGCCTCATTCTTCGAGAGCGGCATCGGGCGCGGCATGGGCTTCCGCGACTCCAACCAGGACATCGTCGGCTTCGTCCACCAGATTCCGTTCCGTGCCCGCCAGCGCATCATCGACATAGCCTCTACGCAGTTCACCGACGGCGGCTGCTACCACCAGTACCAGCCCCTGACCAAGCGCGGCAACAACGACATCGGCGGCGGCTTCAACGACGACTCATGCTGGCTCGTCTTCGGCACGGTGGCCTATCTCAAGGAGACTGGCGACTTCACGATTCTCGACGAGATGGTGCCCTTCGACAATCAGCCTGGTACGGAGGTGACGCTGTTTGAGCACCTGAAGGTCAGTCTCGACCACGTCGCGGGCAACCTTGGGCCGCACCTGCTGCCGCTCATCGGGCGCGCCGACTGGAACGACTGTCTGAACCTGAACTGCTTCTCATGGGATCCCAACGAGAGCTTCCAAACCACCGAGAACGTCTCAGAGGGCACAAAGGCTGAGTCGCTGATGATTGCCGGCCTGTTCGTGGTGACGGGCAAGGAGTATGTGGCGCTTTGCGATAAAATCGCAAAGCACGAGGAGGGGCAGCGGGTGCAGCGCGCTGTCGATGCTATGATTGAGGCTGTGAAGAAGCATGGCTGGGACGGCGAATGGTATCTCCGTGCCTACGACTTCTATGGCAATAAGATTGGTTCGAACGAGTGCGAGGAAGGCAAGATATTCATTGAGTCACAAGGTTGGTGTACGATGGCTGAGATTGGTGCCGACGATGGCATGGTGGCCAAGAGCCTCGACTCATGCAAGAAGTACTTAGAGTGCGAACACGGTATGGTGCTCAACAACCCCGCCTTCACGAAGTACATCTACGAGTACGGCGAGATTTCGAGCTATCCCGAAGGCTACAAGGAGAACGCGGGAATCTTCTGCCACAACAACCCGTGGGTCATCATCGGCGAGTGCATTGCCGGGCGCGGCAACGATGCCTGGAGCCACTACACCAAGATTCTGCCCAGCTATGTGGAAGAGAAACATCAGACGCTGCACAAGGTGGAGCCTTACGTGAACTGCCAGATGGTGGCGGGTAAGGACGCTTTCAAGCCCGGCGAGGGCAAGAACTCGTGGCTGACGGGAACGGCTGCCTGGATGTGGTACACCGTCTCGGAGTTTATTCTCGGCATCAAGCCCGACTATGACGGCTTGCGCATCGACCCCTGTCTGCCCGAAATGGCAGGCGACTACACCGTGCAGCGTAAGTTCCGCGATGCCGACTACGACATCACTATCCACCCCAACGGCTCACAGAAAGGTGTCAGGCAGATTATACTCGACGGTCACCCCGTCAAGGGTAACGTCATTCCCTATACGGCAGGCAAGCACGTAGTCGAGGTCACGATGTAGCGCTTAGACACTTACCTCAGCCTTGATGTGGGGCCACGGGTCGTAGCCCTCAAGCTGGAAGTCCTCGTATGTGAAGTCGAACAGCGACTTCACGTCGGGGTTCAGCACCATCCGTGGCAAGGGGCGCGGCTCGCGGGTCAGTTGCAGGCGGGCCTGGTCCAAGTGGTTCAGATAGAGGTGGGTGTCGCCTGTGGTGTGGACAAAGTCGCCCGCTTCGAAGCCCGTAACCTGGGCCATCATCAAGAGCAGCAAAGCATACGAGGCAATGTTGAACGGCACGCCGAGGAAAGTGTCGGCCGAGCGCTGGTAGAGTTGCAGGCTTAGCCGCCCGTCGGCCACGTAGAACTGGAAGATGGTGTGGCACGGGGGCAGTGCCATCTCATTGACTTCGGCCACGTTCCACGCCGAGACGATCATCCGGCGCGAGTTGGGGTTCGTCTTCAGCTGGTCGAGCACGTATTGTATCTGGTCGATGGTGCCGCCCTTGTAGTCGGGCCACGACCGCCACTGGTGGCCGTAGACGGGACCTAATTCCCCGTTCTCGTCGGCCCACTCGTTCCAGATGCGCACCCCGTGCTCCTGCAGCCAGCGCACGTTGGTGTCGCCCTTGAGGAACCATAGCAGTTCGTAGATGATTGACTTCAAATGTAGTTTCTTCGTCGTCAGCAGGGGGAATCCGTCCGCTAAATCATAGCGCGACTGCGTTCCGAAGATGCTGATGGTGCCTGTTCCTGTGCGGTCGCCCTTCTGGGTGCCCTCGGTCAGGATACGGTTAAGTATGTCTAAGTATTGCTTCATAATCGTTGTTGATATGGGTAGTCTTGATTCGCCATTCTTTGGGATACTGGTTGTTGGCCCGCGTGCCGATGTTTTTCGCCGTTCCTAAAGGATAGCCGAGGAAACTGACGGTGACAATGCCGCGTGGGGTGTCCTCGGGCAGTACGAGGGCTTCGCCCCGGAGGTAGGCGATGGCTTGAGGGTAGGTCAGCGGCACGACCCCCCCACCAACCTCCCCCCGAGGGGGGGAGGCTACCAACAACCCCCCACCAATCTCCCCCGAGGGGGAGGTTGGTGGGGGGTTCCGAGTTTTGCCTTTCTTGCGCAAAACCGCCATGAACAGTCCCTCCGAGCGGGTGATGCCGGGGATGAAGCGGTAGACGGGCAGATCGAAGCCCGGGAGCAGCGAACCAGTGATGTTCCACGCGGGGCTGACGTCGACGGGCAGGACTTCGGCTCCGAACTCCTCGCAGATCCAACGGACGTTCTCCTCGTTCTCTCGGGTGTTGAAGGTGCAGGTGCTGTAGATGAGCAGACCGCCGTCGTTCAGGCACGCCCAAGCATCGCTGACGATGTCGCGCTGCAACTGCCAGCACCGCTCCACGTTCTGCCGGCTCCACTCGCGGATGGTGGCCGGGTCCTTGCGGAACATACCTTCGCCTGAGCAGGGGACATCGCAGAGGATGACGTCGAAGCGTAACTTCGACTTGCGGTAGGACTCGGGGTATTGGTTGGTGACGATGTGGTTCGGATAGCCCCACTTCGCAACGTTCTCAGCCAGGATGCTGGCCCGCTGGCGTACCGGCTCGTTAGAGTAGAGCATGCTGCCATCGGGCAGTGCCGCCGCCATCAGCGTTGACTTCCCGCCCGGTGCAGCACAGAGGTCAAGGGCCGTCAGCTGGCGCTGGGGCAGGTGTTGGCGCAGCACCTCGTCGAGAAACATCGACGCTGCCTCCTGGACGTAGTAGCATCCGGCGTGCAGCAGCGGGTCCATCGTGAAGTTGGGGCGGCAGGGCAGGTAGTAGCCGCCCCGGCACCAGGGGACAGGCTCGCCGCCAGCAACCGTCCATTCGTGGCTGTCAACCTTCAGCGGATTGAGTCTGATGCTGACGGGAACGTCCTCGCCGAACGATTCCAGATACCGCTGGAACCGCTCTTCACCCATCGTCTCGCGGGTGCTCCTTACAAAATCCTCTGGCAATTGCATCATTTTTCTGCTTTTCGGGTGCAAAATTAAAAAAAAACTGCGAACTTTGCAACAATTTCCCGCTTTGTTACGTCTAACGTTCAAAGAAACAACAAAAAGGAGACAGAATTATGAAAAAGTATCTGATAGCAATGGCAATGCTGCTGACCCTGGCAATGGGGCAGACGGCGACGGCTCAGAGTAAGAATCCGAAGGCCACGGAAGAACTGGTCGACTCCACCGGACAGGACGACGCGCTGGAGGCGTACAGCGACACGACCCAGACGGCCGACGACTCGACGGTGGTCAGCCGTCACCACCGCATCGGAGGCTACGTGAACGGCGGCGGCATCGTGAGCGACATCTTCGGCAACATCGGTGTCGATGGATTGATGGGCATGACGTTCGTCCTGTCGGTGCTGGTCATCATCTTTGTCGTTTCGCCGATTGTCATTCTAGCGCTGCTCTTCTTCTTCCTCTACAAGAACCGCAAACAGAAGATGAAGATGGCAGAGATGGCCATGAAGCAGGGGCAGCCCATTCCCGACGAGCTGTTCGTTGACCGCAAGGAGACCGACGACGAGCTGTGGCAGAAGGGTCTGCGCCAGACGTTCCTCGGCATCGGGTTGCTGGCCTTCTTCGGCTACATCGGCAGCACGCTGGGCGTTGGCGTCGGTATTCTGGTGACGGTCATCGGACTGGGCAAGCTGGCTATTGTGAAGACATCGAAGAATCATTAAACATAAAAAGAAACTATGGAAAAGAAACTGATGCGCTCTGACGACAGAGTATTTGCCGGAGTATGTGGCGGACTGGCAGAGTATTTCGACTTCGACCCCGTGATGGTGCGTGTGGCTTACGCCTTCCTCTCCATCTTCACGGCCTTCTGCGGCGTGCTGTTCTACTTCGTGCTGTGGATTGTGATGCCCGAGAAGCACAAACTATAAGCTATTCGTGTGGGACGGCTCAATGACATCTCTCTCGCTACGCAGGTGGCGGTATTCGGCAACAAGCAGGCTTTCGACCGGCTGATGCGCGAATATCAGTCGCCTGTGCGCCGGTTCTTCCTGAGCCAGACGTTGGGCGACGAGATGCTGAGCGACGACCTGGCACAGGACACGTTCCTGAAGGCTTACACCCATATCTCGCAGTATCGCGGCACGTCGAGCTTCCTGACGTGGCTCACGCGGATTGCTTACAACGTGTGGTACGACCACTGCAGAAGCACGAAGCCGGAAGTGGGCTGCGAACAGCTGAAAGTGAACACGCTCGTCACCCCACATTCTTCGCTGGAGATGGACCTCTACAACGCTCTCGCCCAGCTTCGCGACGAGGAGCGTACTTGTATCACCCTGCAGCTTGTCGACGGTTACGCCATCGACGAGATTGCCGGGATAACGAAGATGCCTGCGGGGACGGTGAAGTCTCACCTGAAGCGCGGCAAGGAAAAGATGGCAGACTATTTAAGACAGAATGGATATGACAGATAACGATCTTCTGGAACAGCTGTTCCGGCCGATGAAGGAGATGCAGCTGGCCGACGAGGGATTCACCGACCGTGTGATGCAGCAACTGCCCCGGCGCGACGTCGGGAGTCTCAGCCGCCTGTGGACGGTGTTCTGCGTCGTTGTGGCCGTGGTGCTGTTTGCGCTGTTTAGGGGGTGGGAAATCATCGCCCACGGCTTGCTTATGCTTGCCAACACGCCGCCCACGTCGCAGCAGGTGCTGACGTTTGCGGTCTCTGTGGGAATCGTGGGGCTGCTGGCTCTCGGCGAGGTGGTCAGCCGCGTGCGCTGCGGAGCGTTTTAGAACCAGTCGTCATCGTCGTTCTTAACGTTCCCGTCCTCTTCCGTCGCCTGCCGGGGCGTCGGCGGGTTCTTCAGTTTTCCTTCCTCGTCGAACATACCATAGGTGGTGCGCAGCACGATGAACTCCGTGCGGCGGTTCATCTGGTTACACGCCTCCTGCTGCTCCTCGTCCTTCAGTGCCTTGACGAAGTCCTCGGTCAGCACGTCGCCCTCCTTCAGGAACGGGTACTTGGCGGCCACCTTACGCCGGATGGTCTTCGGCTTGTCCTCGCCGTAGCCCTTCGGTGTCAGCCGGTCGGCGGCAATGCCGTGGGCTATCAGGTAGTTGACCACCGACTCGGCGCGGCGCTGCGACAGCCGTTCGTTGTATTGGTTTGAGCCTTTGTAGTCGGTATGGGCTGACAGTTCGATGGTGACGTGGGGGTTGTCATTCAGCAACTTCACCAGCTGGTCGAGGGCTGTGGCCGACTCGGGTCTGAGCGTGGCCTTGTCGAAGTCGTAGAAGATGTTCTCGATGAGCACCGGTGCCGAGATGTTGGCCAGGGGGAACTGCAGCACGTACTCGTTCGAGACGGTGGCCGTGTCGACGCGCAGCTCCTCCTTGTGGTTCAGGTAGCCGCTGCACGTGCCGAGCAGCACGTAGTCGACGCCCGTCTGAATCTCGTAGGTAAAGGAGCCGTCGCCCTTGACGCTCAGCTTCTGGTTGGTGCCGTCGTTGCCCACCATGTAGACCTGTCCGGCTGGCAGCTCATAGCCATCCATCTCGTAGACCCATCCCTTGACGGTCAGCATCACCTCCGACTTCGAGAACGAATAGATGTGGTCCCAGCCTCGGGCGTCGCCCCGGTTGCTTGAGAAGTAGCCTTGGTTGCGCAGTCCCTCGAACGTCAGTCCGAAGTCGTCGCCCTGTGAGTTCAGCGGGTAGCCCGGGTGTTCCAGCTGCCATCCCGTCTCGTCGGGTTTGGCAATGAACACGTCGAGGCCGCCGAGCCCCGGGTGGCCGTCTGACGAGAAGTATAGGTCGCCATTGGGTCGGAATGTGGGGAACATCTCGTTGCCCGGCGTGTTGACGGGCGCGCCGAGGTTCTCGACGGGCCCCGTGCCCGACTGCGTCAGCTCGCAGCGCCAGATGTCGTAGCCACCCATGCCGCCGGGCATGTTGCTGACGAAGTAGAGCCACAGCCCGTCGGGCGATACGGCGGGGTGGGCGAAGGTCGAGAGCGTGTCCTTGGCTACGACAACTTCCGTCGGCTTGCCCCACGAGGCATCGCTGCGCTGCGACTTGATGATGGTGGCGTAGCGGGGGTAGTCGGGGTCGGTCTTGCACAGTGTGAGGTACATCGTCCTGCCGTCGGGGCTGAAGCAGCAGGCCCCCTCGTCGAAGGCTGAGTTCAGTTCGGAGTCGATGGTCTGCGGCTTGCCCCACTTTCCCTTGTCGTCCTTCTGTGCGAAGAAGATGTCGCCGTTCTTCGTGCCGGTGATGCCGCTCAGCTCGTCGCCCTGCGCCTGGTTGCGCGTCGACGTGAAGTAGAGTTGGTCGTCGGCGTCGCCGCAGAGCATGGGCGAGTAGTCGGCGCGCCGTGAGTTGAACAGCTCCTCGCGCTTCACCGAATATTTTGAGTCTTTCTTCCTCAGCTCGGGTGCCGCTGTGGCCGCTTTCAGTCCCTCCTTAGCCAGCACAAGGTAGGGGCTGTCGGTATGTTGCAGGCTGTCGATGGCCGCCTGGAAACTCTTGGCAGCGCCCTTGTAGTCGCCGTTCTTCATCAGCAGTTGTCCGAGGAAGTATTGCGTCAGCGAGTCCTGTTGCTTGTAGCGCACGGCGCTATTGTAGGCAGCCACTGCCCGCTGCGTGTTGTTGTAGCGGCGGTAGCTGTCGGCCATCTTCATGGCCCGCTGTCCGCGCAGCTTGCGCTCCTTCGTCGGTGTCTGGGCGTAGGCTTTCTTGTATTGTGCGGCGGCGTCGAAGTATTCGCCCAGGGCGTAGAACTTGTCGCCCTTCTTCACGGCAACATCGGCGCCGCACCCCTCAAGGAGTACGGCCGCCAATACTATATATAATATGGTGACAAGCCTTTGCATACATTCTAATAACGCCGTGACTCGGGGAAATATTGTATCAACGGCCGAAAAGCTGCATTCTACGTGAACGGCAGCCGGTAGGTGCAGCCGTTTTTCCACTCAGAGCAGCCGTAGGCGGTCTTGCCGCGGATGATGTGGCCCTTGCCGCAGAGGGGGCAGGTCTGGCCCTCGGGCGAGCCGGTCTTCGCCGGGGCTTTCGCAGCCGTTTTCGTGGGTGCCTTGGCCGTCTTTGGCGACTTGACTTTCTTCAGGTCAGCATCGGTGAGCAGGGTGACGCGGCGGTTCGACGGGTCGCTCATCACCTCGTTGACAATCTCTGTGACCTGCGCCTTCAGCTCCTCGATAAACTGCTGGGCGTCGTATGTCTGGTGCTCGATGTCGCGCAGCTTCTTCTCCCAGATGCCGGTCAGTTCGCAGCTCTTCAGCAGTTCCTCGCGGATGAGGTCGATCAGTTCGATGCCCGTCGGCGTGGCGATGAGTCGCTTGCGGTCGCGCTTGATGTAGTGGCGCTTGAAGAGCGTCTCGATGATGCCGGCGCGGCTCGACGGGCGGCCGATGCCGTTCTCCTTCATGGCGGCGCGGAGCGTCTCGTCCTCCACGAACTTGCCGGCCGTCTCCATCGCCCGCAGCAGCGAGGCCTCATTGTAATAAGGTGGGGGCGTCGTCCACTTCTCCGTGAGCGTCGGCTGGTGGTCGCCGCTTTCGCCCTTGACGAAGGTGGGCAGCGTGCGCTCCTCGTCGTCGTCTTTCTTTTCTTGGGTTTCCGGGGCTTCTTGGGTCTTTTCCCTGACCACGCGCCAGCCTGGGTCCAGAATCTCCTTGCCCGTCACCTTGAACTCGATGCCGTCGACCTCGCCCAGCACCGTCGTCGTCGAGAACTTGCAGTCAGGCAGGAACACGCCGATGAAGCGGCGGGCCACGAGGTCGAACACTTTCTGCTCGGCATCGCTCAGGTACTGGGGAGCGATGCCCGTGGGAATGATGGCGTGGTGGTCGGTGACCTTCGACGTGTCGAACACGCGCTTCGACTTCTTCAGCGGCTTGCCGCCGATGGGCCTGATGAACTCCGCGTAGGGTGCGACGCCGCCGAACTGTGTCTGATACAGGCCGTTGAGCGTCTGCGGGCACTTAGGGTAGATGTCGTCAGAGAGATACTGTGTGTCGACGCGCGGGTAGGTGGTGTACTTCTTCTCGTAGAGGCTCTGGATGAGGTTCAGCGTCATCTCGGCCGAGAAGCCGAACTTGCGGTTGCAGTCTACCTGCAGCGACGTCAGGTCGTACAGCTGCGGCGGCTGCTCCCTACCCTCCTTCTTCTCTACCTTTGTCACCGTGAACGGCTTGCCCTCGATGGTGGCAAAGGCCTTCTCGCCCTCCTCCTTCGACGTGAACTTGCCTTTCGTGGCGGTGAACGTGGTGTCGCGGTAGACGGTGGCCAGCACCCAGTAGGGCTCGGGCTTGAAGTTCTCAATCTCCTTCTGGCGGTTCACGATAAGGGCCAGCGTGGGCGTCTGCACGCGGCCGATGGAGAGCACCTGACGGTTCTGGCCGTACTTCAGCGTGTAGAGGCGTGTGGCGTTCATGCCGAGCAGCCAGTCGCCGATGGCGCGGCTAAGCCCCGCCATATAGAGCGGCTGGTAGTCCTGCTCGTCCTTCAGGTTGGCGAAGCCCTCACGGATGGCCTCGTCGGTCATCGACGATATCCACAGCCGCTTCACGGGGCACGTAGCGCCCGCCTTCTGCATCACCCAGCGCTGGATCAGCTCGCCCTCCTGGCCCGCGTCGCCGCAGTTGACGATGCCGTCGGCCTTCTGCATCAGCCGCTCGATGGTGGCAAACTGCTTCTCCACGCCGCGGTCATCGATGAGCTTGATGCCGAAGCGCGGCGGCACCATGGGCAGCTGGGTCAGCGCCCACGACCTCCACGCCGGCGTGTAGTCGCCCGGCTCCTTCAGCGTACACAGGTGGCCAAAAGTCCACGTCACCTGGTAGCCGTTACCTTCCATGTAGCCGTCGTGCTGGCCCGTAGCCCCCAGGATGCGGGCAATGTCGCGGGCCACGCTCGGCTTCTCTGCTATACATACTGTCATCGGCTGTCGTTGTTCGTTTCACGGTGCAAAGGTACGAAAACCAAAACGAAAACCAAAACGAAAAACTAAAAAAACAACCGCGAAAACCGTGGATAGATTATTATTTTCCGGATATGTCCACGTTATTCAAAAAAATTGTATTATCTTTGCACTCGAATGTGCGATAATACAAAAAGGGAATTCAAAAGCAATCAAATAGCGCTGACATGACAGGCCCCACGACAGACAAACAACGACACCTCATCCTCGACCTGCTGCGCGGACTGGCGCTGATGGGCATTGCACTGGCCAACTTCCCCGAGTTTGCGCTGTGGACATTCCTCAGCAGCGACGAGCAGGCCGCCATGACGACGGCAAGCATCGACAACGTCGTACGCTACGTGCAGTTCCTGTTGGTCGACGGCAAGTTCTACAGCATTTTCTCAATGCTCTTCGGCATTGGCTTCGCCCTCATCCTGATACGCCACGGGCGGCGGCTCTTCGTGCGCCGGATGCTCATCCTCATGGTCATCGGCTTCCTGCACCTCATGTTCATCTGGAGTGGCGACATCCTGCTGCTCTACGCCGTGGGCGGACTGCTGATGGCACTGTTCGTCGGGCACAAGGGCGCTGCCACTGAGGATGGCTGGGACCACGCTGACCGCGTACTGCTCACCATAGCCGTGGCACTCATACTGCTGCCGGTGGGTCTCGACGCGCTGACGGAGTTCTGCGGCGTCGACTTTGCCGGCCCTTTCTATGATGCCTGGTGGCTCTCGGCTGCCGAGCATGGCATCAACGAACAGAACTTCGCCTCGTGGCTGCGCGATGCCGACGGCTATGGCGCCATGTTCGACTTCCTGGTGCAGGGTGCCCACGAGCGGATGTGGGAGTTTGTTGAAGGGCACCGCCTGCCTAAGGTGGTGGGGCTCTTCATCCTGGGCTATATCGCGGGCAGGCACCGCCTCTACGCCCGTCTGCCCCAGCTGCCGCTGCGACGCTGGCTTGCCGTCATGCTCGTGGTGGGGCTTCCCACGTCGGTGCTCTATGCGTGCAGCGCCACAGGGGGCCGGCCCTGGGGACTCACCGTCCACTCGCTGCTCTATGCCGTCAGCGTCGTGCCCTTAGCCCTGGCCATGGTCTGCGCCGTCTGCCTGCTCTACCTGCGCTGGTCTACGGCCGCCGTCTACGCCTGGATAGCGTCAGCGGGACACATGGCCCTGTCGTGCTACATCAGCCAATCGCTCATAGGCATCGTGCTCTTCTATGGCTTCGGCTTCGGCCTGGGCACCACCATGGGCCTGACCTACGTGGAGCTGACGGCCCTCGCCGCCTTCCTGTTCGAGGTGGTGTGCTGCCGCGTCTGGCTCCACTACTTCAACTTCGGCTTCTTAGAGTGGGTGTGGCGTATGCTCACCTACGGCCGCTATTTCCCACTGAAGAAATAGCCGTCGGCGAAGATGGGGGGGCGGCGGGTCACCGCCCCACAGAGGTTGGAGGAGCGGAGTTGGTATCAACGTGCGGGCCGCTGATTGAGGCTCGCCTTCATGTACTCGGCACAGCGGCGCACGCCCTCCATCGAGTCGATGGTGCCGTCGTTGCCCTCCATTTCCACCACATAGTGTTCGACACCTGCCAGCCGGGCATTGCGGAAGATGGCGTCGAAGCCCACGAAGCCGCTCTCGCCGAGCTCGTAGATGTCCTTGATGTGGAGCATGGTGAAGCGTCCGGGGTACTTCTTGAAGTAGTGGACGGGGCCCTGCTGCGCCATCACAGCCCAGTAGGTGTCCATCTGCCAGAACATATTGTCGGCATCGATGTGCTGCATCATGTAGTCAATCCACACCTGGCCCTCTACCTTCTGGTATTCGTGGGCATGAGTGTGGTAGCCGAACTTCAGCCCGGCGGCACGGCAGCGCCGCCCCACCTCATTATAGAAATCGCAGATGGTCTGGCCGTCCTTCAGCGTCTTCGGAGTCTCACACCAGGGGCTGACGAGGTACTCCATGCCTGCTGCCTTGTGGGCTTTGATGGCCTGGTCCCACCACTTCAGTGCTTCGGTGAAGTCGTGGTTAGCCAGTTCCGTGGCATTGAGGTTGCGCGAGGCGTGGGACGAGACGGGTGTCAGCCCGGCGGCCTCGCAGTCTTTCCTGAACTGCTCGGGCGCGACGCCATAGAACTTGCCGTCGTTGTAGTTGGCAGCCTCCACGCCCGTATAGCCCATCTCGTGCAGACGCTTGAACACGTCGGCATGGTTCTTGGCGTAGGTCTCGGCATTGCCGAGAATGTCGCGGATGCTGTAGAGCTGCAGACTGATCTGCTTAGGCTGCTGCCGGGGCGCGTTGCCGCGGCGCGGCTGTGCATCGGCCTGCTGGATGGCCAGCAGACCGATGAACAATGCGGTGCAAAGAAACCTCAACTTTCTCATTACTCAAGGATTTTGATTCTTACGTTACGATACCACACATCGTCGCCGTGATCCTGGAAGGCGATGTATCCTTCGTGGTTCTCGCCGCCCATGTTGAGCAGCAGGTCGTATGCCTCGGGGAACTCGCCGTCGGCAGCAAACTTGCTGTCGTCGAGCATCTCCTTCCACTTCGGTGTCCAGAGGTGGTACTCCAGCACCTTCTCACCATTCTGATAGTGAATGACGGTGCCCTTGAAGACGACGATGGCGGCGGTGTTCCACTCACCGAAGGGCTTGGCGTTCTGTGGCTTGGCAGGAATCATGTCGTAGAGTGATGCAGCCTGCCGGTTGCCGTCGACGCCGAGCTGTGCGTCGATGTGGTTGGCGTTGTCGAGGATCTGGTATTCGGATGCCGACTGCCAGATGGGCAGCAGTTCGCCGGTCTTCTTCGACTTGGCTTCCTGTGCGAGGTAGAACACGCCGGAGTTGCCGCCCTTGGATATCTTGTATTCGAAGCGTAGCTCGAAGTTCGAGAGCTTCTTGTCGTAGAGCAGGTCTCCCCCACCCTCAGCCTGAGCCTCGCCGGTGCCGGAGCCTACGAGGTGGATGGCTCCGTCGTCAACGTTCCAACTGGCGGGCGGCTCTGTCATGCCATAGCCACGCCAGCCTTCGAGGGTCTCGCCGTTGAAGACGGCCTCGAAGCCCTCTTCGGCGGCCTCTTCTGCCACGGTTTCGGCAGCAGCTTCGTCCTTGCAGCAGCTGCATTCGCTGCACTTGCAGTTGCACTTGCACTTGTTGTTGCAGCAGGAGGCCATCATGGCCACGGCTGCTACGAGAATCAATATCTTCTTCATCTTTTACAGTTCCTTTACTTTAATGTTACGATACCATACAGTGTCACCATGATCCTGCATACCGATAAGTCCCTCGTGGTTGGGGCCTCCGCACTCCCTCAGGAGCTGGAAGGCTGCGGGCCACTTCTCCTCTGAGAACTTGCTCTTCTGCAGCATCTCCACCCATTCGGGGGTCCAGAGCGTGTACTGCAACACCTGCACGCCGTTCTGGAAGTGGGTGACGACGCCGTCCTTGACGCGGATCTTCACCTTGTTCCACTGGCCGAAAGGCTTGGCGTTCTGGGGCTTGGCAGGAATCATGTCGTAGAGCGACGACGACTTGCGGTTGCCGTCGACGCCGAGCTTGGCGTCAGGATGGTTCTCGTTGTCGAGCACCTGGCACTCGGGACAGGAGATGTAGATGGGTTCGAGGTTCTTGCCGTCGGGCGTGCAGGTCTCCTGTCCTAAGTAGAAGATGCCGGAGTTGCCGCCTTCTGCGATTTTCCACTCTATCTCCAGCTCGAAGTTCTTGAACTTGTGGGCAAAGATGATGTCGCCCCCGCGTCCGCGCTTCTTGCTGTCGAACTTGATGCAGCCGTCTTCGACGACCCACTTCTCGGGTACGCGGTTCAGTCCGTAGCCTCGCCATCCGGCAAAGTCCTTGCCGTTGAAGATTCTTGTCGACGGGAACGGTCACCTTCTCATAGCACTCCGGCCCCTGGAAGCCCTGCGAGACGTAGAGCTCGGCGGTGTTAGCTTTCTGTGCGCTGATGGTCACGGTCATGCACATGGCCAGCGCTGCAATTGCGAATGATGTCTTTCTCATTTTTTCGTAGACAAATAGGTTACACAGGCATGTCGGGCAGTTTGTAGCCGTTCTGATAGACGGGCTTGATGAGCCTTTCGGCATAGAGGTTAGCGTCGACGAGGTTGTTGTCGGCAGCCGAGAACGACGGGTGTCCGTCGTGGATTTCGAACTTGATGGCATTGGAGACGTGCAGCTTGGCATCCTTCGGGATGTTGGTGAAGCGCATGTTCTTGCCGTCCCACTTGAGCCACTGCTCCAGCTCCTGCAGACGCACGGCAGCCACACCCATGACGATCATCTCGTTCAGCGGGCCAGAGAGGCTGAAGTCGGAAGCAGACTTCACGCGGTCGTCGGCATCTTCCTTACAGGCACGGATCCAGTCTTGCTGGTGGCTCAGCTTCACGACGCGCTCCAGCTCGGGCACGATGGGCTCGCGACCTGAGACGAGGAACGGACGGTCGCCATAGGTGCCGACCACCATGGTGTCCTTCGTTCCATAGAACACGGTGACGCCGTTGCCGTCGAACTTCTTGCCTTCGGGTATGTCGAAGGGCAGGTTGGGACGCAGTCCGCCGTCGTACCACGTCAGCTCGCAAGGAGGCAGTGCCAGCTTGGGCATATTGGGACGTGCGGGGAAGCGATAGGTAATCTTCTGTGCGCTGGGGCAGGCATCGCTCATCAGCTGCGTGGACGAACCGATGACGGCCTCGGGATAGCCGAGGTTCAGGCCCTTGAAGGCTACCTGGAGGATGTGGTTGGCCATGTCGCCAAGGGCGCCCGAGCCGAAGTCCCACCATCCGCGGAAGTTCCACGGGGTGTAGGCCTCATTGTAGTCGCGCATGGCAGCCGGTCCGATGAAGCCTTCCCAGTTCATGGTCGAGGGCACGGCCATCTTGTTCTTCGGTGCCTCCATACCCTGCGGCCAGATGGGACGGTTGGTGAATGCCTCTATGCGGGTCACTTCGCCTATTTCGCCGTTCCACAGCCAGTTCAGGGCCTTGCGCGTGCCTGCGCTGGACGCGCCCTGGTTGCCCTGCTGCGTGGCCACCTTGTGCTTCGCAGCGAGCTTGGTGAGCAGACGGCTCTCGTAGGCGTAGAGCGTCAGGGGCTTCTCGACGTAGGCATGTTTGCCGGCGACGATGGCCTCGGCAGCAATGATGGCATGGGTATGGTCGGCGGTAGCCACCATGACGGCATCGGCCTTGCTGAGCAGCTCGTCGTACATCTTGCGATAGTCGTTGTACGCCTTGGCCTGCGGATACTTGTCGAAGACGTGCTTGGCGTACTTCCAGTCCACGTCGCAGAGGCCGATGATGTTCTCGGTCTCCATCTCTGCCAGGTCGGCAGCGCCCCGTCCTCCGATGCCAATGCCGAGGATGTTAAGTTTGTCACTGGGTGCCTTCTTCCCGGCCTTGCCGCCGAGGACGGAAGCAGGAACGATAGTCGGTGCAATCATCATTCCTGCCAAAGCGGCACTTCCCCGCTTGATGAATTCTCTTCTTGAAATGTCTGCCATAGGTTTTAATAGGTTATTGATAAATAATAAAGAAAAATGATGTTTTCTATCGGTTGTTGTTAGGGTCAGGGCTTCACAGGCCGCCCCGACTGAGCGCTGCGGCGTGCTGCATCCAGGATACGCACCACCATCAGGTTGTTCTCCAACGAGCTAAGGTCGTAGGGTGGCAAGGAAATCTCGCCTCGCACCACAGCACGTAGGAAGCGAAACGAGTCATTGTAAGGAGACTCCAAAGCCGGCGCCTCAAACATCCCACTGTCGCGCCTGCCGATGCGCGTCTCCATCTGTGTGGGTGTCAGCTGGAAGATGCTGCCCTTGGACCCGTAGACATACATATCCTTACGGTTCTTAGGCCAGCACCATGATGCCATGATCTGCACTGTGCAGCCTGGATATTCCACCACAATCGTTGCGTCGTCGTCGACGTGGGGATAAACCTCGGGCTTGTGCTGCTTCAGCACGGCATAGACGCTTTTCGGCGTCTGCCCGCCGAGCAGCCACGTGGCCAGATTGGCACCATAGCACCCGAAGTCGACCACTGCCCCACCCCCGTTCAGTTTAGGATCAGTAAGCCACTCCAGAAACATGGGACTGCACCCAATCTCTTTCGGTCCCTCATGGCCGTCGTAGATATTGATACGCAGGAGTTCTCCTATCTGCCCGTCGTTGACAAGACGATGGGCATACTGGTTGGTCGTGTACCAGGTAGTCTCGTAGTTGGTCAGAATCTTTATGCCATATTTCTCGGCCAGCTTAGCCATGCGCGCAGCATCCTTATAGCTGACTGCCAGCGGCTTCTCTACCATCACATGCACACCGCGCGGGGCACATGCCTCTACCACGGCCATGTGGTCGTAGATACTGCCGTATGCGACGACCACTTCAGGTTTCGTCTCGTCGAGCATCGTTGCCAGGTCAGCATAAAAGAGGCTTGAGGAGAGTCGTCCGGTGAGGTCATTCTTATTGCGATACGCTTCACGCGGCTCGGCCACACCCACAATCTGGAAATCGCCCCGGTTCATGCGTCGGGCCACCTCACCCAAATGACCGTGGGTGACACCAGCCACCGCCAAGCGCAGCGGTGCGTCCTGCGCACCTGCACAGAGTGAGCAGGCCAGGAAAAGAGGTAGGAGGAAAAGGATTCGTTTCATTTCTTCTTGAAGAATAATTGTTACATACTCCATGAACTCACTGGCGCATTTCGTCCCATGCCGCCTTCACGTTGGCAACCGACTGCCGGGCATACTGCAGCATATTGGGGGCACCGAAGTGCTCAATGGTGAGCCATCCGTCGTAGCCCGTCCGTAGCAGGCTCGCCATCACCTCCTTCAACGGCACGATACCTGTGCCGATGGGCAGCGATGCCGAGTGACGCATGGCCTTGCGGTCCTTCAGGTGTACGTGGTGGATGCGCTCGCGGAAATGATGGAGGGCCACCATGACGTCCTCGCCGCAGTAGGGGTAGTTGCCCGTGTCGAACACATGATTGAGCTGTGGCGACGCGGCAAACAGGTGGTCGAGGATGGGCGTGTTGTAGCAGATGGCACGCGGATTGTCGAAGTCCTCCACCATCACGTCGATGCCTTCGCGTGAAGCCTCCTTGACAAAGGCAGCGATGCGCGTACAGGCAGCGTCGATGTAGCGGCTGTCGGCGTTCTCAGGCAGCATACCTGGCAACAGCAGCAGGCGTGTGTACCGGCGGTGGTGCATGAAGTCGAGCACCTGGCGCACGACGACGGGCTGCTCGCCGCCGATGAGGTTGATGTCGGCAATGGCGCAGGCGTGCTCATAGCCGAGACTGTCCAAGAGGTCGAGCTGCTCGCTGCTCATCGCCGTGCGCACGTCGATGCCGTCGACACCCAGCTGGCGCACCTTCAGGGCAGCCTCCCTGATGCTGATCTTCTCTTGCTTGGCAATCTCGGCCACATGGTCGAAGAAGATGGAAATCCTTGGCTGTGCAAAGCCCTGAATGGCAGCCAGCAGACAAACCGCCAGCAGCATGGTCCGTTGTTTCGTTCCTTTCATAATGACTGTAAAATTCTTGGTTTTTTGTGTATCGTATGCAAAATTACGAAACTTTTGCGAAACTACCAAACAGAAAGAGCCTAAAAATGTGCGCGTATGGCATTTTTTTCTCTCGCTGGAACAATAAAAAATGGCCCTATCCCCCTATCTTTGACATTATTTGGCTGTGAGTCAGGCGGTTAAGGGTAGCCCCATCGCTGAAAATGGCACTACCCAGACCCTACCATGACCCTATCGGCGGTTTTATTTTGGGCGAAAGGGGCCTCCCCAAGCCCCTCCGAAGGAGGGGATGTTCAATTAAAGAACTCAACTTTCGCAAGTTGAGCGATAATGTACGCACGCACGAGCGCAGGTGTGAAAAGTTTAAAAGTGCCTACACTCGGCCGTAACTAACAGGCTGTCAACGGGTTTCTTTGTGTAGGCAAATTATTTTAGTGTAGGCAACTGCCTACACTAACCGTCTGCCTCGCCTCCTCCACTCCACCACAACGGCAACGGCAAACT
>CAJOLE010000022.1 GCA_905235325.1 uncultured Prevotella sp. | reverse complement strand
TCGGAAGTGTAGGATGTATCCTGTTATTCGTAACTACGTCGTTTTGATGCACGGGTCAGTAACTCAGCAAACCCATGACTCAACTTGCGAAAGTTGAGTGAATTCTTGTTCTTCTTCCCATGACACATGGCCGCCATCGAGCGCATCCAGATATGGAAGAGTCGGGGCCACTACGTTGACGCCCCCTCCCCGGGTCGTCACCAGTGTCAACCCCCGCTACGTCTCGGCTGTCGATGGCTGCGACCTGTTCTGCGGCGAGCGTCCCGTCACCCCCGACGCCGAGGCCCTCATCCGGCAGGTCTGCGTCGAAGATAACAGGCAGGGCCTCTTGCAGTTCGACGGCGAGACGACCGACTACGTGTGGTAGCAAACAAATCCAGCCGCAAGGCGCAAAGATTTTCACCGAAACATTTGGAGGTGTCAATTATTATTCTGCAAAACAGAAGAAATGTAGATATATTATTAAGCGAAAACTTGCGAAATTACGGAAAATATTCGTAACTTTGCACCCCAGATAGTTTAAAATTATAGAATATGGCATTTTGGGATAAATTATTCGGAAAGAAGGAGGAAGAACAGAAGGTAGGCGGAATGGAGGACTTCATGACCCTCATCCGCGTGTATTTCCAGGCGGTGATGGCTGCCGACCTTCATATCACAAACTTAGCGGCCATGCCCGACCTGCGCCTGTTCAAGGCCACGCTGAAGGTGCCTACGGTGAACAACCGGCTCGGCGTCGGCGAGAAGCAACGTGTGACGAAGATGATGAAGGACATGTACGGCATGGACGAGTCGTTCACCAAGGAGATTGACCAGAGCATCCGCCGCCGCTGCAAGGGTATGCAGGACGTTCAGACGTATATGTACCAGTTTCAGGGCTTTACGCAGGACATGATGATGCTCGTCACGAATCTGATGAAGTTCAAGCTGCGCATTCCCGGCATCTTCAAGAAGACCATCTACTCGCTGACCGAGAAGACCGTGAGCGACATCTTCAACAAGAACGACTTTACGGACGCCGGCGTGATGAAGTCGGTCGTCGACGTGCGCAAGTACAACCAGAAACTGGGCTTCTCGCAGAAGTGGATTACCGACTTCGTCTACCGCGTTGTGATGCTCGCTAAGAAGGAGAAACGGCCGTCAGAGGATACCAAGTAGTGAACAACTTCTTAAATATTATTAAATAACTGGCGCGAAAGCAGGTCATTACGCAAAAAATGTCTACTTTTGTAGGATGAAAATCCAGTCATGACAAAGAACGAGCAAACACTATCCACGTTTGAGACCCGTGTACGGCAAATGATTCTCCGTTTTCAGGAACTGAAGGAGGAGAATGCCGAACTGTACCAGATGGTCGATAAGAACGAGCAGGACATCAAGGCCCTGCAGGGGCAGTTGGCTCAGGCTACGAATGACTACAATGCGCTGAAGATGGCCAGGATGATTGAGATAACCGACAGCGACCTGCAGGGAGCGAAGGATCGGTTGTCGAAACTCATTAGGGAAGTCAACAAGTGCATATCAATGCTGCAGGGCGAGAAGGCATAGCCCCGACGGCCCGGTAAAAGCTAAAAGCCGACTACAATGGCAGAAGTAAACAAAGAGAAACTACATATCAGGTTGCATGTGTACGACGAGGAAATCGAGGTTACCGTTAACCGCGACGACGAGGCATACTACCGTGCAGCGGCCAAGCTGATCACCGACCGCTACAATGCGTATGCGCGTGCATACAAAGGGCGGAAGAGCGACCACACCATAGCGCTGATGTCGCTTATCGACATTGCCTTGATGTATCAGCGTGAGCATGGCAAGAACGACACCACGCCCTATAATGATATTCTCTCGCGTCTGACTTCTGAGATTGAAAGTGCGCTGAAGTGAGGCCAAAGTGAGTGAGAGAGTATTAACTTTATTATAGATTTATTTATGGTTTATGTAATTGTTGCCGTAGCCGCCCTGATAGTGGGAGGCATTTGCGGATACATGATTTTCCGTTATGTCATTAAGGGAAAATACAACGAAATGGTAGAGGCAGCCGGAAAGGAGGCCGAAGTAATCAAGGAGAAAAAGCTGCTTGAGGTGAAGGAGAAATTCCTGAACAAGAAAAGCGAGCTGGAGAAGGAGGTGCAGCAGCGCAACCAGCACTTCCAGCAGAGCGAGAACAAGCTGAAGCAGCGCGAGATTTCGCTGAACCAGCGCCAGGAGGAGTTAGGCCGTCGCAAGAACGACCTCGACAACCAGCAGCAGCGCATCGACAACGAGAAGAAACTGCTCTCAGTGAAGCAGGACGAGCTGGAGAAGATGCAGCTGAAGGAGCGCGAGAAGCTGGAGGAACTCTCAGGACTGAGTGCCGAAGAAGCCCGCAACCGTCTGGTGGAAAGCCTGAAGGACGAAGCCCGTACCGATGCCCAGGCCTACATCAACGAGATTATGGACGAGGCCAAGCTTAACGCCAATGCCCAGGCAAAGAAAATCGTCATCCAGACCATTCAGCGCGTGGCTACTGAGACGGCCGTCGAGAACTCGGTCTCGGTATTCCACATCGAGAACGACGACGTGAAAGGTCGTGTCATCGGGCGTGAAGGCCGTAACATCCGTGCCTTGGAGGCTGCCTGCGGCGTAGAAATCGTCGTCGACGACACGCCCGAGGCCATCGTCATCAGCGGTTTCGACCCTGTTCGCCGCGAGACCTGCCGCCTGGCCCTGCACCAGCTCGTCAGCGACGGCCGCATCCACCCCGCCCGTATCGAGGAGGTGGTGACAAAAGTGAAGAAGCAGTTGGACAACGAGATTATCGAGACAGGCAAGCGCACGGCCATCGACCTTGGCATTCACGGTCTGCACCCCGAACTGATCCGCATCATCGGTAAGATGAAATACCGCTCGAGCTACGGCCAGAACCTGCTGCAGCACGCCCGCGAGACGGCCAACCTCTGTGCCGTGATGGCCGCCGAGTTAGGGCTGAACCCGAAGAAGGCCAAGCGCGCCGGACTGCTCCACGACATCGGCAAGGTGCCCGACGAGGAGAGCGAGATGCCCCACGCACTCTACGGTGCCAAACTGGCCGAGCAATTCAAGGAGAAGCCCGACATCTGCAATGCCATCGGTGCCCACCACGACGAGATGGAGATGCAGACGCTGCTGGCTCCCATCGTTCAGGTGTGCGATGCCATCAGCGGTGCCCGTCCCGGTGCCCGCCGCGAAATCGTCGAGGCTTACATCAAGCGTCTGAACGACCTCGAGGCCATTGCCATGAGCTATCCCGGCGTTACCAAGACCTACGCCATCCAGGCCGGTCGTGAGCTGCGTGTCATCGTTGGTGCCGACAAGATGTCGGATGCCGAGACCGAAGCCCTCAGCGGACAGATTGCCTCGAAGATTCAGAACGAGATGACCTATCCCGGACAGGTGAAGATTACCGTTATCCGCGAGACCCGCAGCGTAGCTTACGCCAAGTAAAGCGCGCAAGCAGCGGAATAAGGAAAATACATACGAAGAGAACGAGTATGCCGGCTGTCATCTGGATGGCCGGCATACTTTCTTCTCGGGGGGTTGAGAATGTGCATTGGTACTCCATCATCTTGTCGATATAGGCATCGACGGCAGACCAGTTGGCGGCCTCCATCTCCTGTTGCAATCGTGGGAAAACCTCGCGGATGTACTTCTGGTGTTCCGGGCCGAGCGCGTCGGGCAATGCGTCGGCAGGAGCATACCAGATGACGCTGCCGTCTTCCGAACGATGGGGGAAGAGGCGCAGCGTCTGCCAGTTATCCTGATAGAAGACGAACGACGTGAACTGCTGTTCGACGGTCAGACTGTCGTTAGACGAGAGAATCCGCCGGGCATGATAGCCCAGCGGATAGATGCCCGTGTCGTCGCTGATGAACAGGCGGCAGAAATGGGCGGCTTGCGCTTGTGGTATGCTGTTCATCAGATGCTCTCAATAAACCTGACGATGGCGTCGCGGTCGGCCTTGGGCAGCTTATAGAACTTCTCGGTAGCCCGATAGCCGTCGGACTTCTTCGAGTAGCCGTGCCACATGATGGCCTCGACGACGGTTCGGGCACGGCAGTCGTGCAGACGGTCGTCGGCACCAGTCAGCTGACGGCTCAGACCGCGCCCCCAGAGTGGGGTGGTGCGGCACCAGCCCGTGCGGATGTCGTTGACCATGAAGAGGCGGTGCTGCACCATGTCGGTATAGGGCCAGATGGTCTGGTTGGGAAACTTGGGCAGCATCTGCGACGCGTCTTTGCCGATGCTCTGGGCATAGGCTTTGGTGCTGGCGTCGACCCACATGTTGTCCTGGCCGGTTTTCCACGACGGGCGATGACACTGGGCGCAGCCAATCTCCGAGAACAGCTGCTTGCCGCGCTTCACGTCGGCGTCGCCGAGGTTGCGGGCAGCCGGGACGGCCAGTCCGCGGTGCCACACCATGAACTGGTAGTACTGACGGTCGCTCATCTCGTCCTTGCCGTTATAGGGTGCTCCCTTATAAAGATAGGTGTCGAAGGTCTCCTTCTTGGCTATCGACGAGCAGCTCAGGATTTCGTTGATGCGCTGGCTGATGCCCTCGCTGGTTCCGTCGGCATAGTAGGGGTGGAGGATGCTCGCTTCCGAGGCACCATGCTCCTTGATGTAGCCGACGACCTCCTGATCCTCACTCTGAGCCTTGGCCCAGGCGGGCGTGGAGTAGAGCCAGTGGCGGTCGGAGCGGGTGACGTTGGTGATGTTCCAGATGGCGTTGGCGCCGGCACCGTCCTGCAGCGAGCCGCGCGTCATGGCGTAGGTGAAGCGCTTCAGCGGGCCGTGATCCCCATGCAGGCTGCCCGTGTCGTTGTAGGGAGCCGAGTAGTAGGCCGAGGCTTTGAATGTGTTGGCCTCTTTGTCCCACATGGCGGGGTTCAGTTCGACGTAGGGAGCCTCGGCCGCCCATTGACGCTCTATCTCCTCGTCGTCGATGGCATCCAGGAGCCCTGTGCCGTAGATGCCGATGGTCGACTCTAAGCGCACGTCGTAGTTCTCGGGTTTCGGATTGGTGTTGAAGGCCGACTGCGGAATGCGCACCTCGGGGTAGATCAGTGCATACTGCTCGCCGTCCTCAAACTGCATGGGCAGTCCGCTCTCCATGGCCGTGACGTTCTTCCACTCGATCATGATCTGTTTCTCGTCGATGGGAGCCTTGAAAGGGGTCATGGCCTGTGTCTGGGGCATACCCGTCACCTCGCTGACGTAGGCGTTGTTGTCCGGATGGTAGATGACCAGCAGGTAGCCGTTGCCAATCGTGTTGGCGCGGTACTCCGTCTGTCGCTTGCCGTGGCCGTAGGCCGGGTGGCAGGCGATGCAGGAGTTGCGCACCCAGGCCGGTCCCAGCCCCTTGCGTGGAGCCTGTTCGAAGGTGTATAGATGCTCGAAGAAGTCTTCGCCCGTGTTGAAGTCCGCCTCCATGCCGGCGACGTTGCTGACGGCGGGGGCGGGGGCAGAGTAGCTGGCATTCTCGGTTGTGCCCAACTGTCCGCCGGGAAACCACTCGTCGGCGGTAAATACGTCGTTGGCCTTGCCGAACACATCCTCTGCGGGGGTCAGTCCGCCGAGGTCTTGCTTGTTGTCGTCATCATCAGAACATGCTGACAGCAAGGGAGCTGCCAGCATGACCACGATGGAAAGTCGTGATAGTCTGTTCATTGTCGTAAATGTTTGTTATTCTTCGGTTGTAGATTCCCAGTTCTCGGGGTCGTCGAAGTTCTTGCCCCACACCACGCCGCAGTACTTCACGAAGGGCGACGGCATATTCGAGATAGCGGCGATGCTGGTCACGTAGGCACTCTCGACGGCAGCGTTGACGTCGGCCTTGCCGACGCTGGCAAAGAACGTGTGGAAGGAGTACTGGTTGGCCTTCTTGTCGGTAGAGCCGAGCCACACGTTGCGAATGGAGCGGATGTTGTCGCGGAAGTCGGCGATGGAATTGTAACTGTAGGGCGACTCCACGTAGGCTATGTCGCCAGCCGAGAAGGGGTTGGCAATCTTGGCCGTGCCCACCTCGTTGCCGATGGCTACGCATGAGCCCTCGTCGTTGCTCAGTATCTGTGCGATGGCAGCCTGCAGGGTGGGGAAGGTGCTCCTCGAGCCGCTGATGCCGGCGCGTGTCAGGTTGTCGCCGTATGTCAGTCCGTTCTCCGTCAGGTAGCCCAGTCCGGCAGCCTTTACCACGCTGGTGCGGTTCTGGTTCTTCTCGCCCTCCCAGGCAACCTGTAGCTGGAAGCAGCGCTCCTTCAGCAGACGGCACACCTGCTGGGCGTATTTCAGCTCGTCGGCCCCGCTGATGCTCTCAAAGTTTGTGTAGGTGTCGTTGTTCTGCAACTCGCTGACCTTGCGGTTCTGCCCGTTGCGGAAGAGGATGAACTCCAGGGCATGGAAGCCGAGGATGGTCGACTCGTCCTCAATCTCGGCCGTCATGCCGCCCTTGAAGTAGTCGAGCAGTTCGGCGCGGTCGAGTGGCCAGGAGTCGATGGTGGGGTCGATGCTGAAGTCAGAGGCTGCGCCGCCGAGGAAGGCCTCCGAGCGCTCCCAGTTCATGCGGGCATCCTTGAAGTCGGCGCAGGCCTTGTTAATCTGTGCCTGCGTGATGGTCTGTACGGTCAGCCCGTTGAGCGTCTTTTCCAGATCCTCCACGTCGTCGGCCAGCTTGGTGTAGGTAGGCACGATGACGCTCGACACCAGATTTTCGAGCACCTTGCGCAGGTAGCTCTCCTGTGCTTCGCTCAGTTTCGACGTGGCGATGGCCGTGTTGGCCTTCGTCAGTTCGTTGACCAGGACGGCACAGGCGTCGATGGCCGCATTTCCAAACACCTTGCTCTTGTAGCTGGCTTCCGCGGTGTTGGCGGCATAGTTGTCGTCGTCGACCACGGGTGTCGTGCTTACGATGTTAAACTCTGTTGTGTTTTCGTCGTTGTCATCGTCGCTGCTGCACGATGTGAATGTCAGCGTTCCCAAGAGGAGGGCAGCCGGCAGATAGAAAAACTTTCTCATAATACCTTATTCTATTTTTATACTTAACTGTTTCTTACTTGAAGAATCCCTCGTAGGCTACGCTGACGTTTACCGACGGCTCGTCGTTGTAGATGGACTTCAGCAAGCGCTTGGAGTACTCCGCCTTGACGGCCACCTGCCTGATAGGGTAGTAGTTCACGCCAAAGGCCATGCGCTTGACGGCGGTGTAGTTGTAGGCCGTGCCCTTGGTCTGGCTGGCATAGGGGTTGTAGGCTTCGTAGCGGCCGAAGACGTAGAGCTGCTTCTGGCGGTCGCGCAGACTCCTGACGTGCGCGAAAACGTCGTAGCCAGCCTCGATACCTACGGCGTAGGCGTTCTTCGAGACGTAGGCCGAGTGCTTATAGGGCGACTTGGAGTTGAGGCGGTTGTAGACGTACTTCAGCTGGGCGGCATCGCCGAGGTAGCCGTAGTCGGCCTGTCCGCGGACAATCCAGTTGTGGCCCTTGTAGGTGAAGTCGAACGCGCCGACCACGACCTGCCCCTTGTACTCGGCATCCACGCCGGCGGCATTGTTCGGATAGCTGTTGCCGATGGAGTGGCCGTAGTAGCCGCTCAGTCCGATGCGCAGCCCCGGCACCGAGTAGTTGTCCAGGCGCAACGCCGCGCCGTACTTGTTGGCCACGTCGAACTCTAAGGGCGACTTCGGCCCATTCTTAATCCAGTTGACGTTGGTGAAGTTGTCGGCGTTCAGCCCGGCCAGGAACTGTGCCTCGTAGCGGAAGTCGCCGGAGCGGCCCCAGAGCGAGAGTCCCGTCTGGTGCCACGTCGAGGGCATGATGGTGTTCTCGCCCTCCGGACGGTAGACGGTGAAGTAGTTCAGCGGCTCGTGGTGGGCATTGTTCAGTCCCACGGGCACCACGATGTGACCCACGCGCAGGTTCAGGGCCTTTGAGAACGACTTCTGCAGCCAGAACTGCTCCAGCTCCACCTCGCCGCCTTTCTCTACCTCCTGCTCCCACTCGCCGCCTTCCTCGTCCTCCTTCTCGTAGGCCAGGCCGTTGCCGCCGTGCTCAAACTCAATCTCAGTGCCGAACGTCCAGCCCTGTCCGAAGTCGTAGCCTAAGTAGATGACGGCGTGAGGAATGTCAAACCGACCGTGCGAGGGGTCGTTCCGGTGTTCCTCGGGCTGTGAATAGCGGCTCACGTGGTCGCTGTAGAAGTTGCGGCTGAAGTTAATCTCACCGTAGCCGCCTACGCTCAGGCGTCGGCCGCCGGCGTGCTGCAAGACGCTGTCGGCGGCGCTCTCTTGTGCCTGTGTTGCCGTTGCCATGCCCAGCATGGCGAGTAGTATATACAACTTATTCATATTTGTCTGTTATCTGAAAATCGGGTGCAAAGGTATGTAGATTTTTTTTATTATGCAATACCTAAAAACGATGATTTAGCCGGAAAATACCTACTTTTGATTATTGCGTATGTCATGGGAAATCAGTAATTTTGCACCCGTTAATCAGTAATGGGTATGAAGAATCAGAAACAATACGAGGCCGACGACAAGATGATAACGCTCATACGCGACAACTACGACCTGCTGCAGTCGCTGGGCAGCTTCGGTATCTCGCTGGGCTTCGGCGACAAGACCGTGCGCGAGACCTGCCGCGACAACGGTGTTGACACCTATACCTTCCTTGCTGTCGTCAACTACACCATCAACGGGTACGGCGACTTCGGCGACGACGACCAGTTAGACGCGCGTACATTATTACATTATCTGGATGCCAGCCATAAGTATTACCTCGACTTCCAGCTGCCTTTCATCCGCCGCGAACTGGCCGAATCGCTCAACGAGGCCGACTCGCTGGCCCAGCTCATCCTGCGCCTCTACGACGAGTATGCGCATGAGATTCGCCGTCACATGAAGTACGAGCAGCGAACGCTCTTCCCCTACGTGCAGTCGCTCCTCGACGGCACCCCGGCCGCCGACTACAGCATAGAGACCTTCTCGAAGCACCACGGCGCGGCCGACAAGAAGCTGCGCGAGCTCAAGCTGCTTATCATCAAGTATCTGCCCCAAGACGGACACCACAATAACCAGCTCACTGCCACCCTGCACGACATCTACGACAACGAAGTCTGGCTGCGGCGGCACGCCCAGGTCGAGGACAACATCTTCGTGCCCGCCATACGCCGACTGGAGCAGCTGATCAGGCAGAGCGATGTCGCCCGCAATATCAGCGACATGGTCAGTGGAGCTTCGCAGAATGCCGACGCTATTTCCGACCGCGAGCGCGATGTCATCATTGCCCTTGTCCAGGGCATGGCCAACAAAGAGATAGCCGACCACCTCTGCATCTCAGTCAACACCGTCATCACCCACCGCCGCAACATTGCACGCAAGCTGCAGATCCATTCCGCTGCCGGCCTCACCATCTATGCCATCATCAACCATCTGGTGGACATCAGCAGCGTGAAGCTGTAGCATCACCGCCCCCGAAAAAATAAGCCGTAAGTTTTGCGCTTTCGTTTTTTTTGTGTATTTTTGCAGCGTCTTAGACCGAATTACGCCAATGGTAGAGCAGAAAGCAAAGCGCATACCCTACGGTATGCAGAACTGGGAGGACCTGCGCCTCCGCGACTGTTACTATGTGGACAAGACCCGCTTCATCCCCGAAATTGAGGCGGCCAACGATTTCTTTTTCTTCATCCGTCCGCGCCGCTTCGGCAAGTCGCTGCTGATAAGTATGCTCAGGGCGTATTACGACGTGAATATGTCCGACTCCTTCGAGAGGCTCTTCGGCGGGCTGTGGGTGGGGCAGCATCCGACCCCCGACCGCAACCGCTATCTTGTGCTGTACCTGAACTTCGCCGCATTCTCCGGCGACCTGGAGGGCTACAAGGAGCGCATGGACGACTACTGCAACATCCAGTTCATATCCTTCCTGCGCAGCTACGGTTTTGGCGCTTCGGCCGAGCAGGAGCTCAACCGGCTCAGCGGTGCCGCCAACCAGCTGGCCTACCTGGTCGATGTGTGCATGAAGACGCGTCAGCCCATCTACCTGTTCATCGACGAGTACGACCACTTCACCAACGCGATACTGAGCAATGCGGCCTTGGAGGGCGGCTACAAGGCCGAGACTCACGGCACGGGAGCCTTCCGTGCCTTCTTCGACGCCATCAAGAGCGGTGCCGTCACGGCAATCAAGCGCCTGTTCATCACCGGCGTGAGTCCCGTGACGATGGACGACCTGACGAGCGGCTTCAACATCGGTACGAACTATACCACGCAGCCTGCGTTCAACGCCATGGTGGGGTTCACCGAGACGGAGGTTCGGGCGATGCTCGACTATTACCGCCAGTACTACGACTTCCGCCACACGACCGACGAGCTGATAGAGGCCATGCGGCCGTGGTACGACAACTACTGCTTCTCAGAGGAGTGCCTCGGCGAGCCTTCGATGTTCAACAGCGACATGGTGCTCTACTTCGTCGACAACTACATCCGCGGCAAAGGAAACTTCCCCAGAAGGATGCTCGACTCGAACATCCGCACGGACTACTCCCGGCTTCAGATGCTCATCCGCAAGGACCGCGGCTTCGAGCACGACGCGAGCATCATCCAGCACATCGTGGAGACGGGCGGCATCACGGCGGAGCTGCGGGAGTCGTTCCCCTCGGAGACCATCACCGACCCCGACAACTTCGTGTCGCTGCTCTACTACTTCGGTATGCTCACGATAGTGGGGCAAGATGCCGATGAAACCAAGTTCCGCATCCCCAACCAGACAGTGCGCGAGCAAATCTACTCCTACCTCATCGAAACCTACCGGCAGAACGACCTCGAGGCTGAGGACCGTCAGCGTCGGAGCCTCATGAATGCCATGGCCCTCAAGGGCGACTGGCGCCCCGTTTTCGAGTTCATTGCCGACGCCCTGAAGCGGTTCTCGTCGCACCGCGACAAGCAGAAGGGCGAGGCCTACGTCCACGGCTTCACGCTGGCGCAGACGTGCATGTCGCGTCTCTACCTGCCTGTCAGCGAGCTTGACTCGGGCGTGGACGGCGGCTATGCCGACATCTACCTGCAGCCGATGCTGGGCATCTATCCCGAAATCAGTCACAGCTACGTGCTGGAGCTGAAGTACCTGCGCTCGTCGGCCACGCAGGCCGACGTGGCGCGCGCCACGGCGCAGGCCCGTGAGCAGCTGCTGCGCTATGCTGACAGCGAGGTAGTGCGGCGCACGCACGAGCCTACCCGGCTCCACCGCCTCGTCATCGTCTGGCACGGCATGGAGCTGGCCGTGGCCGAGGAGCTGTAGCGGCGCATTTTACTCGCGTTTGTGCGTCGTCTTACGAAAACCAATGTGGTCTTTGTCTTTGTCTTTGTCATTTTTTGTTTTTATACAGCGGCGGCCCATGCCGCCATTCGCGAAAAAAATCTCTGAACTGCTTGACGGTTCGGAGATTTTTCCGTATTTCAATAGTGGAGAAGCAGAAGGTCACGTGTCTTATAAATCTTTTAATCTTTGTTTTCAATCTTTGCCCCAATCCCGCCACTCCTTGTCCGAAAGGCGGCGGGTTTTGCTCAAAAGGCGGCGGGTTTTGACAATTTTGCGCCGTGAAATAATCCCTGTCCGCCTGTTCCCAAGGTGTAGGTTCGGGTGTAGGTTCAGGTGTCGGTTCGATGCCTCCGACCTGTCGTTCGGCCTCACTGGCAGCGTTTCCACTTGCGCCTTGCCCCCTATATTAGTTGTTATTTGTACTTTTTATCCTACACTTCCTACACTTCCTACACCTAAAAAAGTCGGGCAGGTGTAGGAAGTGCAGGAAGTGTAGGATCATTCCTGTTATTGATAATTATATACGGTGACGACATTGTCTGTGAAGTTCCCAGTCGCGGACAAAAGGCGGCGGTTTTTGGGCAAAAGGCGGCGGGTTTGGGGCAAAAGGCTGCGGGTTACAATTGTTCCACAGCGCGGAACAACCGTTGTATGGCGTGGGAAGACCGGAAGACTCTAAATCTTGTTGATGTCGACGAAACCGTGGACGACGGCGTAGATGGTAAGTGCCGAAACTGACTTGAGAGCCAGCTTGCGCATGATGTTCTTGCGATGGGTGACGACGGTAGAGAGTTCGATGTTGAGGCGTTGTGCAATCTCCTTGTTGATAAGTCCCTGGACGATGAGCGTCATGACCTCTGTCTCGCGGTCGCTGAGCACTTTTCGCTGCAACACTTCGGGCATGGGAGGCAGGTTGCGCCCACCGTGGTGAGCATGCTGCTGCAGCATGAGGAGCGCGCGCACCAGCTGCTGCTCGGGCACGTTGACGCAGAGGCAGTGGAACTGGCTGAGCAGCGGTGTGCTGTCGAGGCTCAGCGTCAGGACGATGGTCTTCTGTCGGCGTTTGGTGAAGAAGGCGCGGTTCTCGAGCACGATGTTCATGGCCGTGAAGTAGTGGAAGTAGTGCTCGGGGTGGTTTGCCTCGAGCTCGGCAAACGAGCCAAAGGTGTCGACCGTCATGATGGGCATGACGCTCTGCAGCATCTGTCTCAGTCCGACGGCTGCCAGCGTGTTGGGGTCGATAATGGCTATCTGCGGCCTGTTTTCACTTTTCATTTCTACTTTTGGCTTTTGGCTTTTCACTTCCCACTTCTCACTTCCCGGCAGTGTCAGCGGAAAAGTTCCATCCCTGCGCCTTGAGTTCAAACTCCTGATTGTCGCGGCTGACGAGAATGTGGCCGTACTTCTGGTCGGTCATGTAGCCGATGAGGTGTACGTCGTCGATGGCTTCCACCTTCTCTCGGTCGCCGATGGGCACGGTGAATACCAGTTCGTAGTCCTCGCCGCCGTTGAGGGCGCAGGTGGTGACGTTCATGTTCAGCTCCTCGGCCATGACGGCGGTCTGGTAGTCGATGGGCAGGTTTTTCTCGAAGATGCGGCATCCCGTGCCCGACTGCTTGCAGATGTGCCGCAGCTCGCTGCTGAGTCCGTCGCTGACGTCCATCATGGCCGTAGGCCGTATGCCGGCCTCGCGCAGCTTGGCTATGATGTCGCCCCGTGCTTCGGCCTGCAGCTGGCGCTGGAGCAGATACTCCTTGCCGCTGAAGTCTGGCTGGAAGTCGGGCAGTCGGCGGCCGTTTTTCTTGGCATCGTCCACCATCTGGTAGTAGACGGCCTTCTCGCGCTCCAGCAGCTGCAGCCCCATGTAGGCGGCGCCGAGGTCGCCGGAGACGCAGATGAGGTCGGTGTCGCGGGCCCCGCTGCGGTAGACGATGTCCTCCCTGTGAGTCTCGCCGATGCAGGTGATGCTGATGGCCAGGCCGGTGTAGCTTGAGGTGGTGTCGCCGCCGACGATGTCGACGTTCCACTTCTCGCAGGCCAGTCGTATGCCGCTGAAGAGCATCTCGATGTCCTCGACGCTGAAGCGCTTGCTGATGGCCAGCGAGACGGTGATCTGTCGCGGGTTGCCGTTCATGGCGAAGACGTCGCTGATGTTGACCATTGCTGCCTTGTAGCCAAGGTGCTGCAGGTCGATGTAGGTGAGGTCGAAGTGTACGCCCTCCATGAGCAGGTCGGTTGTGACGAGCACTTCGCGGTCGGGATATGACAGCACGGCGCAGTCGTCGCCAATGCCGTAGTGTGTCGATTCGTTCTTGGGCTTGATGTCATGGGTGAGTCGGTCGATGAGCCCGAACTCTCCTATCTTAGCTATCTCCATTGCAGTTTGTCTTGATGCTTGTCAGTAACTTTTGATGCTTGTAGTGCGGTGTTGAGGCTTCTGCTGCAGTTTTTCGCAACATAGTCGATGATGTCCTGGTTGAACGACTCCTCCTGGTCGGCCATGAACTTGATGCGCACGGGGAGGACGTAGAGTTTCCGCCTGACCTCGTCGCTCAGTCCTGCGGCAGCCGTCAGTCGCGTGGCATCCTTCTCGGTGGTAACGATGCACTTGGGCGTCGGCATGGCCTTGAAAGTCTCGTTGAGGCGCTGGATGTCCTTGTATCGGAACTTGTGGTGGTCGGGGAATGTGAGCGGCGTGATGCTCCTCGTGTCGGGCTTGAGGTCCTCCAACATCTGTCGGGGCGAGGCGATGCCCGTCAGCAGGAGTACGTTCTGCTCCGACAGTTCCGGCAGGGCGGCGGCCGACGCTTCGCTGAAGACGGGCCGCAGCTGGTCGTACTCGAGCGTCGAGAAGTAGAGATGCTGGTAAGGGAAGAGGCTCATTGCGCGGGTGACGACGCGGAACTCCATCGGTTTCAGCTCGTTCGGGCATTTCGTGACGATGACGATGTCGGCGCGGTTCTTGCCTCTCAGCGGTTCGCGGAGCCGGCCGGCCGGGAGCAGCTTGTCGTAGATGATGAGGCGGTGGTAGTCGACGAGCAGGATGTTGATGCCAGGCTTCACGTAGCGGTGCTGGAAGGCGTCGTCGAGCAGGACGACGTCGGCGGCCTTGTCGCCGGCCTCTTCGCCTGTCAGCCGTTCGATGCCTCGCGTGCGCTTCCTGTCGACAGCGATGGTGATGTCGGGGAACTTCTGCTTCATCTGATACGGCTCGTCGCCAATCTGCTCCATGGGCGTGTCCTTGCCTGCGAGCACGAACCCGCTGCTCTTGCGCTTGTAGCCACGGCTGAGCACGGCCACGCGAACCTTGTCCTGCAGCAGCCGGACGAGATATTCCACGTGGGGCGTCTTGCCGGTGCCGCCGACGGTGATGTTGCCGACGGAGATGACGGGAGTCTTAAAGGCACGGCTCTTCAGGATACCTGCTTCGAAGAGGATGTTCCTGAAGTTTACCCCCAAGCCGTAGAACCAGCTTAGCGGCAGCAGCCATTCATTGATTTTGATGAAGTCGCCTTCCAAGATTTGCGGGAATTACGTGATGTCGATTTCTCGATGTTTCGATTCAGAAGTTCAGCAGGTAGGGCAGCCTGGCCTGGAGCCGGTTCCGCTGCATGTCGCGGCGGGCATTGAGCACGGGTTGGTAGAAGTCGCCGAGCACCTCGCGCAGTTCGCCGTCGAGGTAGGTGCCCTTCTTCTCGCTCATGTCCATCAGCTGCTGGTACCAGGGTGCCGGCTCAGGATAGCTCTTCTTGTGGTAATCGCCGAGCTTGGCCAGTTCGGCAGCCTTCTTGACGGCGTCGTCGAGCGAGCCGAGTTTGTCGACGAGCTTGATGGGCTGGGCGTCGGCGGCAAGCCACACACGGCCCTGCGCAATCTCGTGTACCTCGTCGCGGGTCATCTTGCGCCCGTCGGCCACGATGTTGAGGAACGTCTCGTAGCCACGGTCAACGTATGTCTGCATGAACTTGATTTCCTGGTCGTTGTCCTTGGTGAATATCAGGTTCTCCATGAAGTCGGTGTACTTGTTGGTCTTCGTGCCGTCGAAGGTGACGCCGAGCTTGCCGGTTGCCAGTTCCGACACGTTGGGGACGAGGCCGAAGATGCCGATGCTGCCCGTGATGGTGGTCGGCTCGGCAAAGATGTAGTCGCCGTAGGCACTGATCATGTAGCCGCCCGATGCAGCGAGACCGCCCATCGAGATGACAACGGGCTTCTTGGCCTTTAGCTGGGTGATGGCGTGGGCAATCTGCTCGGAGGCGACGGCACTGCCGCCGGGGGAGTTGACGCGCAGGACGACGGCCTTCACGTCGTCGTTTTTGGCCAGCTTGTTCAGGTCGTCGACGGTCTCCTTGCCGATGATGTTGTGCTCTGTAGAGAAGAGGCTGGTTCTCTGGTCAATGATTTCGCCGTAGGCATAGTAGACGGCTACTTCGTCGCCCTTGTCGCTCTCGTTGTCGGGCAGGGCCATCATGTCGGAGAGCAACAGTTGGTTGATGTCGTTGCCGCCGTCAGTGCCCAGCAGCCCGTTAATGGTGGCCTTCACCGTTTCCGGGTAGCAGAGCACGTCAATGAGACCGCCTTTCAGGTAGTCGCCGGGCGCAGCGAAGGCCAGGATGCTGTCGCTCACCATTTGGTCAATCTGTTCGGCTGTCAGTTTCGCGCGGCTCTCAGCCATGTCGCTGAGCATGTGCTTCCAGATGCCGCCTTGGTATGCATCTGTCTGCTCGCGGTTCTCGGGGCTCATGTCCTTGCGGATGACGCTCTCGACGGCGCTCTTGTACTTGCCCACGCGCACGGCCTGATATTTCACGCCGATCTTTTCGAAAAGTCCAGTCATGAACTCGCGCTTGCCGCCGATACCCTTCAGCTCGATCGCGCCCGTCTTGTTCAGCATGACGGTATCGGCAACCGAGGCCACGTAATAGCCCGACTGTGTAAAGTTGTCGGCAAACGCAATAATCCATTTACCGCTCTTCTTGAAGTCCTTCAGGGCATCGCGCACCTGCTGCGCCGATGCGGGCGAGTCAAACTGGGAAAGTCCACCTTCTATATAAATACCTTTGATGTCGTCGTGGTTCTTGGCTTTCCTGATGCTGGTCAGGATGTCATCCAGCCCCATGACGCTCAGATTGCTCTGCGTCATGAGGAAGTCGAGTGGCGTGCCCTCCTCGCTGCGCTCCTGAATGGCGCCGTCCATCTTCAGGACGAAGACGGAGTTGCTCTTCACCGACGGTGCCGTTCCTCCGGAGGCTGCCATGTCTGCCAGCGAGAGCAGGAAGAATATACCTGCAATGAAAGTAAAAATGACGAGGCCACAGATCGTGGCCAAAGTGTACTTCAGAAAACTTTTCATAATGTTTGCTCAAAATTATGGCACAAAGTTACGACTTTTTTTGTAATTAGCAGCATATTATCAAAATAAATTGCTATTTTTGCACACAAAAACTCTAACTAAAACAAAGAAGACGATGAAAAACAGTAAAATTCTACCGTTATTGCTCACGTTGGTGTGCCTCACGGCAACTGGTAAAAAGAAGATGACAACCCAGCAGTTGTGGCCCGACGGCACGCCTGTGGATGAGTGGTTCAGCGACACGTCGCGCGTAGACCTCTCAGGGCTGAAGCGCTATGTGGTGACCGACTATGGCGTCGATGGCTACAGCAGTGAAGTGCAGACAGAGCGGCTACAGGCCGTCATCGACCGTTGCGCCCGTGAGGGTGGGGGCGTCGTCGTTATTCCCCGCGGCACCTTTGTCAGCGGCTCACTCTTCTTCAAACCGAAGACCCACCTGCTCATCGAGGAGGGAGGCGAGCTGCAGGGCAGTACGCGCATCAAGCACTTCCCCGTGGTGAAGACGCGCATGGAGGGACAGACGCTCGACTACTTTGCCGCCTTGGTCAATGCCGACGGCTGTGACGGCTTCACGATTGCCGGCCCCGGCACCATCAACGGCAACGGACAGCCCTACTGGGAAGAGTTCTGGATTCGCCGCAAGTACAACAAGAACTGCACCAACCTTGAAGCCATGCGGCCGCGAAACGTGTATATCTCAAATAGCAAGAATATCACCGTGCAGGACGTTAAGATTATCAACTCGCCCTTCTGGACCAACCACCTTTACCGCTGTGAGAACGTGCGCTACCTCGGTTGCTTTATCTATGCCCCGACAGAGAACGTGACGCCTGTTGACCCCAAGCGCGGCGCCCCCTCAAGCGATGCCATCGACCTTGACGTCTGTAAGAACGTGCTGATACATGGCTGCTATATGCACGTCAATGACGACGCCGTCGTGCTGAAGGGCGGCAAGGGCACATGGGCCGACAAAGACGAGAACAACGGCCCCAACTCGAACATTATCATCGAGGACTGCACTTACGGTAAGGTTCACGGCTGTCTGACCCTCGGCTCCGAGTCGCTCCACGACCGCAACGTCATACTGCGCCGATGCCATGTCGGGGCGGCCTCCCGCGTGCTCTGGCTCAAGATGCGCCCTGACACGCCCCAGCATTATGAATATGTCACCGTCGAGGACATTACCGGCCAATGCGGCTCGTTCCTCGTCGTCCGCCCCTGGACGCAGTTCTTCAAGCCCGAGAACCGTGAGGATATGCCTCTGTCGCAGTGTAACAACATCACCCTCCGCAACATCCGCATGACTACGAAGAACTTCTTCGACGTAGGCAAAAGCGACAAGTACCATCTGACCGGCTTTACGTTCGAGAACATCAATGTGCAGGATGAAAAGAAAGCCTTCGATTCCTCGCTGATTGACAACTGCGTCACGAAGAACGTGAATATCGAGTAAAGACCAGAACTTGCAGGATTAGGAAAAACTCTTTGTGCCAAAATGTCAGTCACGACGTTTTGGCACAGTTTTCGCATAGAGAAAGGCAGAAATGTCAAACAACTTATAAAACAAACGTATTATGAACATCAAACCATTAGCAGACCGCGTGCTGGTATTGCCCGCACCGGCAGAAGAGAAGATCGGCGGCATCATCATCCCTGACACCGCCAAGGAGAAACCCCTGCACGGAACCATCAAGGCCGTAGGCCAGGGAACGAAGGACGAGCAGATGATTCTGAAGGAAGGCGACGAGGTGCTCTACGGCAAGTACAGTGGCACTGAGCTGGAGTTCGAGGGCACGAAGTACTTGATGATGCGCCAGTCTGACGTGCTGGCTGTCATCGAGAAATAATCCCGAAACGTCGAAATAACGAAATATCGAAGAATCGAAGTATCGAAAAATCGAAATTAAAAAGAAAAGAACCATGGCAAAGGATATTAAATTCAATATTGAGGCTCGCGACCTGCTGAAGCAGGGTGTCGACCAGTTGGCTAACGCTGTAAAGGTGACGCTTGGTCCGAAGGGACGCAACGTCGTGATAGAGAAGAAGTTTGGTGCTCCGCAGATTACTAAGGACGGTGTGACCGTTGCCAAGGAAATTGAACTGGAGGACAAGTTTGAGAACACCGGCGCACAGCTCGTGAAGAGCGTGGCTTCGAAGACGGGCGACGATGCCGGCGACGGCACCACCACCGCCACCATCCTGGCTCAGGCTATCGTGGCCGAGGGTCTGAAGAACGTTACCGCCGGTGCCAACCCGATGGACCTGAAGCGCGGTATCGACAAGGCTGTGAAGGCCGTCACCGACCATATCGCTAAGAGTGCCGAGCAGGTTGGCGACAACTACGACAAGATTGAGCAGGTGGCTACCGTCAGTGCCAACAACGACAAGGAGATTGGCGAGCTGCTGGCTGAGGCCATGCGCAAGGTGTCGAAGGACGGCGTCATCACCATCGAGGAGTCGAAGAGCCGCGACACCCACATCGGCGTTGTCGAAGGTATGCAGTTCGACCGTGGCTATCTGTCTGCCTACTTCATCACCGACAGTGAGAAGATGGAGTGCGTGATGGAGAACCCCTACATCCTTATCTACGACAAGAAGATTTCGAACATCAAGGACTTCCTGCCCATCCTGCAGCCCGCCGCCGAGAGCGGCCGTCCGCTGCTCGTCATCGCTGAGGATGTCGACTCTGAGGCTCTGACCACGCTCGTAGTCAACCGTCTGCGTGGCGGTCTGAAGATCTGCGCCGTGAAGGCTCCCGGCTTCGGCGACCGTCGCAAGGCAATGCTCGAGGATATTGCTACGCTGACCGGCGGCATTGTCATCAGCGAGGAGAAGGGCTTGAAGCTGGAGCAGGCTACGCTCGACATGCTGGGCACGTGTGACAAGGTGACAGTGTCGAAGGACAACACCACCATCGTCAACGGTGCCGGCGACAAGCAGGCCATCAAGGACCGCATTGCCCAGATCAAGAAGGAAATCGAGATTACCACCAGCTCTTACGACAAGGAGAAGCTGCAGGAGCGTCTGGCCAAGCTGGCCGGCGGTGTCGCCGTGCTCTACGTCGGTGCCAACAGCGAGGTGGAGATGAAGGAGAAGAAGGACCGCGTCGACGACGCTCTCTGCGCTACCCGTGCCGCCATCGAGGAAGGTGTCGTGGCCGGCGGCGGCACCACCTACATCCGTGCTCAGGAGGCTCTGGCCGATCTGAAGGGTGACAATGCCGACGAGCAGACAGGTATCAACATCATCTGCCGTGCCATCGAGGAGCCTCTGCGCCAGATTGCCGTCAACGGCGGTCAGGAGGGTGCCGTGGTTGTCCAGAAGGTGCGCGAGGGCAAGGGCGACTTTGGCTTCAATGCCCGCACTGACATCTACGAAGACCTGCGTGAGGCAGGTGTCATCGACCCCGCCAAGGTGGCCCGTGTGGCTCTTGAGAACGCCGCTTCGATTGCCGGTATGTTCCTCACCACAGAGTGCCTTATCGTCGACAAGCCCGAGAAGGAACCCGCCATGCCGATGGGCGGAGCACCCGGAATGGGCGGCATGATGTAAATTGAAAAGCTTTTTAGGCGTGCTGATTTGCAGGATTCAGAAGAATTCAGTAACTTTGCACCCCAGATAAGGAAAGATATTTTGATTTGTTTTAGTAGATTAGTTTTTAAGTAGTTTGTTTTTGAAAACGGGACGTCGCGATGACGTTCCGTTTTTTGTGCTCCAATAGTTTGCGGGTCTCAGGAATTATTCGTACCTTTGCAAGCGTATGCTAAAACTGCTCTTACTTATAGTGGCTTGCCTTCCGGCTGTTGCCACGTTTGCACAGTATAAACCAGAGGATGGCGCGTTCGTCTGTGAGTCCTCGCTCGAAGAGTGTCTGCAAGGCAAGAACGGGGCGAACCGTTTCACCCGTGCGCTCTATGGCAGTCACACCGACTGGCGGGTGGAGACCAGCGACCGCCCTGTGTTTGCCGTCGTGAAGAAGAATCACCACCGTAACATCCGCTTCAGCGTGAATGGCGTGGCGCTCGACTCGACCGACTACTGCAAGGCCAGTTATGTGAACGGTATGCGCATCTACAGTCTGCGCGACCGCCGTTGGGGTGCCGAGGCGGAGTTGGTACTGCAGGTCGTGGCACTGCCTGACCGCGAGGGTGCCGTGTGGCTCTTCGGTGACCGCCGTTTCGCGATGCCTGCCAGGTTTGAAGCGCGCGTCTGTGCGATAGCCAACCCCAAGCTTTACCGCAACGGCGACATCGGTGTCGACAAGCCCGGCACGTTCGAAGCTGCTGCCGACGAGAAAGACCTGATGACGAGAGCATGGGAGGGCGGCCGCGAGACGTGGTTCGTCATCGACAGCATCAACAAGATAGCTGAGGTCTCCGACGACGAAGCCCGGGGACTTTTCCTGAAGGCCGCGATACACAACGGCATACTCTGTGAGCGCATCAGCTTCCAGACTCCCGACCCTTATATCAACACCCTGGGCAGTGCGCTGGCACTGGCCGCCGACGGCGACTGGGACGGGCAGACGTGGCTCCACGGCTGCATCGGCTGGCGTATGCCGTTGGCTGGTTGGCGGGCTGCCTACGTGGGCGATGTCCTTGGCTGGAACGACCGTCAGGTGAGCCACTTCGATGCCTATGCCAAGAGTCAGGTGACTGGCGTTGAACCGACCATCCCCCATCCCTCGCAGGACTCTGCGCTGAACCTTGCGCGGGCCGAAAAGCGGTGGGGCACGCAGATGTACTCCAACGGCTACATCTGCCGCAATCCTGAGCGCAACGACCAGATGCACCATTACGACATGAACCTCAACTACATCGACGAACTGCTCTGGCATTTCCAGTACGATGCCGACACGGCGTATATGCGCAAGATGTGGCCGGTCATTACGCGCCATCTGGCCTGGGAGAAGCGTAACTACGACCCCGACGGCGACCACCTCTACGATGCCTACTGCTGTATCTGGGCTTCGGATGCCTTATATTATAGTGGTGGGGCGGTGACGCACAGCTCGGCCTATAATTACAGAGGTAATAAATTAGCGGCGCGCATCGCAGAAATCATCGGCGAGAACCCGCAGCCCTACCGCGACGAGGCCGAAGCCATACTGAAAGCCATGAATCGTCGGCTTTGGCTGGCTGGCGAAGGAGTCTGGGCTGAGTGTCAAGATGCTATGGGCTTGAAGCGACTGCACGAGAGTCCTGCGGTATGGAGCATCTATACACCTATCGACTGCGGTGCTTGTTCGGCAGAACAGGCATACGATGCTACAGGCTGGGTTGCGAAGCACTTACCCCATATCCCCGTCGGGAATACGGGCTGTCAGACCATTGCCACCTCGAACTGGCTGCCCTACTCATGGAGCATCAACAATGTTGCAGCAGCCGAGGTGATGCACACGGCGCTGGCCTTCTTCGAGGCCGGTCGCGCCAAGGAGGGCTTCCAGTTGCTGAAGGCCAATATCCTCGACCAGATGTATTACGGTCAGTGTCCGGGCAACTTCGGACAGATTAGTAAATACGATGCTGCCCGCGGCGAGTGCTATCGCGACTTCGGCGACTGCATCGGCATCAGCAGCCGCGCGCTGCTGCAGGGGCTCTTCGGCATCGTGCCGCAGGCTCTGTATGGTGAGTGCGTGCTTCGGCCCTGCCTGCCGTTGGAGTGGGACAGCGTGACCGTCACGACACCCTATCTCTCATATACGATGAAGCGCAGCAACGGCAATGACATCTACGAGGTTACCCAGAACTTCAGCCGTCCGCTGAAGATTGTCTATCGCCAGTACAGGCCGAAGCAGGGCGTGCTGGAAGTCGAGGGAACGACGGCAAAGACTCAGACGCTTGTCGTGCCTACCGACTATGGCAGCCAGCACTATCAGGTGCCCGATGTCGTTACCCCGGAGATGGTAGAGCATTCCCGGCAGGAGAGAAAGGCGCGTGAGCAAGAAGCCGCCGACAGACCTGTCCGCTTGGGGCTTGCTGAACCGTCGGCCGACGGGAAATGCCGCCCCCAGACGATTGACAAGTACTTTAATGCCCGTGTCGACGACATCTTCAGGCAGCAGTACCTCTCGCCCCGTCCGCAGACTACCACGCTCCAGATTCCCACGCAGGGCATCGGCGACTGGTGTCACCCACAACAGACTGCCGACATCAACGACTCGGTCTTCCGCTCGTTGGTCGTGCGCGACAACATCATCGTCGCTGGCATCCCCTTCCGTACCCCCAAGGCGGGCCGCAACATCATCTACACCTCGCTCTGGGACAACTACCCCGATGCCGTCACGTTGCCGGTGCAAGGCAGTGCCTCGTCGGCCTATCTGCTGCTGGCCGGAAGCACGAACCACATGCAGAGCCGCATCGACAACGGGCTTGTCATTGCTGTCTATCAGGACAATACCACTGACACTCTGACACTGCGTAATCCCGACAACTGGTGTCCCATCGAGCAGGACTACTATGTCGACGGCAAGGCGTTCGCGACAGCAGTGCCGCGGCCTTACCGCGTCTGTCTCGGCAAGGCCACGCCCGGCGGCCGGCCCATTGTCAGCCGCGACCTTGGCGACGTTCTTGGGCTGCAGGGGGCCGACGACCGTGCCATTCCCGGTGGTGCCGCCCAGATGCTGCGTATGCCCCTCGACCGCACCAAGAAACTGCGCTCGCTGACTGTACGGACGCTGTCGAACGACGTGGTGATAGGCTTGATGGGCATAACGCTGCAATACTGACAATCGGTGCGCGCTCATACGCGCATAGTCTCAGCTTCCCCGGGTTTAAATGAAAGAGCCCTTGCAATTTTATATAGTTACGAATAACAGAAGACATCCTACACTTCCTACACTTCCTACACCTGCCCGAAATTTTTAGGTGTAGGAAGTGTAGGAAGTGTAGGATAAAACCTGCGAATGACAACTATATATGCAAAAAAGGGCGGTTTCATCG
>CAJOLE010000021.1 GCA_905235325.1 uncultured Prevotella sp. | reverse complement strand
GTTCTCTGACATTCTGAAAGATTTGGAATGGTGTGGCTTCATTAGAAGTTATACCATGATGGGGTATCGGACAAAATCGGACATCTTCCAGCTGATAGACCATTATACATTATTCTATTACGAATACATAGACGGAGTACGTCAAGGCTCAAACTATTGGAGATCAATGTTGGGAACACCAAAGTATAACACTTGGTGCGGTTTGGCATTTGAGCGTACTTGCCTATGGCATGTTGACCAGATTAAAAAGAAACTTGGTATCAGCGGAATACTGACAAATGAATATGCATGGCGTTGCTTACCAGATGAGAGCCTCGGCAGGTCTGGAGTTCAGATTGACCTACTTATAGACCGTAGTGATGGAATCATAGATGTATGCGAAATGAAATACTCGAAGGAATCATACACCATTACTTCCGATTACGCAGGTGAACTTGCCCGTAAACGAAATGTTTTCCAGACCGTAACAGGCACCAAGAAAGCCATTCACTCCATCATGGTTACCACTGATGGACTGACCCGTAATGAATATTGGGGCGACATCCAAGCGGAGGTTAAATTGGACGATTTGTTCGAGCTATAAAATTGATAAAACTGCGACGGGCTGTCACAGTTTTATATTGCCATCGAAGAAACATTTCATTTAAGCTATAATAACTCAACTTTCGCAAGTTGAGTAAGGAGTTCTTCGCAAGCGAAGCGGCAAAGCCGAGCGGAGCGAATGCGAAACTTGAAAAGATAAAATCAGATTTCAACCGAACTGTACGGAACATCCTATCGCCTTGACTTGTATCAAGAAATACCTCAATTTGGTTATTTACTGTTAATACGTTGCGCTGTTTTGGAATTATTTTAGAACTTTGCAGGTTAAAAAGACTTGTTAGTCGAAATAACTTACCAACTAATAACATATGAGAAAACTATCATTTTGTGCTCTATTGAGCTTACTACTTCTATTGCCCATTGGGCTGATGGCGCAGTCAAGCAGTGTCACTATCAGTCCTTCAACGGGAGCAATGCTTGCTGGTGTGGCAGGTGGTTACGACGAGATAGGCGTTCAGCGCGGCTGGTCATCCATGTGGCAACACGAACAGCTGGCTCTCACGTTCAACGTATCAGACTATCCTGACCTTACAGAGGGAAAGCAGTTGGCTAACCCAGCCGGCAATATGTGTACTTACAACAGCCAGATTGTTGTCATGGGAGGCAGTGCCGCTGATTGCTATTGGACAGTCTCGCTGCCCAAAGGTTTCCGTATGACAGGATATGAATTAACCTTGCTGAACAATCTTGACGGCTCAACGGTCAACGGTATGCAAATTGGCCGGAATGATGTCAGTGGAGGACGACGGGTGGCTATAGAAAAAAGATTCTATGAGACAGGGGCTGACTTCGACGAAACACACGCATTGGCTCAAGCCGACGTGATGCCAGGTTACACTAATGGGACGAATAATGACACGAAAGAATATGTCATTAAGAGAGAATCGACAAGTTCCGACGACATGGGTAATATCCTCTATTTTGTTTTACGTCATACTACCACTGGCTTCTATGGTATCACCATCAAGTCATTCAAGATCTTTTTTACGGCTGAGGCTGATTTCGTGGAAAATGTTGCCCCTTTGACTCCGCAAGAAGTCTCTTCCGAAGGCACAAGCTTCATGAACTATGAGTTTACGACGCAGAAAGTTGATATTGGCGAACTTAGCCCTCGCACATTCAGCACTGGCAACACGTATTTGGTTTATGACTACAGCCAAGTCAACGACTTGAAAGCTGACATTGTACTGTATGAGGATGATGCCGTCAGGGATGGTGCTGTCGGAGAAAACGGTCTCAGAGGTATTACGGCCACCAGAAATGGCGACAACTATTATTATGCGTTGAAGAACAACGTTTATTATGTTGAAGCACCGACAAATGCGAAAACCCAGAATGACAAGAACGTTAATATAGCATATCGTATTACTGGTGCAAGAATCAAGTACAATTATGGTCAAGCAGAGGAGCAGCATCAGTATGTCTATAATGATTCACGTGAAGAAACAACAACAGAAGGACCTTTTGACGTAAGCCTCATATATTATAACAGATATAATACATATTTAAATGCCGATGGCGGTGCTCAAACAGGTAGTGGATACCCTGTGATTTGGGACGGGACTTATATCAGGTCAGCTCAGGATAATGGTGATCGGTACTTAACAGATACAAGAACTTATAATAACGGTTCACGGTATGCTGAGTTCACAAATGATAAAACAAAAGCAAAAAAACTTACAAGAGACGGTAATTATTTTTACTACACTGAGGGTACCACACGTTATTACTTGAGGTGTACAGGTGATGGAGGTTTCAGATTTCAAAATAATACTGGTAGTCTTGGAACTATTGTTCAAGCTTCTGGCGGAAATACAGTAACTTTCACACATACAGAAACAATTTATGAAGAAAAGGAGGTAACGATTCCTGCCTTCACACCATCAGACTATACCATCAAAGTGTTTAAGACCACTGAGCCTACTACCCCCCAAGCAGGCGCATACGCTGCGAACGACTATATCGAAGAAGTTCAAGTCAGCGCAGCAAACACCTCTGGCGAGATTCTGCTGGAAAACTTAAACAATGATGCCATAAAGTTTGAAATTACAGGTCTGCCCGAAGGCCGCAAGGCTCTTGTAACGGTGGAACTATCTATGCAGCCACTAAATCCATATATCAGTCGGCTGGATATTGTTTGCCATGACCCGAACTTGGAACTTACTGAGTCATTGAGGAAAACCATGACCCAGACGTTTGTTTCTGAAGATTTTGCAGTCAGGGGCGGCGAGTTCATCTTCTATGTTCCTGTTGGCTTTGATAACAAAGTCGATGAGAATGGAAATATCGTTGAGGTTGAACAGGCGTGCACGTTCACTTTCGAGAACCTGAACCATTCATACGGTGACAACACCTACTACGACGGGTCAGGAACAGGCCATGCACGTTACTATCTGGTAAGGTCAAAATATGAACAAGAAAACCCAAGTGCATACGGAAGTAATCCCGATGCTGACTATAAAGACAAGATTTTAGCGATTATCAGCGGAACAAAGAAATTTAAGTTCAGTAATGCCGAGGACTTGGACCACAGCTCTACTTCTGCTTCCAATGTCAAGTATGAGGAGTATCCCTTCTCTGTTGCAACTTATCAAGCTCAGGGTGGAGAGTTCAAAGAATTGACATTGAAGAATGGGGAAAACGATATCCGTTATCTGTTCACAGCAGACGAGACACGCTACAACATAGCTCCCACGACGACAACGGAGCATCGCAGCTATGCTTTCTACACCATGAACATCCAACTGATAACCAGAACCTATCAGCCAAGACATGAGTGGGTAAAGGTCTATGACTCGACATTCTATCTTGAAGATGGTGCAGAGGTGACGAAGCCCATGTATGGACTGAAGCTTCTGACAGACCAAATCGACGGGAAATATGGTTATCTGACCAGTGACCAGATAAATCGCATTCTGAACAACAATGATGATGCCAGCTATTACGGTGGAGAATACACGCCGACTAACGACAGGCCAGCTGATATTACGAACAAGAAGCAGGTGCTTTACATTGATGCAAGCGAACTGCAGGCAGTGGTGTACAAGTCTGTGGTTGAAGAAGGAGCAGAACCTGACCTGATACAGATTCGGAACCAGATAGGTGAGAACGGATTGTTCTTCCTGCCTGAGGGTGTAACATTTAATGCAGACAACTTTGCCTACAAGTCAGGAAGCAACTTCCGTACCGGAGAGAATATTATACTAAAGGACAAATGTCCGTTCTATTCTCCATATACTATTACGGTTAGCTCACCACACTATGCTACTTATACCCGCAACATCACCGACAACAGATACGGAAAGGATGCCTTGGCATCGATTTTCCTGCCCTTCACACTCTCACTGACAGACGGCAAGCACACGAATGATGACGGAAGCTGCGCTTTCACGGTCAGCCAGCTCAACAAGGGCACAAACGACGTTGTTGAGATTAGCAACAAGAATGCGGCCGACGACTACGGTATAGCGTACTTTAAACCACTGACCGCTGAAACGACAGAAGCCAACAGACCCTATATGATTAAGGTTGAAGGGGAAGATGTGCCTGCTGACGAAAACATCTCGTTCATAGCAACGCAAACAGGTGCGACCATCAATGCCACACCCAACACTGCCGAGGTCATAACAGGAACGAATTTTACCGGTAAGCTTATCAAAGGTGACGAAACAGAAGTCAAGTTTAATAATCAAACAACGACTTTCACGAATTACGGAACCTTCTCAGGAACCAACTACGACCGCACGGACAACAACGTGTTCTACTTCGCGAACAACATGTATCATAATCTGAGTGACTTGTTAAGGAAGTATAATCTTCTGGTCTATCCGTTCCGCGGAATCTACAGATACCCGAAAGGCACTACAAGCCGCGACTTCTCTTTGAAGAACATTGAAGTCTCTTTCGACGAGCCTGACGATGACGCCACGGGCATCGATGGCAACTGGAAGAGCGAAGCCGACCTGATGATTCGTACGGACAAGGGGAGCATGACGGTCACAGCCACCAAGGCACAAGAGATTTCTATCTACTCTGCCAACGGCACTCTCGCAGCAAAGGTCAACATGCAGGGTGGCGACACCCAGACTGTCAACCTGCCCTCGGGCTTGTACGTGGTCAACAACGTGAAGATTGGTGTTAAATAATCAGGAGGACAGTGACATGAAGAAAGTATATATCATACCAAATTGTGGGACTCATGCCCTCAAGACGAAAACTCATATATTGATGAACTCTGATTTCCGTGCAACTGCCAGAGGACAGCGCAACGACCGCTTCGAGGATGTCGATGAGGATGCCGACGACTTCGGGTCGTTCTGGGACGAATAATCCCACTGCGCTAATCATACAAAGGATTGAGGGCATACCAGTTGGTATGCCCTCAATTACTATAGGTAAGGGAACTTCATTAGCCTTTTTACCTTAAATCAGTCAATAAAACACAAGAATGTTTGGTTTATTGGAAATTACTTACTATCTTTGCACAACAAAAATGACAATATCAAAACGTGCTACAGAATTCGTCGTGTACTGCATAGAGAACACAGCAGCAAGGCTGGGGGTCTCTGGAGCAGAATTGTACCATGAACTTAAGCGGACCGACGGAATCAGGTCATTCCTCTATCCAAGCTATACTACACTCCACACACAAGGGAAAGAATACATTGTCGATGAGACTCTCGAATATATTCGTCAGCATAATCCGGACTTCAACAATCAAGAGAAACAATCATGAAGGTTTATCACGGTTCAACTATCATGGTCAACTCGCCTCTGGTCGGTGTCGGAAGAAGAAACCTTGACTTTGGCAAGGGGTTTTACCTTACTGACCTGCAAGAGCAGGCCCTTTCCTGGGCCAATCGCCCTATCAATGCAGGGAAGCCAAAAGTGCTGAATGTTTACGAACTCGACATTGAGGGAATTATTCAGGCTGGTTATCGCTACAAGCATTTCATGGCTTATGACGCGGAATGGCTTGAATTTGTGGTAGCCAGTAGAAGAGGTGAATCAGTATGGGAGGAATTTGACATAATAGAAGGCGGCATTGCCAACGACCGTGTGTTTAATACCATTGAGCTTTATAGTCAAGGACTCATTACCCAGGACATTGCGTTGCAGCGTCTTGTCTATGAGAAACCCAACAACCAGATTTGTATCCTAAGCCAGGCAATTGCCGACCGTTTTCTATGTTTTATGAACTCAATCTTTGTAGGTGGAAAGGAGGAATGTGTATGACAGACACCCCGCTTATCAACGAGACCCTACTACAGATGAAATATGCTCGTGTCATCTCACTTTTAGCCGAAACCCTACACATTTCAGATGACAGAGCGCTCGACGTGTTCTACACATCCAATACTTACCGCTTTATGAGTCAGAAGATGTATCATCTGCATAATATGAGCGATGCTTATCTGGTAGATGAAATCATTCTTGAATTGCAAGGACGACAATAATTGAGGGCATACCAATTGGTATGCCCTCAATCCGTATAGTATTAACCTCGCTTACGCTACCTCAGCGCGAACTTGCAGGTGGCGGCGATGCTGGCCGACGAGGTGCCGATGAGGGCCTCGAACTGGCCGGGCTCGGCCGTCCACTGGCTGCTGCGGTCGTCGTAGTAGCTGAGGGCGCGCTTGTCGATAGTCAGGCTGACGCTCTGCGTCTCGCCGGGCTGGAGGAATACCTTGCTGAAGGCCTTCAGCTCCTTCACGGGGCGCTCCACCTTTGAGTGCTTGTCGCTGACGTAGAGCTGGACGGTCTCGGCCCCGGCCACCGTGCCGGTATTGGTCACGGGGACGGTGAAGGTTATCGTCTCGTCGGCGGTCATGGCCGTCTTGTCAGCCGTGGCCTTGCCAAGCCGGAAGGTGGTATAGCTCAGTCCGTGGCCGAAGGGGAACAGTGGGTCGCTCTTCACGCCTCGCTTTCCACTTTTCACTTTCAGCCGGTCGGTCCAGCGGTAGCCGACGAAGATGTCTTCCTTGTACTCCTCGTCGATCACGCTGTGGTCGGCACGCCATGTGCCCGGATAGGTATCCAGGGCGTGGGCACCGCACTGGTCGAGCGAGGCATACCAGGTGAAGGGCAGCTTGCCCGAGGGGTTGGCATCGCCGAAGAGGACGCTGGCAATGGCCTCGCCGGCCTCGGAGCCGATGAACCAGGCCTGGACGACGGCGGGCACCTTCGAGAGCCAGGGCAGGGCAATGCCGTTGCCGGAGATGTTGACGAACACCAGGCGTGGGTTCACCTTCAGGATGGCCTCGACCACCTCGTTCTGTGCGTAGGGCATGTCGTAAGTCTTGCGGTCGTGCCCCTCGCAGTCCTGATAGTCGCTCTTGTTGAGACCGCCGACGAAGATGACGACATCGGCCTCGCGGGCTTTCGCCACTGCCTCGGCGGTGAGCTCGGCCTGCGGGCGCGTCTCGTAGAGGGAGCGTCCGACGGTCACGCCGTTGTAGCTCTGCACGGTGTCGCCGACATAGCCGCGGGCGAAGTCCAGCTTACAGTTGGGGAATTTGCGGCTGACAAACTCGCGGATGCCGTCAAAGGGAAGAATCTCGCGCTGCACCTTCAGCGACGAGGAGCCGCCGCCGACGGTCATCATCTTGATGGCGTTCTCGCCGACGACGAGGATGGAGCGTGTCTCGGCGGGGTCGATGGGCAGAACGGGCTTCTTGGCCTGCCTGGGTTGGATGGGGGCATCATTCTTCAGCAGGACAATGCCCTCCTGGGCTATCTTCAGCGCGGCGGCGTAGTGGCTCTCCGAGCAGAGGAAGCCCACGGGCTTGCTGCGGCGCATGGTGGTGCGGTAGAACAGGCGCAGCACGCGGCGCACCTTCTCGTCGAGCTCCTTCGTCGTGTAGCGACCCTCATGGATGGCCTGCTTGTAGGCCGTGGCGAGGTAGTAGCCGTCGTAGGCGTTGGTGCGGCCCATCGTCAGTCCGTCGGTCCACGTGCCGAACTCCAGGTCCAGGCCGTTGCGCACGGCCTCGTCGGTGTCGTGGCAGCCGCCCCAGTCGCTGATGACCACGCCGTCGAACTGCCAGTCCTGCTTCAGAATCTTGTTGAGCATCACCTCGTTATGGCAGTTATGCTGGTTCTGATAGAGGTTATAGGCACCCATGATGGCCCAGGCACCGCCCTCCTGAACAGCGGCACGGAAGGCAGGCAGGTAGATTTCGTGGAGGGCGCGGTCGGAGACCTTCACGTTCACCTGGTGGCGATATTCCTCGTCATTGTTCAGGGCGTAGTGCTTCACACAGGCGGCCACGCCCTTCGACTGGAGCCCCTCGACGTAAGGGACGACCATGCGCGAGGCCAACCACGGGTCTTCGCCCATGTACTCGAAGTTGCGGCCTCCGAGTGGCGTGCGGTAGATGTTGACGCCCGGCCCAAGGATGACGCTCTTGCCGCGATAGAGGGCCTCCTCGCCGAGGCTCTCGCCGTAGAGGCGCGCCATGGCGGGATTCCACGTGGCGGCCAGGCAGGTGAGTGCGGGGAAGGCCACGCACGAGTCGTTGGTCTGTCCGGCCTGCTCCCACTCGTCCCAGAGCACGTCGGGGCGCACGCCGTGTGGGCCGTCGTCGGTCCACAGGTCGGGGAATCCGAGGCGCTTCACGCCGGGCGAGGAGAACTTCGACTGGGCATGGATGACGGCTATCTTCTCGTCGAGCGTCATGCGGCTCAGGGCATCGTCGATGCGCTGCTCCATGGGCTTCGTCTCGTCGAGATAGACGGGGAGGGCCTGCTGGCCGATGGCGGCACTGGCTGACAGGAGGGTCAGTAACGAGAAGAACAGTCTTTTCCGTTTGTTCATTGCTTTTTCGTTTTTTTAGTTGATGAATTGAAATTGTCTGTCAAGAAAGGCTGCGGGGGCTGACGGGCTTTCCTCAGGGCATGGAGCCGGCGTCAGCGGGAATTTTACATTGCTGATGCTGAGGTCTTCCTTTATTTCACCACAAACTTATTTCCTTTCCTGACATAGATGCCCTTTGCGGGGGCAGAAATCCTGCGGCCTTGCAAGTCATAGACAGAATCATCGCCCTCTGCTGAGGAAGTAATGGTCTTAATACCTGTCTTGGCGTCAGCAACATGGAGAACGACATTCTTTGGGTCAGCGCAGTCGATGGTAAACACATAGGTAGTGCCCTCTGCCAGCGTGACACCATCCTTCAGCTTGATGTTGCCGTTCTCGCTCGTGTCAATGCGGAACACGTCGCTCGTAGTCGTAATCCGGCAGTCGGCAGTATTGTTGAACTCGTCGCTGCTGTTGTTGCCATAGCCAGCCTGATGGAAAAATTTGAAGTTGACATCCGTGGCAGCAAGCTGCTCGCCAACGGTGAGTGTCAGCTGATAAAGCCTGTCGGCCACCTGCGGAACGGGAAAGAACATTTCCGGCGTGGGCGACCACCCATTGCTGGCTCCCCAGTTGCCGGCAAAGGCCGTTGAGGGCTTGCCCACCTTGTCGTTTCCCATCATCCAGATAGCGCCTTTGCCCGTTTCTTTGTTGAAAGTAAGCCACTGGCCGTTGGCATCGAGGGGTATCACCTTAAAATAGTTCGAGTAGAAGTCAGCAGTGACTTCATAGTTCCCGCTGACGGCAATGAACTTGAGCGTGCCGTCAGCATTGCGCCTGAAAAAATCCGGGTCCGAATACCAACTGGTATCTGAGAGGCGGTCATCGCCCGTAACAGCATAGTCCTTGCCCTGCTCAAAATTGGCTGTTGCCTTATAGATACGTGAAGTCGTCTTCTGGAAACTCGTATTACCTATTTTTAAATTGTCGCCAGGCTCAGAATTGTCGGCATTGTTCTGATAAACGCGCACATAGTCAACCAGCATCTCCACGGGCAATGCACTTTCATCGACACCCTGGGCGCCGCCCCAGTCGCCGCCCCATGCAAGATTGAAGATAACATAGAACGGGTCATCGTAAGGCCAGTCATCACGGCCCAGGCCACGGTTGGCATACTCCAGCTGCTTCTTGCCGTCGACAAAGGTCGTAATCTTCTGGCCGGTCCACTCAATGGCGTAGATGTGGTATTCATCCTCAGCCCCATTACACAGCATTTCATGGGTTACTTGAGTGCCATTAGAATGTACATGAGCATTGGCATGAAGGCTTGACGAAACGTAGTTTGGATGATAGCCAACTTCCTCCATAATATCTATCTCACCGTCGGCAGGCCATGAACGGAAGTTCACTGGCATCATCCAGAAGGCAGGCCACGTTCCCTTGCCCTTAGGCAGCTTGATACGTGCTTCGATATAGCCGTAAGTCCAGCCTGTCTTCACATGGGCATACACACGGCCAGAGCAAATACGGCCACTCTCCTTCAGGCACCGTATGATGAGGGCATCGTCCTTGATTTCTGTCACAGGAGTACCGCCTGGCGTCTTATGGTTTAAATAATATTGCAGCTCATGGTTCACCCAGCCTGGCTGTTGCACTTCGTGCGTCCAGTCATTAGGATTCAACTCAGTACCACTGTCGAATTCATCATTCCAGACCAGACTATAGCCATTAGGCACATAGCCTGACTCCTCGTGAGTAGTGTTCAGACTGGGCTGTATCTGTGCAGACGCATAAAGAGCACCGGTAAGACAGGTTGTCGTAACAATAAGTCTAAATATATTCATACTGACAAAACACTTTTTTTATTAAAAAAACTTCAGGGTGAGCCTACGGTGCTCACCCTGAAGTTTACATATAGAAATTATTCTTCACCAAGATAGATACCCATAATTTTCACCTTTGTACCTGCAGCTGCACCAGCAACATCGAGACAAAGCTGGAAACCAGAATCGAATCCATTCTGAGATGTATAGACAAATGAAGACGGAACATTTGCGGCAACATCATGACGATCGTCAGAGAAGAACACATTGTCATTGTCGTTCTGCTGTGGCTTAACTGTCATGCCAGGGATATCGTGGTCAGCCACGACAACCACAGAGAAGTTCCATTTCTTGCTCGAAGCAACATTCACATCAGGGAAACGCAGGTGTATCTGTCCCTGCCACTGGTCGCCACCCATGCCTTCAGGAACGACGACCTCAAAAAGCTCGGCAGTTCCTTCTGCTTCAGGATTCAAGCCACCCGACCAGTTAGATGGCGAGAACCAGAACTCAGGTTGGAGTGTAGCTTCCTTCAGGATGTTGTTATCGCTCTTGAAGTCGAATGCCCAAGTGTCGCCTGTAGCGTTGGCGGCATTGTGCTCTGTCAGGAACACGCGCTTGATCGTGTACTGAGCACCCACGGGAGCACCGGCGAAGTCGAGGGCGAGCTTGAACGGGCCATCAAAGCCTTGGCAGTTAGCCAGCGAAATGACATTCAGACCTTTCTTAATCGGGTGGCGTGCGTCAGAGAAGAACGTGTTGTCATCGCCTTGCTTCTGAGGCTTCACGGTTACACCGTCGCCTGCCATGTCGGCAGAAGCCTCAATGGCAACAGAGAAGTCGTAAGTCTTGCCAGCACTGAGCGTCGGGCCATTATTCTCAAGGTGAACCTGTGCCTGCCACTGGTCGCTGCCGCAGTTTTCGGGAATCGTCAGGGTCAGGCCACTGTGGATGTCGCCATCAAAGTTTGGATTAAGTCCACCTGACCAGTCGGACGGCGAGAACCAATAGTTGTTGGCCGGGATCCAGTCTTCCAGCAGGTCGTTACCTTCGGTATAGCCAAGCCACTGAAGATCCTCATCAACCGTAAACCAGTCAACATCCGTTGTCCATGTGAGCATCTTCTGGTCGCAAGCTGAGAAAGCATACAAGGCGAACGCAACGGTACCATTCGACTTCACCGTTACATCGGTAGAAGCCCCTACGGGGAATACCGTCAATTTTGCACCATTGGTAGAGACATAATAGGTAACTCCATCCAGCAACTGCGAATTATTAGTGATGGTGAAGGTTGTCTGCTTGGCTTCATCCGTCTGCGACACGTTCCATGACAGAGCTTCCTGTGGAATCGTGTTGCCACCTAAGCTGTAGTCATCGCTATCTACGGGGTCACAAGAGGTAAGTCCAAAAGCGAACATACCTGTCACAATGAAACTATATAATAACTTTTTCATGATTCTATTATTTTAATTAATGGATTAATAACCCGGATTCTGCTTCAGCTCGAACTCAGAACCCTTAGTGGCATCAATATCTCCCTGTGGTATAGCCACATACTTATTAAATTCTTTCCAGTCGCGTGAAGTGTTCAGGCCTGGAACATTGTCGACATGCAGAACATTGGTAATACCCCAACGTACAACATCATAATAGCGGTGTCCCTCGCCAACAAACTCAAGGTGGTTCTCCGCCTGTATGTTCTGAAGCGTCAGTGTCACGCGGTGGTTAGTATCGCCAAAGGCGCGGTCGCGGACCTGATTCAGACAGTCGACACCACTCACGCCATCCTGGTCGCCAACAGTCAATGTAAGCTCGGCATACGCCAGCAGTGTCTCAGCATAGCGGAATATGCGCAGGTTGTTACTCCAGTTCAGGTCACCTGTGCCAGTAGGTTTGTGATAACCTGTGCGGGCTGCATACTTGCCAAGGAAGAAACCAGTATCCTGAAAGCGTAAAACATAGGAAGACCCCCAGGGGGTGGTATTCTTGTCGCCGACATTTCCGCCTGTTGCGTCACCACGAAGGTCACGGATTGAAACATCACGACGCTGGTCGGCATTGTCGAACATCTCATAGGTTTCAGGACGGACAGGGCCGAATCCCCAGCCACCTTCGTAGCCCGGGTCGCCACCAAGACCGTTAGGAGAGATGTATGAAGGAAGGTTGGAACCTCCCGGGTTCCAAGCTGTTCCCCAGTCTTTAGAACCAGGAACCTGGTTAGCCTCAAAGATAGACTCCGAACCAAACTCGCCACTCTGCAGCCACATGCCAGCATAGTCTTTTACAAGTTCGAACTTTCCACTCTTAATGATGGCAGCCAGCCCCTTGGCAGCCTCCTGGTATCTTGCCTGATCCTTCTGATACATCACGGCACGCGCCTTGAGCATATAAGCAGCAGCCAGACCGGCCCGGCCATTATTGGTACCATCGTTAGTGTTCATCTCGTCATCAGTGAAGTTACTGATAGCCTCGTCAACATCCTTGATAATCTGGGCATACACCTCATCTGCTGACAGTTGACGGCACACGTATGGAGGCTCAAACAGGTCTTCCTGGAAAGGCACATTTCCAAAGCTACGCCACAGCATATAGAGAAAATAAGCACGCAGGAAGAGGCCCTCAGCCTTGTACTTCTTGATAAGAGCAACCTCAGCAGGATTCTCAGTTGTAGCCGTAGCCACAAGTCCCAGTGCACTGTTAACACGTGTGATACCAGAAGTATAGATGTTCCACGTCCCATTCAAGGTAAGGTTACCGCTGGTGTTGAACATTGACACGGCCAGATTCATACCGTTCATACCGTCGTTGGCATCGCCACCACCCTTCCAGATATCATCCGACTGAATGTCACCGATATATACTGATGACTCATAAGAGCCGTTGGCATAAGAGTCGAAGCCAAGTATCTGGTACGAGGCTGCTAAACCAGAGTTGATGTTCAGTACATCTCCTGTTGCACCAGATGCGCCCTTTGTGGTAGGTTCAGGCTCCAAGAAATCGTCGCTGCACGAAGTAAGCGCCATACCTGATGCCAGGGCTGCTATTGTGATATATAATTTAAAGTTCTTCATTGTCGCTAATATATTAAGTTTGAATTTAGAATGTTACGTTAGCACCGATAGTGATGGTACGGGCTTGTGGATAGATGCCCTTATCTACACCGAGAGTGGTATAGCTGCCAGAAGCAAGTTCAGGATCGAAGCCCTCGTAGCCAGTAATCGTAAGCAGGTTCTCTGCTGCCACATAGACGCGCAGGCGCTGGATAGAAGCGATGCGAGTGATATTCTGTGGGAGTGTGTAGCCCAGCTGGGCATTCTTCAATCGCAGGTAAGAACCGTTGTGAATATACAAGTCTGAAGATTTCCAGTTACCATTCGGGTTGGCAGAGGTCATACGGGGAATCTTGTTGCTTGTACCCTCACCCGTCCAACGATCCTTAATCCATGAAGGACGGTTCATTGCCGGCACATCACCACGCTGGGCAAAATCAAACACATCGTTTCCGATAGTACCCTGCCAAGCAAAGCTGACGTCGAATCCTTTCCACTCGGCACCGAAAGAGAAACCGTAAGTCCAGTCGGGCATACCCTTACCTATCTTGGTGCGGTCTTCGTCAGAAATCTTTCCGTCACCATTGTAATCTACGAAACGTACGTCACCGGGCTGTGCAGCGGGCTGCAGCTTCTCGCCGTCGGCGTTTACATAGGCATCAATCTCTGCCTGATTCTGGAACAGGCCATTGGTCTTGTAGCCATAGAAGTAGGGCCAAACCTCACCGTTCTTGGCATGTACGTAGTCGCCTACGCCAGATGCACCGGCACTCTCATAGTTCTGCTCGCCAGAAGCGTTGCCAAGCTCCAGCAACTTGTTCTTGGCATAAGATATGTTACCGTTAATCCAATAGCTGAAGTCCTTGATGTTGTCTTTCCAGCCGGCCTCGAACTCAAGACCCCAGTTCTCCATCTTGCCGAGGTTACCGTAGGGCTTCTCCTGTCCGATATATGTAGGAACGTTCAGCTCGAAGAGCATGTCGGTCGTCTTCTTGTAATAGTAGTCGAAACCGAAGTTCAGACGGCTGCCTAAGAATCGCATATCGATACCGATATCGGTCTGTGTAGAAGTCTCCCACTTAATGTCGGGATTGGCGGCACGGGCAGGTGATGTTCCATATACCATGTTTCCTGCTTCAACACCAGGCTGCGCAGGATCAGGATTAACAACATAGCTGCCGCCAAAATAGTAATTCTGGCCTCCGTTCATCAAAGCGCGGTATGTAAAGTCGGGAATTGACTCGTTACCGTTCTGTCCCCAAGAGAAGCGCACTTTCAGAACATCCCACCAAGCGGGCTTGACTTTCTCCAGATATGGCTCATTCCATACATTCCAACCCAACGAGAACGAAGGGAATGTACCCCACTTGTGGTTTGGTCCGAAGTGAGAAGAACCATCACGGCGCATAGTGAACTGAAGCATATAGCGCTCAGCGAAGTTATAGTCGAGACGACCAAAATAAGAAGCAAGCGAGGTGTGTGTCACGCCACCGTTACCGCCCCATACAGACGACTCGGTTTCGGGAGCAATGGCAGAATCGATATGAGCGTGTACAGGGTTGTGGTCGAACAGCTGAGAATCGTTGCCACCCAAGTTGCGAGAGGTGTAACGAGAGGCCGACTGACCCAGCACGACAGAGAGGTTATGAACCTCGGCAAATGTATTGTTGTATGAAAAATAGTTCTCAGTCTGCCAGCGCATTCCACGGTTCATCTGGCTCGTCACATAACTCTGGTCGGTATGTGACATTGTACCGAGATAGTCCTCATAGCCATAACCGTCGTAACCCCAGAAAGCGAGGTCAACACCGTAGGTAGTGCGGAACTTTAAGCCTGGCAGGACGTCGAGTTCGGCATAGAAAGAACCTACAATCTTATCAGAGTTGTTCTTTCCGGCACTTGGGCGATTCAACTGTGCCAAAGGATTGGTAAGTTCCTGGAATCCTGAAGGTGGCAGCGAGAACACACGACCGTCCTTCGTCACGGCATTGGGATGTTCTGCCAGTATCTGTGCAGCCTCCTCATCTGTAGCATAGGGAGCTACCAGTGGAGAGAAAGTAATAGCACTACCCAGAATAGAACCATACTCTGAGTTTGTCTCAATACCTGTAGAAGTATCGCGCGTATAACCGATATTTGCACCTACGGTCAACTTGTTCAGGAAGTTGCGGCTCTTCTCTTCGAACACGGTATAGGTAGAGTTGCTACGGGCACTGAAACGCTCATAGTTAGAACGTCCATAGTTACCACCGACAATACCTTCCTGCTTGAAGTAGCCCACTGAGAGGAAATAGGTGACCTTGTCGTTACCACCGTTGATACTCAGCTGATGCTGCTGTACAGGCGCATCATAATTAAAGGTTTCATCCTGCCAGTCAGTATCAGGACCAGTGTAATTGTTAATAAAGTCGGCAGAGTAGCGAGGGACGTTTCCGTCATTCACCTGTGCCTCGTTCATGATGGTCATATACTCCTTGGCATTCAGCACAGCCTTCTTCTTCCAGGGATTCTGCCAACCGAAAGAGAAATCATAGTTTACGTTGGTCTTACCTACCTTACCGCTCTTGGTAGTTACAAGTACTACACCATTGGCGGCACGCGAACCGTAGATAGCAGCCGAAGCAGCATCCTTCAGAATTTCAACCGACTCAATATCCGTAGGATTCAAGTAGTTGATACCACCGCCAACAGGCATACCATCAACGATGTAGAGAGGTTCCGAACTGTTAACCGAACCGATACCACGGATGCGAACCTTAGAGTCGGAGTTTGGCTGTCCGGACGACTGTGTAATCTGCACACCACTGACCTTGCCTTTCAGGGCATCCTCAATACGCGAGGGCTTGGTCAGGTTCAGGTCGTCGCCGCTTACCTTACTGATAGAGGCTGTGACGACGCTCTTCTTCTGTACGCCGTAACCGATGACGACCACGTCCTGCAGGGTCTGATTGTCCTCCTTCAGGGTGACGTTCATGTTGTTACTGGCGTTCACCTCCCGGGTGACGTAGCCGATATAGCTAATAATAATAGGTGAACCCTGGCTGACCTTGATGGTGAAGTTACCGTTGATGTCGGTAATGGTGCCATTCTGAGGGTTTCCTTTCTCGACGACGGAAGCACCGATGACGGGTTCCCCGAGGTCGTCTGTCACAGTTCCCAAGATGCCTTGGGCTTTCGTAGCCATTGACACGAAGAGTGCCAATAGCAACAGTAGATACCTGCTCTTTTTCATACTTCTTTTGTTAATTGATTATTATTAAAGTTAGATTGTCTTACATTTTAGGTTTCCGAATGCAAAGATAATGAAAAATACAGTCGCTTGACGGCGAAAGGCTGAAAAAGTGGACGTTTTTCAGCCTTTCGTTCAAGTATATACCTAAGAGTCAGACCTTTGCATTTTTCGTTGGCCTCAAAAAGAGTGGACGGAATATAGATGTGTAGTTTTTACATTTATCGTTTTTCTACAGGGTTTTCACCTGCTTTTCAAACTGTTCGCGGTTGCCGAGGGCACCGTTCTTGACACGTGCCCGATAGTTGTAGATGGTATTGACGGAGTAGTGGAGGAACTCGGCAATCTTCGAAGAGTCCTCAAAGCCCAGACGTATCAGTGCGAAGATGCGGATGTCGGTGGTCAGCCGGTTCTCCTTCTTGGGTCGGATGCGTATCTCGGGCAGCAAGAGGGCATTGAAGTCGTCGACGAAGTTAGGGAAGAGATGCAGGAACACGGTGTCGAAGTTCTCGTAGAGTTCCTCCAGTTCCTTCTCCTTCAGCTCCGTCGACTTCGAGATTTGGAAGAGCTCGTCGAGTTCTTTGTTCTTCATCTTCTTGTTCACCATCTTGCGGTAGTCGTCCAGCTTGTCGATATACCGTGCACAGAGGCTCATGAAGCGGCCGATGTACTCCTCCTTCACGCGGTTGTTCTCGGTCAGCTGGGCGTTGAGGGTCGACAGGCGGGAGTTCAGCGCGGCAAGTTCGTCTTTCTGAGCCGAGAGTTGGGTGTTGAGCGTTGAGAGCTGGGCGTTCGAGGCTTTCAGGTCGTTGCGGGCCGCGTGCAGCTGGGTGTTCCGGCGGTGTGCGAAGAAGAGGGCGCCCAACAGCAGCAGCGCCAGTATGCTAATGACGGCCAGCGTCACCGAGAGCAGCTTAGTGGTACGCTCGCTCTGAGCCTTGTATTCTGTGGCGATGTGCGACAGCAGCGGCGTGATCTGCCAGTTGCGCTGGCGCGAACCATAGCGGTTGGCGCAGTCGCTGGTATAGCTGATGTAGTGGGAGGCCCTGCTGACGTCGCCGCTGAGCATCAGCTCATTGGCCAGCTCCCAAATCGACCCTTGGTCCATGGCAGCATTACGGATGTCGGCCAGCACCGACTCCGTCAGCCAGAACATCATCTGCGTGGTGTCGCCCTGCAGCTTGTATTCAATGTAGCGGTAGAGGGCAGCCAGGGCGTAGGGATGGCTGCCAGTCTCCACGGTATTCATCCATTCGTCGTTGATGGCCATTGCCTCCTCGAGCCTGCCTTCAGCCTGTGCCGCCTGCTCACGGCGAAGCAGGCACGACTCGCTCGTCGGCGGCAGGTTGTCGTACATCAGTTGCTTGTAGTGCTGCTCCTTCTCCTGGTAGTTGCGCCGCATGTCGTCGAGGCGGGTATAGTAGGTCAGTTCGCCGTACACATTATTATATGCCTCATAGTAGGTGCCGAGCACCGTCTTGTCGAGCCCGTTTCCGGGACGGATGGAGTCGAGGATGTTCAGAGCCTCATCGTAGAGGCCGATATTCGAGCAGCGTATAGCCAGCAGCGAGCGGCATCGCACGGAGGCTGCGTGGTCTCCCTGCTGCTCTGCCATCATGATGCACTGGCGCAGGAAGTAGATGGCAGAGTCGCTCACGAAGGGCCGGTAGAGTTCGTAGAGCCGGTAGGCTTCCTCGTATTTCTGCCGGCCGTCGGCCTGTTCGTAGGCATGACGTGCTGACGCTATCTTCGCCTCGCGCTGTGCGACGAAACGTGGCGACTCGGCAATGGCCTCGTCAATCTGCCGGAGTCGCGAGGCGAAGTCCACATTCTCCTGCGCCTGCCCAATGACAGGCAGGAGCAGCAAAATATAGAGCGTTGTCAGTAATTTCTGCTTCATAGTGCAAAGGTAATGTAAAAAGGTAAAAAAAGAGTCTCCGCGAAGGTTAATAAAATATAAATTGCAGCCGTCGTTCTTTACTTTCGACACCGCCGAAGGTCAAACAAATTGATATGGAAAATAAATTAAGCACTATAGGTGCCGTCTTGTTGTGCCTATTGTATATATCCTGTGCCGGCGAACAGAAGAAGGCGCGGGGCGATAGTGCATACTACCCGACCATGACCGTCACCACCCAAGACATCACGCTCAGCCAGCAGTACAGCGCACGGCTGACGGGGCGGCAGATTGTGGAGGTAAGGCCGCAAGTGACGGGAAACATCACGCGCATCTGCATCCGCGAGGGCGATGCCGTCAGGCAGGGTCAGACGCTCTTCATCATCGACCAAGTGCCATACCGTGCTGCCTTGGAGGTGGCCGTGGCCGCCCGCCGGAGTGCCGAGGCCAAGCTTGCCACGGCGCGCATGAACTACGAGAACGAGCGGCGGCTGCAGGAAGGTTCGGTCGTCGGCGACGTGTCGGTGCAGACCATGCACAATGCACTGCTCGAAGCCGAGGCCGCTCTTGCTCAGGCCCAGGCCCAGGAGCGCAATGCCCGCTGGCAGCTGACGTACACCGAGGTGAAGAGCCCCGTCAGCGGTGTTGCCTCGATGATACCGTGGCACGTCGGCTCGCTCGTCAGCAGCAGCATCAGCGAGCCGCTCGTCACCGTGGCCGACGACCATGAGATGTATGCCTACTTCAGCATCAGCGAGAATCAGGCCATCGACCTCATCGGCCAGTACGGCTCGATGGACGAGTTCATCCGTCAGTCGCCCAGCGTCGGGTTCCTGCTGAGCAACGGCACGGAATATGCCCGTCAGGGGCGCATCGATGCCGTCAGCGGCACCGTCGATGCGTCGACCGGTGCCGTCGAGATACGCGCCACCTTCCCCAACGACGGGCACCTGCTGCACAACGGCGGCAGCGGCAAGGTCATCGTCTCCACCCAGCGCAAGGACTGTATCGTCGTGCCCCAGGAGGCCACCTACGAGCTTCAGAACCGCACCTTCGTCTACAAGGTGGTGGACGGCAAGACGAAGTCCACGCCCGTCGAGCTGTTCCGTCTGAACAACGGCCGTGAGTATGTCGTCGAGGCGGGTCTTGCCAAGGGCGACGTCATCATTGCCGAGGGAGCCGGCCTGCTCAAGGACGGCATTGAGGTGAAGAGCGAAAGGAATCAGTAGCTTAGAAACACCGAAACAAAGAAAACGACAAGAGGAGTGAACGTCAAGACATTCATAGACCGCCCGATATTATCCGGCGTAATCAGCGTGCTGATGGTGCTCGTGGGCATCATCGGACTGAGCCAGCTTGCCCTGGAGCAGTTCCCGGAAATAGCACCCCCGACGGTGCGCGTCATGGCCAGCTATACCGGCGCCAACGCCGAGACGGTGCAGAAGAGCGTCGTCGTGCCCCTCGAGGAGGCCATCAACGGCGTCGAGGGCATGATGTACATGACGTCGTCGGCCTCAAACAACGGCTCGGCCAACATCAGCATCTTCTTCCGGCAGGGCACCGACCCCGACATGGCGATGGTCAACGTGCAGAACCGCGCCGCCACCGTGCAGGGCCGCCTGCCCAGCGACGTGGTGAAGAGCGGCCTGACTGTGCGCAAGCGCCAGACGTCGAACATCAAGCAGCTCAGCGTCTACAGTCCTGACAGCACCTTCGACCGCGCCTTCTTAGCCAACTACACAAAGATCAACATTGAGCCGCGCCTGAGCCGTATTCCCGGCGTTGGCGAGGTCAACGTGATGGGTGCCGACTACTCGATGCGCATCTGGCTCGACCCACTGAAGATGGCGAGCTACAACCTGACGCCCAACGACATCACGCAGGTGCTCAGCGAGCAGAACGTCGAGGTGGCCACGGGCACGCTGGGTGCCGAGAGCCAGAACACGTTCCAGTATGTGCTGAAATACCGGGGCACCTACGAGGACGAGGAAGGCTACAGAAACCTCGTCATCCGCTCGCTGCCCGACGGCAACGTGCTGCGCATCGGCGACATTGCCCGCGTCGAGCTGGGGTCGCAGAACTACAACATCATCGGCGAGACCAACGGCCGGCCTGGCGTGAACATCAGCATCAACCAGATGGCCGGCTCCAACGCCAACGAGATCATCGAGCAGATAGACCGCGAGGTGGAGGACATCCGCCAGTCGCTGCCGCCGGGCATCGTCATCGAGGACATCGAGTCGAAGAAGGACTTCCTCGACGCCTCCATCGCCAGCGTCGTGGAGACCCTGTTTGAGGCCCTCGTGCTGGTGGTCTTCGTCGTGTTCGTCTTCCTGCAGAGCTGGCGCGCCACCATCATCCCTGCCATCGCCATCGTCGTGTCGCTCGTGGCCACGCTGGCCGTCATCTATGCCATCGGCTTCTCGCTCAACATGCTCACGCTCTTCGCCCTCGTGCTGGTCATCGGCACCGTGGTCGACGATGCCATCGTGGTGGTCGAGGCGGTGCAGACGAAGCTTGACAGCGGCGCAAGGTCGCAGGCGCGGGGCGAGGTGACGGTGCAGGCCATGCACGACATCACGTCGGCGCTCGTCACCACCACGCTCGTGTTCATGGCCGTCTTCGTGCCCGTCTGCTTCGTCGGCGGCGTCACGGGGACGTTCTACACGCAGTTCGGACTGACGATGGCGATTGCCGTGGGCATCTCGCTCTTCAATGCGCTGACGCTGTCGCCGGCGCTGTGTGCGCTGATTATGAAGCCGGGCGACGGGCTTGGTGGGGGTGGCGTGCAATCTGCCCATCAACCCCACCACCTCCGCTCCCGCTTCACCGCCTTCTTCACGGCCCTCGTCGGGCATTACCGCCACGCCGTAGGCCGCTTCATGCGCCGCCCCTGGGTGGCTGTCGTGCTCGTCGTGGCGTCAGTCGGCCTGTTGTTCTGGATGATGCGCACGACGAAGACCGGGCTCGTGCCCAACGAGGACATGGGCACCGTCTTCATCAACGTGCAGGCTTCGCCAGGCAGCAGCCTCCAGCAGACCTACCACATCTTAAAAGAGGTAGAGGAGCGCATCAACGACCTGCCGCAGCTGCGCATCTACTCGCTCATCGCCGGCAACAGCAACAACTTCGAGCAGTCGTCGTCGAACGGCAATTTCACCCTGAAGCTGAAGATGTGGGACGAGCGCAAGGGCAAGGGCGACGACGTGCAGAGCGTCGTCGACGAGATTTACCGCCGCACCGCCGACATCGCCAATGCGAAGATTCAGGTGAACACGCAGAACATGCTGCCGGGCTTCGGCCGGCTCAACGGCTTCGAGCTGCACGTGCAGGACAAGCACGGCGGCACCATCGACGAGCTGCTGGCGCAGACCAACCGCCTCATTGCCGCACTGAACGAGCGGCCGGAGATCAGCCGCGCCTTCACCAACTTCTCGCTGAAGTACCCGCAGTATCGCATCGAGGTCGACGCCGCCCTCTGCAAGCGGCGCGGCGTGTCGCCCGGCGACGTGCTCACCGCCCTCAGCGGCTACATCGGCGGCTCCTACGCCTCCAACTTCGTGCGCTTCACCAAGCTCTACCGCGTCATGGTGCAGGCCTCGCCCGAGTACCGCCTCGACACGGAGTCGCTCAACAACATCTTCGTCAGGTCAAGCAGCGGCGAGATGTCGCCCATCGGCCAGTACGTCACGCTGACGCGCATCTACGGCTCGGAGACGCTCTCGCGCTTCAACCTCTTCCCCTCCATCCAGGTGGGCGGAACGGCTGAGGCGGGCTACAGCAGCGGACAGGCCCTCGATGCCATCCGCGAGACGGCGGCCGAGGTGCTGCCCGAGGGCTACGGCTACGAGTTCGGCGGCATGGCCCGCGAGGAGGCCTCGGCGCAGAACTCCACCTCGCTGGTCTTCGTCATCGTCATCGTTTTTGTCTACCTCATCCTCTGCGCACTCTACGAGAGCCTGTTCATCCCGCTGGCCGTCATCCTGAGCGTGCCCTTCGGACTGGCCGGCTCGTTCCTCTTCGCCCAGCTGTGGGGACTCGAGAACAACATCTATATGCAGACCGGACTCATCATGCTCATCGGCTTGCTGTCGAAGACGGCCATCCTGCTCACGGAGTACGCCTCCGAGCGCCGCCGTCAGGGCATGAGCATCGTCGCCGCCGCCCTCAATGCCGCCGCCGTCCGCCTGCGCCCCATCCTGATGACCTCGCTGACGATGATCTTCGGCCTGCTGCCCCTGGCCATCGCCACCGGCGTCGGTGCCAACGGCAACCGCTCGCTCGGCGTGGGCGTCATCGGCGGTATGCTCATCGGCACCGCCAGCCTGCTGTTCATCGTCCCTGCGCTGTTCGTCATCTTCCAGACCGTCGAGGAGCGCGTGTTCCGCCGACGCTGACAACGCGGCCGTGCCCACGTTACTGACAAACTGGTAATCCCTTCACCAGAAACTCAAAAAAAACACTTCGACGGTCATAAATTACAGTGTTAAAATCAGAAATCGCTGCCTGTTGTATTTTTTTTATCGTAACTTTGCAGCCGAAAAATAACACTGGAGACATCAGATGAACAGCATACTGGAAGGACGCCCTGCCCTGAAGGCGGAGATTGACAAAGTGGCCGAAGTCGCAGGCTACCTGTGGCAGAACGGCTGGGCCGAGCGCAACGGCGGCAATATCACGGTGAACATCACCGAACATGCCGACGACGAGATGCGCCGGCTGCCCGCCATCAGCGACGCGAAGCCAATCGGCGTGACGCTGCCCGCACTGAAGGGCTGCTACTTCTACTGCAAGGGGACGGGCAAGCGTATGCGCGACCTCGCCCGGCAGCCGATGCAGAACGGCTCCGTCATCCGCATCCTCGACGACTGCGCATCCTACGTCATCATTGCCGACGAGCCGGTGATGCCCACCTCAGAGCTGCCAAGCCACCTGACCGTACACGCCCGCCAGATTGAGACGGGCAGCGGCTACAAGGCCACCGTCCACACCCACCCCATCGAGCTGGTGGCCATGAGCCACAACCGCGAGATGCTCGGCAAGGACGTGCTCACACGCCTACTCTGGTCGATGATTCCCGAGACGAAGGCATTCTGCCCGCTGGGGCTCGGCATCGTGCCCTACACCCTGCCGGGCAGCAACGAGCTGGCCGACGCCACCCTGAAGGAGCTGGAGGACTACGACGTAGTGATGTGGGAGAAGCACGGCGTCTTTGCCAAGGGCACGGACGTGATGGATGCCTTCGACCAGATTGACGTGCTGTCGAAGTCGGCCAAGATATACATCAATGCCCGCGCTATGGGCTTCGAGCCCGAAGGCATGAGCGACGAGCAGATGAAGGAAATGACTATCGCTTTTAACTTACCTCGCTAAAACGAACATATACTAACGACTACTGACTAATATTAAAACAAATCAGGAGTCTCCCTTGCTGTGAAGCACGGGAGACTTTTTATTTGCCACTGATTGTCATTTGTACTTTTTATCCTACACTTCCTACACTTCCTACACCTGACTGTCGGTTCATACCCTGAGCGCAGTTTCAGACATTCGGCGGACGGCACCGCCAAAAGGCGGCGGGTTTTGCCCAAAACCCGCCGCCTTTTAGGCAAAACCTGCCGCCTTTTGAGCAAAAGCAGCCGGTTTTCTTCCGGCTCCGATTGTTCATACGGTCGGGGTCATGCGCTTCTGGTCTCCATAGTAGTCCACGGCGTCTCGGTGTCGGTTCAGGTGTAGGATAAAATAAGCATCCCTAAATACGCATTGGCTATCAGCAAGTTAAGCACGAAGTGCAGGAAGTGTCGGTTGTGTTTCTTATATCAAAGGTAATGGGTACAAACGTTCCGACGGCAGCTGTCTGGAGGCCGTGAACGGATGGCCGTGATGCCCTCTATTACACAAAGAGCGGATGCCTCCTTGGCTGAGGCACCCGCTCTGCTAAATCGTCTGGCAGTTTAGTACGTCATCTTCGGCTCCAGCTCCTTGGCCTGGTCTACCATCTTCTGCACCTCGCTGACGGCAGGCACGCGGCCACAGATGTGGAACTGGGCGTTGATTTCCTCCAGCTTCGGCTGCAGGTTCTCGGGCACACGGTGGCGGAACTCCTTGACGGTGTCGACACCGGCCTTCTCTAAGAGTTCGGCAAACTGCGGGCCGACGCCGCTGATGCGGTAGAGGTCGGTGTGGTTGGTCCACTTCAGGATGAGCTTCTCTGAGATGCCCGTGGCCTCAGCCAGTTCCTTGCGGCCCTTCGGGGCGGCGCACTTCTCTAAGAGTTCGCTGGCCTTGTTGATTCCCGCTGCAATGAGCTTCTCGGCGTACACTTCGCCTACGCCTTCGATGTCGATGATCTTGTAATCCATAACGCTTTTCTGTTTTTTTGAGGTTAGAAAATAATATTCTGAGCGCAAAAGTACGGAAAAAATCGCAAAGCAGCAATTATTTAACGCTTTTTTTGTATTTTTGCAGCCGCTATGGTATATATCGACGAACATATCGGCGACTTCAGCCTCCAGGCGGCACTGGCCGAGATCAGTGAACAGCGGCGCAAGCAGGCACTCAGCTTCAAGTTTGAGCAGGGGCAGCGGACGTGCGTCCTCGCGTATCTTCTGTTAAAGAAGGCACTGCGCGAGGAGTACGGCATTGCAGAGAACCCGCTGTTCGAATACGGCCCTCACGGCAAGCCCTTCATCGTAGGCCACCCGGAGATTCACTTCAACCTAAGCCACTGCCGCGAGGCCGTGGCCTGCGCCGTCAGCAGCAGGCCCGTGGGCATCGACGTGGAGTCGGTGAGACAGTACAAGGAGGACATCGTGCACTACGCCATGAACGACGAGGAGCAGCAGCTGATAGCCGCCGCCGAACGTCCCGACGTGGCCTTTATCCGCCTGTGGACGATGAAGGAGGCTCGGCTGAAGCTGACCGGCGAGGGCATCACAGTCGACCTGAAGTCGGCGCTCGACGGCGGTCCGTGGCAGTTTACTACCGTCGAGCGGCTTGACCGTCACTACGTCTATACCGTATGCGAGGAGGAATGATTCGTGAAATCCGTGTAATCCGTAGTCGAGACAAATGAACATCATACGCTTTGTAAAGGACTGGACGCTGCCCGTGGCGATGGCCGTGGGCACGACGGCCTACCTCACGTTCTACTTTGTGCCGCAGCTGGATGCAGCCGGCGACCGTCTGTTGTCTGTGTTCGACGTGCTGATGCCGGTGACGGTATTCCTGACGCTGCTCATCACGTTCTGCAAGGTAGACTTCCACCAGATGCGGCTCCACCGCTGGCACGTCGGCGTGCTTGCAGCACAACTGCTGTTAGTGACCCTGAACATCGCCGTCATCCTCTGGCTAAAAGGCTCCTTCACCAATCTCCCGTCGCCCTTCGCCCTCCACCAGAATCCCTTCGCCGACCCCATCCTGTGGGAGGCCGTGCTCACCTGCATCATCGGCCCGTCGGCAGCGGCGGCACCCGTCGTGGTGGGCAAGCTGGGCGGCAACATCTCGACGATGACCACCTACACGCTCATCTCCGCCTTCATGTCGGCCCTGCTCATACCCGTGGTGTTCCCCCTGCTGGAGCAGACGGTGCACGTCGACTTCCTCTCGGCCCTGCTCATCATTCTCGAAAAGGTGTCGATGGTGCTGCTCTTGCCCTTGGCCTTAGGCTGGCTCATCCAGCACTACGCCGAGCCGCTGCGCCGATGGGTGGTGTCGCAGCCCAACCTGAGCTTCTACAGCTGGGCCGTGTCGCTGAGCATCACCACGGGCATCACCGTGAAGAACATCGTCCACAGCCAGTCGGCCGTCTCGCTGCTGCTCATGATAGCCGCCACGACGCTGGTGCTCTGCGTCGTACAGTTCGTCATAGGCCGTGGCATCGGGCGGTGGCTCGGCGAAAGGCAACGGGCAGGCGACGGCACGTCGGGAATTGAGGTGAACGCCGGCCAGGCTCTGTTCCAGAAGAACACGGGCCTCAGCATCTGGGTGGCCTATATGTACCTCAGTCCCGTCGCCTCCATCGGTGCCGGCTGCTACGTGCTGTGGCAGAACATCATCAACTCGTTTGAGATATGGCAATACAACCAGAAGGGCTGACTCTCGCAAGTCAGCCCTTCTGTCTTATCTTTACAGGTTTGCTAATTCGATGACCTTTTCGACGGCCGCCGCCAGCCCGTCGGGGTTCTTGCCGCCGGCCTGGGCGAAGTGAGGCTGACCGCCGCCGCCGCCCTGGATGAGCTTGGCGGCCTCGCGTACCATCTGTCCGGCGTTCAGCTGGTGTTCGCTGACCATGTCGTCGCTCATCATAATGCTGAGCTGAGGCTTATCCTGATATTTCGTGCCGAGCACGCAGAGCAGTGAGCCCTCAACGGAAGCGCGGATCTTGAAGACAATATCCTTGGCAGCAGCCGGCTCCATGGTCAGGACAGCCTTGACGACCTTCACGCCGTTCACGTCGCGGGCTTTCTCCACCAACTTCCCGGCATAGCGCTCCACGGCCTGGGCCTGGAACGCCTCTATGCTCTTCTTCATGGTGTCGTGCTCCTCGATGTATTTCTTGATGACACCCTGCAGGTCCTGGGCGTTGTTGAAGAACGACCTGACGGCCTTCATCGTGTCCTCGATGGTGTAGAGCAGCTCCTCACACTCGCGGCCCGTCTTGGCCTCGATGCGGCGGATGCCCGCGGCCACACTGGCCTCGCTGACAATCTTGAAGAAGCCGATGTGGCCCGTCGAGGTAGCATGGATACCACCGCACAGCTCGCACGACGGGCCGAAGCGCATGACGCGGACGGCGTCGCCGTACTTCTCGCCGAAGAGGGCGATGGCACCCATTTTCTTAGCCTCTTCCATCGGCACGTCGCGGTGCTCATCGCGCGGCAGGTCCTGACGGATCATGTCGTTCACCATGCGCTCCACCTGGCGCAGCTGCTCGTCGCTGACCTTCTCGAAGTGCGAGAAGTCGAAGCGCAGCGTGTCGGGGCTGACGAACGAGCCCTTCTGCTCGACATGGTCGCCGAGCACCTGCTTCAGGGCGTAGTCGAGCAGGTGGGTTGCCGTATGGTTGGCAGCCGAGGCGTCGCGCTTGTCGGTATCGACGCAGGCCATGAACTCGGCCGTCGGGTCTTTCGGCAGCTGCTTCACGATGTGGACGGTCTGACCGTTCTCGCGCTTGGAGTCGATGATGTTGACGGTCTCGTTCTCAGAGACGAGCACGCCCTGGTCGCCGACCTGACCGCCCATCTCGCCGTAGAACGGCGTAAAGTCGAGCACCAGCTCGTAGAACTCCTGCTTCTTCTGCGTCACCTTGCGATAGCGCAGGATGTGGCAGGTGTATTCGGTGTAGTCGTAGCCGACGAACTGCTGCTCGCCCGGTGCCAGCTCTACCCAGTCGCTGTTCTCCACGGCGGCGGCATTGCGGGCACGCTCCTTCTGCTTCTGCATCTCGACGTTGAACTGCTCCTCGTTCACGGTGAAGCCGTTCTCGCGGCAGATGAGCTCCGTCAGGTCGAGGGGGAAGCCGTAGGTGTCGAACAGGCGGAAGGCGACAGTACCGTCAAGTTCCTTACTACTCAACTCCTTATTACTCAACTCCTTCTCCAACAGCGAGATGCCCTTGTCGAGGGTGCGCAGGAAGGAGTCCTCCTCCTCCTTCATCACCTTGGCGATGAGGGTCTGCTGAGCCTTCAGCTCGGGGAAGGCGTCGCCCATCTCCTCGACGAGCGTGGGCAGCAGCTTATAGAGGAAGGCCTCTTTCTGTCCGAGGAAGGTGTAGGCATAGCGCACGGCACGGCGCAGGATGCGGCGGATGACGTAGCCGGCCTTGGCATTCGACGGCAGCTGACCGTCGGCAATCGAGAAGGCGACGGCACGCAGGTGGTCGGCGCAGACGCGCATGGCCACATCGGTTTCCTCCTTCACGCCGTACTTCAGACCGCTAATCTGCTCCTCTGCCTTGATAATGGGCTGGAAGATGTCGGTATCGTAGTTGGAGTGCTTGCCCTGCAGCATACGGACCAGGCGCTCGAAGCCCATGCCGGTGTCGATGACGTTCATCGACAGCTTCTCAAGTGAGCCGTCGGCCTTGCGGTTGTACTGCATGAACACGAGGTTCCAGATCTCGATGACCTGCGGGTCGTCCTGGTTCACCAGCTCGCGGCCGGGCTTGCCGTTCTTCTTCTCCTCATCGGGACGAGAGTCCACGTGAATCTCAGAGCAGGGGCCGCAGGGACCCGTGTCGCCCATCTCCCAGAAGTTGTCGTGCTTGTTGCCGTTGATGATGTGGTCGGCGGGCACGTGCTTCAGCCAGTAGCCGGCAGCCTCGTCGTCGCGCTCCAGCCCCTCCTTCGGGTCGCCCTCGAAGACGGTGACGTACAGGTCATCGGGGTTCAGCTTCAGCACGTCGACCAGATACTCCCAGGCCATGTCGATGGCACCCTCCTTGAAGTAGTCGCCGAACGACCAGTTGCCGAGCATCTCGAACATCGTGTGGTGGTACGTGTCGTGGCCGACCTCCTCAAGGTCGTTGTGCTTGCCGCTCACGCGGAGACACTTCTGTGTGTCGGCACGGCGGCGCGGCTCCGGGTCGCGCGTACCTAATATAATATCCTTCCACTGGTTCATGCCGGCATTGGTGAACATCAGCGTGGGGTCGTCCTTGACGACCATCGGTGCCGAGGGCACGATGGCGTGCTGTTTCGACTCGAAGAACTGTTTGAACGAGTCGCGAATCTCTTTTGCTGTCATCATATTATTTACGATTTCCTGTTTACGTTTTTTAATTCGGGTGCAAAGGTACGAAATATTTTCCGATTAAGCAGTCTTATTTCCGAATTATTTCGTAACTTTGCGGCGTCAATCGAAAATAGAAAATCCGTAAACAGCAAATACCGATGGCACTGAACGAGTATAAAGCCCAGAAACTGTACTATTCCATCAAGGAAGTGGCCGAGATGTTCGGTCTCAACGAGAGTACCCTCCGCTACTGGGAGACGGAGTTCCCCATGCTGAAACCGAAGACGACGGGGCCGGCCAAGGTGCGCCAGTATCAGGAGAAGGACATTGAGCAGCTCAAGCTCATCCACAACCTCGTGAAGGTGCGCGGCTTCAAGCTCGCCGCCGCCAAGAAGATTATCAACAGCAACCGGCAGGGAGCCGACAAGACCGCCGACGTGCTCAGCCGTCTCATCTCCGTGCGCGACGAGCTGCAGGCTTTGAGGCGGCAAATGGACTTCCTGCAATGAAACGGCTGCTTTCGGCTTTCCTCCTTTGGAGTCTCGTTTCCGGCTGCCCCCGGAAGGTTCAGGAGCGCGTGCTCCGATTCTTCCAGAAGCAATAGAAGTCGGCCTACATCACGGGGCGCCTCATTCCGCCGGGAGCGGGGCCTTCTTGCGATAACCCATTCCCGTAACGTGGCAGATAAGCCGCCCTTCCTGGTTGGTCACCCTCACCTCTACGGAAGGAATCTTGGGATGGTCGGCCACGCTGACAGCCTCGGCACGTAGCCGGTCGCCCTCTTTGGCACTCGACACGTACATGATGCTGTTGCCGATGCCGAATGTGAGTTGCCCCCTACAGTTCATCAAGGCTGCTATGGCCAGGTCGGCCAAGGTAAACAGGGCGCCGCCCTGACAGACATTTCCGCCATTGAGATGCTCTGCCGTTACGGTCATCTCTGCCACGGCATGAGTTTCGTCGACCTCCGTAATCCTGCAACCGGCGTTGGCTGCAAAGCGGTCTGTACGATTCAGTAATTCTTGTATGTCCATTGTCGTAAGTTCTCGTTTTTGATGCAAAGGTACACAATCTTAGCGATAAGGCCAAACAAACAAGGAGCGAATTTGTCTTTCCCTTCGTTTTTATGACCGTCGGACGGACAGCGAGAATTGCAAAATAAGCATAATTATTCCCGTGTCTTGGCTGATTGTTGTTTATTTTATTGTACCTTTGCAGCATGAATCCGACGACCAAGACGATAGCCTTAGCTGCGCTGATGCTCATCTGTGGGCAGCGTGCAACCTTTGCTGCTATTCAGGCAGACACGCTGAAGACGGACACCGTCTGCCACAAGACCGACACCGTCAAAGTAGAGAAACAGGCCGAGAAGAAGCACGAGTGCTGCGCCGACACCACCGTCAAGGACCACACCGACCCCTACCACAAGGTGGTGAAGGAGGGCGGCTCTGTGCGCGAGGGGCTCTTCACCGTGCGCCACATCAAGGACGACTGGTATCTCGAAGTGCCCGACGAGCTGCTGGGCAAGATGCTGCTGGCGGTGACACGCTTCACCAGCGTGCCGCAGGGCTTCAGGATGCTCACCGGCGAGGAGGTGAACCGCTCGGCCGTCTACTTGGAGCAGTACAACGACAAGGCGCTCTTCCTGCGCGAATACGTGCAGTCGAGCTTTGCCAAGCCCGACGACCGCATAGCCATCTCGGTGAAGCAGTCGACCGTCGACCCCATCATCCAGAAGTTCGAGGTCATTGGCCGCAACCCCCAGACCAAGGCCCAGCTCATCAACGTGACGAAGTGGATCATGAGCGACAACAAGGTGACGAGCTTCTCTAACAGCGACCGCACGGCATTAAGCCTCGGCGGCGTGATGGCCGACCGCACGTTCGTCGACACCATCAAGACCTACCCCATCAACATCGAGATACAGTCGCTGCGCACCTACAGCATGAACGCCGGGAGCGCGCCGACCTCACAGACCGGCGCTGCCACGCTGTCGCTGAACACGAGCATCGTGCTGCTGCCCGAGAAGCCGATGCAGCCCCGCTTCGGCGACGAGCGCGTGGGCTACTTCAACAGCCGCATCACCGAGTTCAGCGACGACCAGCAGACCACCAACCACGAGACCATCGTCATGCGCTACCGACTGGAACCAAAGGATCCTGCGGCCTACAAGGCCGGCCGTCTGGTGGAGCCGAAGAAGCAAATCGTCTACTACATCGACCCGGCCACGCCGAAGAAGTGGGTGAAGTACCTCATCGCCGGCATCAACGACTGGAACGCCGCCTTCGAGGCCGCCGGCTTCAAGAACGCCATCGTGGGCAAGGTATGGCCCGCCAACGACTCTACCATGTCGGTCGACGACGCCCGCTTCTCGATGATACGCTACCTGCCCTCGGAGACGGAGAACGCCTACGGCCCGCGCATCGTAGACCCCCGCTCGGGCGAGATCATCGAGGCCCACGTCTGCTGGTACCACAACGTGATGAACCTCGTCAAGAAGTGGTACATGATACAGTGCGGACCGCTCGACAAGCGCGCCCAGACGATGGACTTCCCCGACGAGCTGATGGGCCAGCTCATCCGCTTCGTCTCAAGCCACGAGGTGGGCCACGCCCTCGGCCTGCGCCACAACATGATTGCCTCGCAGGCAACACCCGTCGAGAAGCTGCGCGACAAGCAGTGGGTCGAGGCCCACGGCCACACCAGCAGCATCATGGACTACGCCCGCTTCAACTACGTGGCCCAGCCCGAGGACCACATCTCGGAGAAGGGGCTCTTCCCCCGCATCAACGACTACGACAAGTGGGCCATCAAGTGGGGCTACCAGTACCGCCCGGAATTCAAGGACCCCGCCACCGAGAAGAAAGCCCTGCGCACGGAGACCTCGAAAGCCTTGGAGGCCAACCGCCGACTCTGGTGGTGCGGCGACGAGGGCCACGGACAGGACCCCCGCTCGCAGACCGAGGACCTGGGCGACAACCAGATGAAGGCCAACGACTACGGCCTGAAGAACCTGCGCCGCGTCATGCAGAACATCGAGAAGTGGACGGCCCAGCCCGACGGCCAATACGACCACCTGAGCGAGATTCACCGTGCCGCCCGCGCCCAGTACCAGCGCTACACGACCCACGTGCAGAAATACCTCTTCAGCAAGTACGTCAACAACGTCCCCGGCCAGAAGCCCTACGACGTCGTCCCACGCGAGCTGCAGAAGGAAGCCATCCAGTGGATTGACCGCAACGTGATGGAAGCCCCGATGTGGCTCTATCCCGAGAGCGTCGTCGCCAAGCTCGGCGTCGACTACGCCGACGAGATACGCAACCGCCAGCTGTCGGTCATCGCCACGCTGCTCTCGCCGACTGCCGTCATGAACCTGCACAACGCACAGTTGCAGAACCCCGACGCATACCCCGTCGAGGAATACCTGGACGACATCTTCGCCATCGTCTGGAAGCCACTGACGGCAAAGGACGAACAGCAGAACAACTTCCGCCGCTACCAGCAGCGCTCCTACGTCGACCTCATCAATACAGCGCTCAACTCAAGCAACGTCACCGCCCAGCGCTCGGATGCCATTCTCTACTTCGAGCAGCACCTCGACAGGGTGGAGGCTTATCTGAACGACCAGCAGGCCGACGGCGTCAACGCCCAGCACTACAAGAACCTCTTGCTGCGCGTGAAGAAGATGCGCGAGAAGTACGAGTCAGGGAAGAACTGACTATACGACACGACGAATTACACGAATTTCACAAATCGCACACCACGACCGTCAGGGGGCGTCAATTCGTAAAACTCGTGTAATTCGTCGTGTAAAATATCAGGCGTTCTGCTCCTGGAAATCCATGTCGGCCTCGACGACGTAGAACACGGCCTCAGGGTCGAACGTTCCCACCTTGTCATTCTTAGCCTGCGCAGCTACGGCATCGGCCACCTGCTGCATGTCGATTTCCACCTCGTCGGCAGTCGATTCCAGGATGCCGCTGTCGTAGTAGTAGTCGACGATGGCATCCATCAGGTAGTACAGGTCGTCGTCGCTGAAGTACGACTTCAGCTCCTGCGGCAGCCGCTCGCGGATAAAGGCTATCTCGCGGCGGTTCTCCTCTTCGTCCATGCGAAGTTCGTCTTCAAAGCTCGGCATCTTGCGATTTGCGATTTACGATTGTGTTTAAAGCAGGGCCTTGAACTTCTCGTCGAGCTTCGCACGGCTCTGCGCACCTACCACCTTGTCGACCACCTCGCCGCCCTTGAAGAACAAGATGGTGGGGATGTTGCGGATGCCGAACTCCACGGCCAGGTCCTCATTCTCCTCGACGTCGCACTTGCCGACCACAATCTGGCCGTCGTACTCCTTGGCCAGTTCGGCTATGATGGGGCCTACCATGCGGCACGGGCCGCACCAGGTTGCCCAGAAATCAACTACTAACGGCTGCTGGCCGTTCTTCAATGTCTCAAAATTCTCGCTTGTGATTTGTACTTCCATGCGTGGGGTCTATTGTTATTATTCATGTTTGCTTCCGATGTAACGAAAAGCTGGTTGCAAAGTTACGAAATAATATAGAAAAAAGGAATTATTTCGTAATTTTTTTCGCAAAACCCGCCGCCTTTTCGCCAAAACCCGCCGCCTTTTGCGCAAAACCCGCCGCCTTTTCCCATTCAGCCCATCAACCTCAACCTCCACCCTTATAACCTTACCAACTTATAAACTTATAACCTTACCAACTTATCAACCTCCAACCACAGGTGTCGGTTCAGGTGTCGGTTCCCCCCTCCGAAGGCGGTCGTCGAGGGCTGATTTTCCCGATGAAACCGCCCTTTTTTGCATATATAGTTGTTATTCGCAGGTTTTATCCTACACTTCCTACACTTCCTACACCTAAAAAAAGTCGGGCAG
>CAJOLE010000020.1 GCA_905235325.1 uncultured Prevotella sp. | reverse complement strand
TCCCGAGGACGGGTTCCCCATCGCCCTCGGCGTCATACGCGACGTCGCTGCCCCCACCTACGACCAGGCCGTCCATCAGCAGCTGGCCGAGGTGTCTGCGCAAAAGAAATACCACAACTTCATGGAACTTCTTGAGACCAACGACACCTGGGAGGTGAAGTGACTATCTGACGACTTTACGTCCGTTAGAGATATAAATACCCTTTTTCAGGTTAAGATTCTGCAGGGTCGACGCCGAGTTGAGGCGCCGACCCTGCAGGTCGTATAGGACAGATGAGTTTGCATGCGGCAGTTCTTGGATGACAGGATCGATGTCCGAAGAAATGTCTTCGAGAGTGAAGAGAGCTCCGGTATTCTTGTCAGGATAGACATAAGAACCGACGTTGCGGCTATCGAAATTCAGATACTTGAACGTCTGCCACTGCGCCCTCAGCTTATACACATCGTTGCCCTGAGGCTCCATAGCAATCCATCCATATTTGTCGTTGGTGTCGGCCTGCGAACGTCCTACGATGCGCCAGGCACTCTCGCCCTGTCCCATATAGACCCCGTCGACAAGCACTTTATAGAAGGAGGTGAAGCCGGTCACCTTCATAAAACGAAAGAAATAGCTGTTGTCGTCATTACTCGTCGGCCGCCCCAAACAAAAATCACCCTCATGCGAATTGCCTGTATCAACCTGATGATGCAGGTAGAGTCCCGACTGGTTCTCTTTCAGACGATAGCGGATGAATTGCCTTAGATTGTCAGTAGCAGCTGCCTCTGGCTCTACCTCGGCCTCGGCCTCGATGCCCAGCTCGGCAGCAGAGGCATAGTCCTGGTTGTCTACGACGCGATAGATAACAAACCTAAAGTAGCGTGCCGCAGGTTTACTGCTGATAACGACCGTCTGCGGACTCGACGTATTCTGCAGCGTGCCGCTGGCAGCGGGTGCTCCGAACACCGTGGGGCTGTTGCTAAAGAACACCTCATAGTCGAGCACGCGACCGTTGCTGCCATCACTGCGCCCCTGATAGATAAAGTTGGTTACACGGTAAGTCTTCCCCATGTCCACCACGATCTCATGCGGGCACGACGGTTTGTTGGGCGAGTATTGCGTGTGCCAGATGGTAGAGGGATTGTCGTCGATGGCATTCTCCACACGCTCACCGCCGCCCTGCTGGCTGTCATACGAGACGACCTTCCACAGCGATTTGTCGACGAACAGCGGGATGCGCTCCTCGTTGACAATACTCTTCTGCAGACCCTCCTTCTGACAGTAGGTGCGCAGCAGTCCTCCCTGACGGAGGTTGATGGGAGCGGTGTAGACCTTCTCCTCGCCGCCGTCGACATTGTATATGATGGTGGCATCAGGTGTCGCCGTCGTCAGTCTCACCATTCCTTTTGCCTCGCGGCTGATGCTAACGGGCAGACAGACGGGACTGCCCACACGAGCTTTCGCAGCCAGGGCACGGTCGTCGTCATAGCCGTCAAGAGGCAGCATCAGGAAGCTAAACACCGTCGGATGGGCTTTTAGCTCATACTGGTCGAGCACGTCCGGACCACAGCTGGCATTGCCGAGCGCACGCATTGCCGCGTCAAGGTTGACGACGGTGGCGGAGACGAGCGACATCTCATAGGGATGCTTCTTGCGGCTGTTGCGGTTGGTGTAGTTGTTCTCAGCACGCCAGTGCGCCGTAGAGGCAGCCATCTTGCCAGGGGCTACAAAGAGCATACCCTTGCGGTTCTCGTCATGAACGGCCAGCCAGCGCACTTCCTCCTTGTTGCCCATCTCCTGCGGCATGACAAACTTGTCCATCTGGTCGCTCACGGTACTGTGGTAGAGTCCCACGTGTGCCGACTCCTTGCGGTCGGCATAGCTGTCCCACGGGCCACGGCCAAGCCAGGCCATCTGCTCATACTGCCTAGGCATCTCCAGCCTAAAGCCCATGCGCGGAATGACCACATTCGTCTGGGCAGGGGTAATGATGGAGCTGGTGACGATGGCGCCGTCGCTCATCACGACAAACTGCATCTGCGTGGTGAAGGCCGTCGGCGACGTGCCTTTATAAGTATCGGTGATGCTGAGCGAGACCGACTGATGGTCAGCAGCCTCCTCCACCGTCCACGTGCCTACGGAAAGGGTGAGCAAGCGCAGCCCCATGTTGTCCCACATCGATGTCTGTGTCTTGTCGTTGTCGGTAGGCAAACGGAATGCATTGAACTTCAAGGGCTGGGAAATGACCATTACCCCGTCATACGTATATCTGGAGAGCGTTCCCTGCGAGAAGACAGCCTCAAAGCGGTTGCCCGTGACGGTGACGCTGCTGCCGTTCTGTGCCACGGTCAGCGCTGCCGTCTCTGCAGGCATATAGACATCTTTCTGGTTGTCGAGGAACTGGAACTGTTCGTTGGCCACCTCATAGCCAGCATCGGCCCACGGTGTGGCCTCACGCTGCTTGGCGCTGAAGCGGATGAACCACTCTGCCGCATCCGTCTTGTCGCGGGCCGTGACCGGGGCAGAGAGGTCTACCTCCATGCTCTCACCCGGAGCAAGGTTGACGTCGCCGATGGTGCCGCTGCTGCGCACGATACCATCACCCAGGATCTCCCACGACACGTCGAGGTCGTCCAGCTGTCGCTGTGCCAGCTTGCTCACCAAGATGTAGTGCCCCGTCTTTCCAGGCACCTCGCGGAAGTCAATCGGCTGGTAAATTTTCTTCACGTTCAGGGCCTTGGCCGAGTAACTCAGGTCGGGGAACACCAGACCGTTGCAGCAGAAGTTTCCATCGTTTGGCTTGTCGCCAAAATCACCGCCGTAAGCCCAGTAAGTCTCTGTCGAAGACCCATTGACAGGCACCTTCAGGCCCTGGTCCTTCCAGTCCCAGATAAACTCACCGGCCAGTGCAGGATAGTTCTCATAGAGATTGAACATTTCGCGCTGGTTGCCCATTGAGTTACCCATGGCGTGGGTGTTCTCACACTGCACGTGGGGGCGTGGCTTCGTGCCGTTGCGGTATTGGTTGAGGCGGTCTTCTCCGATGGAGCGAATGTTGCTGTAGGAGCCATACATCGTACTCGTCACGTCGCTCCACTGGCTGTTGCCCTCATAGTGGCGCAGACGGGTGCTATCAAGTTTCTTGACCGCTTCCGCCACACTTCGGAAGTTGTCACCACCGCCGCTCTCGTTGCCTGCTGACCAGATGAAGATACAGGTGTGGTTGCGCAGCGTCTTCACCATACGCTCGTTGCGTTCCACCATCGGGGCACGGAACAGCTCGACCGACGACAGGCCCGTATTGCCATGACACTCCACGTCGGCCTCCGAGAGCACATAGATGCCATACTCGTCGCAGAGCTCGTAGAAATAGGGATTGTCAGGATAGTGCGACGTGCGGACAGCATTGATGTTCAGCCGTTTCATCAGCTTGATCTCCTCTTCCACCTCCTCGCGTGTGATGGTACGTCCGCCATTCTCGCTGAAGCTGTGACGGTTAACACCATGAATGATGATGGCATTGCCGTTGATGGTCAGTGCACCGTCGTTGCGCACGCCCACCGTGCGGAAGCCCACCTTCTGTTCCCGTCGGTCAAAGATCTCATCACCTGACTTCAGTTCCACTACCATGTCATAGAGTCTGGGTCGCTCGGCACTCCATGCCTCGATGCCTGCAACGGAGAGAGAGACCATCCCAGCCCCGTTCGCCAGCGTTGCAGTGCCGCTTGTCTTCAGCGTGCCGTTATCGTAGATGCCCACCGTGCAGGTCAGCTGCCTGGCAGGAACGTCGGATACGGCCTTCACATCAACCAATGCCTTCGCCTGAGTGTTGTTACTGGAGAGCTCCGTCGTGCGGAAGAAATAGTCCTGGATATGTGTCTTCGGAGCCGACCAAAGGATGACATCGCGCATAATGCCCGTCAGTCGCCAATAGTCCTGACATTCCAGGAACGAGCCGCTCGTGAAACGGTAGACCTGCACAGCGATGACATTCTCCTCGCCTGGCTTCACGAAGTCTGTAATCTTGAACTCCGACGGCAGGTAGGAGTCCTCGGCATATCCGGCAAACTCACCGTTCACCCAGACATAGTAGCCATGCCCCGCACCGTTGAAACGGACAAACACATCGTTGCCCTGCCATGCCGACGGCACCTCAAACGTGCGCCGGTAGGAACCCACGGGGTTTTTCATCGTGTTGTTATAGGTCCAGTCCGACGGACGGTCGGCCATCACGCTATAGCTGCTGGTATAGGTAAAAGGATAGCTGGTGTTCACGTAGAGCGGCTTGTCCCATGGCTTGTTGTGTCGAAATCCGTAGACCTGCCATGTCGACGGCACCTCAATCTGGTCCCATGACCCATCATTATAGTTCGTAGTAAAGAAATTCGCCGGACGCCGGGAAGGGTCGGCCACCCACCGGAATTTCCACATGCCGTTCAGACTCTGCTGCGTCTCGGGCAACGCAAGCATGTGGGCCTCCTCGCGGTTCACGCTGGTGGTCTTCACGTCATCCCATTCCGTCATGGTCTGGGCCGACGCACAAAGGGACAGCGTGCACAGTGCTGCCGTCACACCTTTTCTCATTAGGGATTGTTTCTTCATAATAAAGGTTTCTGTTATAGTTATTATTCCACTGCCACCTTCCAGGTGCTGCCGTCAGAACGGTGAATACAGAAATTATTGGTATATGACGGCTATGCCATGATAAAAGACTTTTGAGTAAAGAACCCGACTCCTCCCACAAGCCGTCGAGACCGAGGGAGGAGACGTGTAAGAGAGGCAGAAGGCCTATGCCTTGGCAGGATGTATAACCTTCCAGATGCCTGCTGCGAGTGCACCGCCCACCAGCGGACCTACGATGAAGACCAACAGTTCGCTCAGTGCCTGGCCGCCTGCAAAGAGGGCAGGACCGATGGAACGGGCGGGATTGACACTGGTGCCGGTGAAATGAATGCCGACCAGATGGATGAGGATGAGCGAGAGACCGATGGCAAGTCCTGCGAAATTGTTCGTGGCGCCGTTGGTCTTTGATGTTGCACCGAGGACGACGAGCACGAAGAGGCAGGTGAGCACAATCTCGACGATGAGTCCGTTGGTCACTCCGAAGGAGCAGACATTGGCACCCGTGTTGGTGGTGATGATGGCACTGGGCTCAGCTGTCGAGACGACAAGGCTAAGCACGGCGGCTGCAAGGATAGCGCCAATGACCTGGAAAAGCATGTACATGCCACAGTCCTTCAGGCTCATACGACCTGTCAGGAAACAGCCCAGGGAGATGGCGGGGTTGATGTGGCATCCGGAGATGCCTCCGATAGTGTAGGCCATGGCGACCACAGCCAAACCAAATGCCATGGCCGTTCCCACGACGGATGCCGTGTCGGAACCACAGCCAAGAGCCACGGCGGCGCCGCAGCCCAGGAACGTCAGTACGAACGTTCCGACCAGTTCTGCTAAATACTTTTTCATCATTTGATAGTTTTAGGGGTTAATAATAATAATACCAAAAGAGATTGCAAATATACGAAATAAATTGAAATTCGCAAAAGGATTGACGGCATATTTCTGCCAAAAGGCCTAACGGTGCCTTCGGTTGGCTCGCTGCTCGCGGTACTTGGCCTTCTGACGTGCCGATCCGCTACCGTGGGCTCCGGTGACATACTGCTTTTTCTTTGCCTTCGTCTTGACCTTTCCTTCAGAAGGGTCACGGCGGTCGCCGCCCCTTCCGAAGGAGATGCCATTCTCAAGTATCTGCTGGAAATCGTCGTTTCCTGTCATATTATTGGCAATATGAGTCCCCCTATCTTGAGGAGGGTGGGTTCTTAATGGTGGAACAGGCGCACGCTGGTGAAGGCCATGGCAATGCCATACTTGTCGCAGGTCATGATGACATGGTCGTCGCGCACCGACCCTCCGGCCTGGGCGATAAACTCCACACCACTCTTATGGGCCCGCTCGATGTTGTCGCCAAAGGGAAAGAAGGCATCACTGCCCAGCGCCACCTTGGTGTTTTGGGCTATCCAAGCACGTTTTTCCTCAAGTGTCAGCACACTGGGCTGCTCGGTGAAGAACTGCTGCCACTGTCCGTCGCGCAGCACATCATCGTGTTCCTCCTCCGAAATGTAGACATCGATGGTATTGTCGCGGTCAGCACGCCGTATGCCTTCCTTGAAGGGAAGTGCCATCACCTTCGGGTGCTGCCGCAGCCACCACGTGTCAGCCTTCTGTCCGGCCAGCCGGGTACAGTGAATGCGGCTCTGCTGTCCTGCTCCGATGCCGATAGCCTGTCCGTCCTTAACATAGCAGACGCTGTTTGACTGGGTGTACTTCAGCGTGATGAGTGCAATCATGAGGTCACGGCGTGCCTCCGGCGTGAAGTTCTTGTTCTGCGTCGGCACGTTCTCAAGCAGTGCGGGGTCGTCGAGCCTGATTTCATTGCGTCCTTGTTCGAAGGTGACACCGTAGACCTGTTTCCGCTCAATGGGGTCGGGACGGTAGGCAGGGTCGATTTTGATCACGTTGTAGGTGCCCTTGCGCTTGTCGCGGAGGATCTCCAGTGCCTCGTCGGTATAACCGGGAGCTATCACACCGTCGCTCACCTCACGCTTGATGATCAGCGCCGTCGTCTTGTCGCAGGTGTCGCTCAGAGCGATGAAGTCGCCATACGACGACATGCGGTCGGCGCCGCGCGCGCGGGCATAGGCACATGCCAGAGGCGACTCGTCGAGTGCGGGGATGTCATCGACAAAGTAAATGTGCTTCAGGGTGTCGCTCAGCGGCAGCCCCACAGCAGCTCCTGCCGGCGACACATGCTTGAACGATGCAGCAGCGGGCAGTCCCGTGGCCTCGCGCAGCTCTCTCACGAGCTGCCATGAGTTGAGGGCATCAAGCAGGTTGATATAGCCCGGTCGTCCGTTGACCACCTCAATGGGCAGTTCGTTGCCGTCGGCCATGAACACACGCGAGGGTTTCTGATTCGGATTGCATCCGTACTTCAGTGCTAGTTCTTTCATTATTCTTATTCTTTAGGGATTTCCATCATGCAATTTGGGTGCAAATTTAATCATTTTTTTCCAAAACACCAAATTTTACATGTGGAAAATAGTCATGGATGCGACGAGAGTGCAAAGACAAACTGATGGTCGCAGAGCTGCCAGACGGCCAGTCCATAGCGGATGAAGCGGGCCAGCAGCGTGATGCACTTCGGGCGTGGCACCTGCGAGCGCTTGACAATCTGGTTGAGCGTCATCCACGATGCGTCGGTCAGAGTGGCCATGAGACGCTGCTCAGACTCGCCATAGGTGAAGGTTGCTCCCCGCGGTGACTGCTCATCGCGCCAGATGCGGAGATGCACGGGCGATGCCATGATGTTCTCGTCGCCGATGCGGATGTAAGCCCTTTGCCGTCCTTCCCCGTCAATGGCACAGACAGGCCGGCTGTCGGAGCGTGGCACGGTGACAACGACGATGGTACGCCCATCAACGTGGTAGGTGTCGAACTTGATGCTCGCCTCCGGACGGCAATAGCGATAGGCAGCCTGGTGCATCATGTAGATTTCCTCCTCCGACCTCACGCCCGATAGGTTGCCATCGTCACGCACACCGATGAGCAGCCGGCCGCCGTCGGTATTGGCAAAGGCCGACACCGAGCGGGCCAGCTTGACGGCATCTTCGACACGATACTTGAAGTCCTGCTGCTGGTGCTCGCCCTGGCTGATGAGGCTTAGGAGATAGTTTTTCACGAAAGGAGGGTTACTTCGGCTGGTCGGCATCGAGCCGCTCGACGGCTCCCGTAAGGGCGTTCAGCCAAAGACGCGTGGCATAGTGCTTGTTGAAGAGGTCAGCACTGAGGAGCTGTGTCTCACCCAGCTGCGGAGCAGGGTGCTCAGCGGCCTGCAGGAGACGTACTCCCTCGTAGATGCTAGCACGCAGACGCCCGGGCACATTGACATAGACCCCACCCGACTTGTCGGCCGACTTGCGGGCCTTGGCATTCTCCTCGGGCGGCGGCAGTTGGGTGATGTCGTCGATGGTAATATAATAAGGTGCTCCGGAGAGGTCGTCGGGCTCTACCAGTCCATGCACCTGCGACAGGCGGAAGAGAACGGCCTTGGCTGAAGATTCAGAAAGGAAGGCAGCAGGGTCGACCCACAAGATGTGCTCGGTAGTGTCGCGCACAGTCGTGCCGAGGAATACGGAGGTGAGTGCTTGGTCTTGCCGGTCGAGTTCTTCCAGCATGAGTCTCATCTGCTGACCGTCCTGCGGCATAAAGTCAGCCTGTCCCTTGACGAGCAACGAGCGGTTCTCACGAATGTCGTAGATCTCGTGAGCCGTCAGCTCGGCCATCTTTGCCGTGCTGCCGCAGGAGAGGATATCCTCGCTCATGTACTGACGGGGATTCACCGGTGCGGGCTTTGCTGCAGGCACGAACGTGGCAGGCTCCTCGGCATCGTCGGCATCATCGACGTTGAGTCCCAGCAGCCGTCCGTCGTCGGAGAGGGTGACACGGGCAGCGACGCTACGTGCATCAAACTTGACAGCATAGACCTTGGCGGTGTCGGCGACAGGCACGGCCGTCTGCTGGATGTCAACCACGCGGAAGCTGGTGGCAGGTTCCTGGCCTACATCGTTCATGCGCAGATAGCGCTGTGCAAAGGGTGCGAAGTCGCCAGGCTGGTAGGTGGTTTTCTCCACGAGGACACTGATGCGCAGTGCCGTCTTGGGCAGGAAATAGACAACACCTTCGGGCGTGGCACCAGGCCGGTAGGTCTGCGCGTTGAGATCGCCGGCAGCGAAGAGACAGGAGACAAGCGTCAGGATGGCAGTGAGTCGTTTCATCGGTATGCTGTTTTTATTTAAGTTTCAGGAATGCTTGTGGCAGGAAATGGATAATGTCGCTGGCCATGAGGCTCTCCTCGCCCAGTTTTCGGGCAGCAAGGTCGCCAGCCAGTCCGTGCAGATAGACCCCCAGCATGCACGCCTCCCTCCGCTCGTAGCCTCGGGCCAGAAGTGCGAGAAGGATGCCGGTGAGCACGTCGCCGCTGCCGGCAGTGGCCATGCCCGCATTGCCAGTGGAATTGAAAACGATATGTCCGTCGGGCATGCAGATGGCGGTATGGTGACCCTTCAGCACCACATAGCCCTGCAACCGTTCGGCCAGCTGACGGGCCTTGATGAGTCGCTCGTAGCTGTCGGTGCATTGCCCCTCAAGACGTTCCAGCTCCTTGGGATGGGGGGTGAGGATGATACCCTTGGGAAGTTGCTGCAGCCAGGCATGCTTGGCAGCGAGGATGTTCAAGCCATCGGCATCGACGACTGCCGGACACTGTGCCCGCCGCAACTGGGCAATCATGGCGATAGCCGTCTGCTCGCTGGTGCCCAGTCCTGGACCGACAGCCAGTGCCTGATAGTCGTCGGTGGAGACGGCTTCGGAAAAGATGGTCTCCTCCCGGTCGGCATGGATGACGGCCTCGGGGATAGCGGTCTGCAGGATGGCAATATTGCGACGCGGTGTGTGAACGGTAAGTTTGCCTACACCGGAACGCATGCAGGCCCTGGCGGCCAGCACGGCAGCGCCAGCCATGCCATAGCTGCCTGCTACGAGCAGCGCATGGCCCATCGTGCCCTTATGGCTGAAGGCATTGCGGGGCTTCAGCAAGGGCACCACGTCGTCGTGCATCATATAGGAATAAGGTGCATCCGTCTTCTCAATCCCTTCCGCGCTGAGGCCAATGTCGAGGATCTGCACCTCGCCGACGAACTGCTGGTGCTCGGCGAAGAGAAAGGCCAGCTTGGTGTGCTGCAGCGTCAGCGTCAGTGTGGCACGCACGATATTCGACCGCACGTTGTAGGTATTATCCTCAGTCATCAGGCCCGAAGGCACATCAATGCTCACCACCTGGGCCTGCGAGCTGTTGATATATTTCACCAGCGAAGCAAAGCCACCAGCGAGAGGTTTGTTTAGTCCCGATCCGAAGAGACCGTCAACCACAAGCATCCCCTGGTCGAGCTGAGGCGGGTCGAACTCCTGCGTCACCTCGGTAAGCAGGGGACGTCCCTTCCTCGTCACCAGTCGCTGGCGGTTCTCGGCACAATCGGCCGACAGCTTCCCACTAATATTGAAGAGGTAGGTCTGCACCTGATAGTTCTGCTCGGTCAGCATACGCGCCACCGCAAGAGCATCGCCACCATTGTTGCCCGGCCCGGCAAACACCACGACGGGCACGCTGGAATCCCAGCGTGCGGCAATGGCTTTCGTCAGCTGACATGCCGCCCGCTCCATCAAGTCGATGCTTTTGATGGGTTCGTGAGCTATCGTAAATTTGTCGAGCTCATGAGTCTGAGCTGCAGTGAAAATCTTCATAGCGAGGACAAAAGTACGAACTTTCAGTGAGAAGGCCAAACTTTTTCCGGTTTTTCTTTGTGTTTTGCCCGATTTCTGCTACCTTTGCATGCGATGAAACAGATGATACTACTTGCCGTAACCCTGTTCTTCACCTTCGCTGCCATGCCAGCCGCAGCGGGTGAAGAACCCATTGACACCGTCCTCGCCCACCTCGACGAGCAGATCTCCGAATGCCTCGACGACCCTGTCCGGTTAGAGGAAGGCCATGCCCTCATCCGGCAGGCTCTCTCGATGGAAGGGGTCGAAAAGACACAGTACTATCCCGTCATCCGTTTCCACGAAGGCACCTACTACATGGGGATAGGCGACATTGCCCACTGGAAGCAGAACCGTCTGCAGCTGTTGCAGGAGCTGCCCCTCGACGACTGGCAGGACATGAGCATCAGCGTGCCGCAGGAGCTGGGACTCATCTGCCGCCGCGAAGGAAAGATCGACTCGGCACTCTTCTACTATGACCAAGCTTTGCAGGAGGCCCGCCAACAGGGCGACCTCGAGTGGCTGGCAGCCATCTCGGCCAATGTCGGTATTCTGCACTATAACTTGAGCCACTTCCACGAGGCCGAACAATACCTGGAGCAAGGACTGACCTACGTGCGCCGGGTAGACGACCCCTACACCGAGCTGTGCCTGCTGCAGACCTGCGGCGCCGTGAAGGTGATGCTCGACAAGCTGAAGGAGGCCGAGCCGCTGCTGCAGGAAGCCTACCAGATGGCTACCGAGGCCGAGTCGCCCGACTGGCAGCTGCGCTGTCTGACAACGATGATGCCGATGTACGACAAGCTGGGAATGCCCGACTCCTCGCGGGCCTGCCTACAGCGAGGCGACGCACTCCTGCCGCTGCTGCCCCCGCAGGGCATCACGTCCAAAGGCTTCGTCAACGCCCGTGCCAACCACTACTACGAACAAGGGCAGTGGGAGCTGGCCGTTGCCGACTACGAGACCAGCATGGCCAACGATGCCGGAGGCTTGAAGACGGCAGCCATATTCGAGCGTATGGCCAACAGCTATGCCCGGCTGGGCCGCTGGCAGGAGGCCTTCTGCTACATGGACAGCGCACGCATCGAGGCCGACACGCTGGCATCCGAGCGGCTGACGGCACAGATGGCTGAGTTCAACGCGAAGTACCAGACGATGGAGAAAGACCTGCGGATAGCACGCTTAGAGTCACAACGCCTGTGGATAGCCATCGTTGCCGTCGTCATCCTCTTCCTGCTGGCAGGCCTGGGCATATTCCTCCGCCTGCGACACCAGCGGCATGAGGCACAGATGCGCATCGCCACCCTTGAGGACGAGCGACGACGCATAGCCCGCGAGCTGCACGACGGCCTCTGCAACGACATGCTCGCACTTGAGATGCGCATGCAGGGCGACGCGGCATGCTACTCCGAGCAGCTGAACCGGCTCCGTCAGCAGGCCCGCCAACTCTCCCACCAGCTCATGCCCCCCGAGTTCACGCACTTGAGCATCCACCAGTTGCTCGGACACCTGATGAAGGTCATCGACGAGAACACTACGCTCACCGTCACCTATGAGGCACAGCCCTCCGACGACGAACTGTGGCGACAGCTGCCTGCCAGCGTCAGCCACGAGCTGTATCGCATCGTGCAGGAGACGACCACCAATATCGTCAAAGGCGGCACGGCTACCACGCTCAATGTCAGCCTCCTGCAGACGGCCGTGGACCGCTATCTGCTCAGCATCGTCGACGATGGCCAGGCCACACCCGCTGATACCCGGCAGACAGCTGCCAGCGGCCTCGGACACCGCACGCAGCAAGACCGCATCAAGAGCATCGGTGCCCACGGCAGCTTCTCCCAACACGACGGAAAGAACGTCTTCGAACTGACGTTCACGGCGTAGCGACGTGACGATAGCGCGGTCCTGCCATCACCTAAACAGGTGATTTTCCTTCCTGCAAGGGATAATAATGCCCCTTCAAAGCACTACTTATCCGGTATTTTTGTTATCTTTGCAGACAATTTTCAAGTTCATCAACATGCAAACACCGCAGTCGGCATATCGCATTCTGGCCCTCGACGACCATCCCATGGTGCTCGAGGGCATCACCCATCTGCTCTCAGCCAACAGCACCTGCGACGTGCGGGGAGTAACCGCCAGCACCGACCTCTTTGCCCTGCTTGATGAAGGGCACTGCTTCGACCTCTTCATCCTCGACCTCGAGCTGCCCGACGTCGACGGCTTCGAGGCACTGAAGGGGATACGCCAGCACTGTCCCGACGCCTCCATCCTCATCTACACCATGCACGAAGAGCCCTGGATACTGGCACGTCTGGTCAGCCTCAGCATCCAAGGCGTCGTGTCGAAGAACCGTCCCGTCGCCACCCTTGTCGAGGCCGTCGAGGCCATCCGTCAGGGTGACACCTACTACAACGATGCCTTCACCCGGCAGCTGAAGAGCCTCACCGACGATGCCGTACGGACGCCCATGAAGAGTTCGCCCGCCTTCCAGCTCAGCGAGCGCGAGCTGCAGGTGCTGCGCTGCATCAGCCAGGGCATGACCACCCCTGAGATCTCCGGGCGGCTCTTCCTCTCCACCAACACCGTAGGCACCTACCGCCACCGCCTGATGACGAAGTTCGAGGCTCACAACGTCGTCCAGCTCATCGCCAAGGCACAGCGTTTCCTATAGGATTCCAGTCATTTTCAGGCTTTTCTAAACTGTTCCAACTTTCCAAACATAGTTGGAACACATTGTTTACAGAGTAAACAATGTGTTTACAGCCTATAAACACTTTGCCAGTGACCACTCCTCTTATAAATGTCGGGTAAGACTCGGCAGCGATGCGCCCGTTTCAGGTGAAATTACCGCCATTCTTGTCACCTGAACAAGTGAAAATGAGCACCCGAGTGTCAAAAGAGCCGTATGTCAAAACAGCAATTATCAACTTTTTTCTTAACTTTGCAGCGTCCAAGTAGAAGCCACACCTGCTACTGTAAATCGGACAAAAAAGATTTCGTAACTTTGCACGGTATTTAGAACGCCTATCACTATCCATATGAAACGACAGACCATTTATCTCTTCTTTTCCAAAAATACAATGAACATGAACAAAGTAATCAAGGTTGCCCTGGCAACCACCCTGCTTGCTGCCACGGCAAGCACAACCTATGCCCGTTCGTGGCGAGTGAACAACGACGTGACCAAGAAAGCCCACTTCGTGGACATCAACGCGGCCATGGCCAGCGAAGAGGTGCAGGCGGGCGACACGCTGTACCTGGATCCCAACACCAACCTCAGCAGCGAGCAGAGGGTCACAAAGCAGGTGACCATCGTTGGCCCTGGCTGGGGCGGCGGCGAGGTTTACTATGCGCGCGCCGTTATCTCAGGTATACTGATTATCACAGCGGCAGAGACCAAGATTGTGGGATTGTATTTAACTAATGCAATCCATATCCGGGCTGACTATGTGACGGTGGAGCGGTGTAAGGTGACAAGTACGATTCTGACAGGAGGCGCTACCGGCCAGTTTGCCACGATTCGCAACTGTTATTTGGATAGTGGAAGTACTAACATTTATGGCGAAGGCGGGACTAACTCTAGATCAGCAAACTGGACAGTAGAAAACAGTATTATCATACATCATGGGGCTTATAATCGTTGTATTGAAAGATTATATTGTGCCACCATAAGGAATAATATGTTGATAACTTGGGGAGGAGAACAATGTTGGGCATTATGCGACCTTGGCAATGCCTTAGTTCAGAATAATATAATCATGCAACTGTATGCACCTGTTATTACGATATATAATTGCGACGGTACTTTCACAAACAATGTTATCTCTCAGGATTACGGGACAAGCAACTACATCGTCGACAACAACCTCGCCAGCGTGCTGACTGGTGATTACGAGAGCTACACCCTCGTGGAGGGCAGCCCCGCCATTGGTGGCGGCACCGACGGTCAGGATGTCGGAATCTTTGGCGGGTTGTACCCCTACGTGGCCAACAATGGTCTGCCCAAGGGCTATCCTTACTATACGAAGAACATCGTGGGCGCCAAGGCTGTCGACGGCAAAGTGAATGTGTCACTCAAAGTGAAGATTGAAGATGAATAAGACAACCACCCTTTCCCACTCGCTTGCGCGACGATGGACGAGGAGGCTCGGCTTGTCATTATTCATCCTGATGTTACATCTAAGCGCTAGTGCTCAGCAACAGCTGCTGGTGGAATACTGGATTGACAACGACCCGGGCATGGGGCTCGCCCAAACGGTGAGTGCTACCATCGGCAGCGACGGCAACATCAGTTTCGACGCTGTCGCCGACGGCCTTGCCCCCGGCAGTCATTTGCTGGGCTTCCGCGCCTACAGCGTCAATGAGACGGGCAACAACTACGGCCCCACGCTGACGCAGAACTTCATCGTGCCTAACACGGGCGAAGAAGCACTTATCTCTCGCGTGGAGTATTTCTGGGACGACGATCCTGGCTACGGCGAAGGCACGTCCATCGCCATCAGCCCCGACGAGGAGATAACTCTGCAGAACGTTTCGGTGTCAGCCGAAAACCTCACCCCCGGCGTCCATCTGCTCGGCCTGCGTGCCTATGGCAATGGTGGATGGGGCCCCACCCTAAGACAACAAGTGATGGTCATTGGTGCTGAGAATGATGCGATTATTACCTACCTGGAATATTTCTGGAACGACGACCCGGGCTTCGGCCAGGCAACGGGCATCGCGCTGACGCCCGCCACGGAGCTACGCATGGACGACATCGAGATTCCTGCCGACAAAGACCCGACGACCGACCTGCTCTTCGTCCGTGCCTATGGCGGTGAGGGCTGGGGCCCCACCATCACCTGCACCGTGGAAGAACTCATCGACATTGCTGAGGCCGACCTGGCTGCCCTGCGGAAGTTCTATGCCGACTTTGGCGGCGAGACGTGGAACGGCAGGCAGTGGGACACCACCACCGACAATACAGCCTCCGTCAGCTGGAGCGGCGTCGACTTCGACAGCGAGGGCCACGTGACGGCTATCGAACTGCCCGACCGCAACATCAGCGGCACTCTGTCTGTTGCCACCGCCCTGACGCTGCCCCGCCTCGGCTCGCTCGACCTGAGCGGCAACCTGCTTCGCGGCGACGCTGCGGCCCTGGCCAACGGCGAGCGGCTGCCTCTGCTGGCCACCCTCGACTTGTCCTTCAACCAGATTGACGAGGTGTCGGCCTTGCTGCCTCCCACCATCACGACGCTCAATCTGAGCAACCAGCATCGCGCGCGTAATAATAATAAGGTGTTCCCCGGCTTGGATGAGCAAACAGCCATCGGCCTCGACGTGAGCAACGAGATGGCTGTCAGTGTGCCCTCGGTTCTGAGCTATAACCACACTTGGCAAAGCATGGACGCCCACCCGCAGCTGACCGCCTATGACCGGAATCTCAACACGAAGGCATGGCTGACGTGGTCGGCGGCCTTGGGAGCCTATACGTTCAGTCCGTCGGGCATGCCGATGAAGGAGGCTCAGGATGCTGAAGTCATCATCGTTCCCACCACCACGTCGGGCGAGAACTACGCCAATGCCTACAACTCGGCCTATCGTGCGCAGCTCCACTTCACCGAGGGTGACGCCAACCTGAGCGGATGGACCGACGTGAACGACGTGCAGCGCACGCTGAACTACGTGCTGAACACCAACAATTCTTCCACCTTCGGACTCTGGGCTGCCAACACCTACGACGATGACGAATACGACGCCGAGAGCGAGACCATCAACATTCAGGACATTGTGAGCACCGTTAACATTGTGCTGGCCAATGAGGGCAGTCCCGGCTCTGCCCGGCGAAGGGTGATGCCGGCAGAAGCAGCATCAACGAATGTTGTCTTTGCCGACGGCCGCACGCTGATGCTCGATGCCAACGACGAGGTGGCTGCCTTCAGCCTCCATCTCCGTGGTGCCAAGAGCAGTCAGGTGAAGCTCCTGCTGAACAGTCGACAGTGGCAGATGCAGACGCGCGACACCGGCGACGGCATGAGCCTCGTCGTGTTCTCGCCCACCGGCAGCACTCTGCCAACAGGCCTCAGTCAGCTGTTGCGCTGGACTGCAGACGCCGAGCCCACCAGCATGCAGGCCACTGACATCGAAGCCCGTGAACTGCCTGTCACCCTGCATGGCAGTGTGGCCTCAACCGTCGAGTATGTTGCGTTGCCAACGCAACAAGCCGATGCCAGCATCTACGACCTGCAGGGGCGTCGCCTCAACACCCAACACTCAACACTCAACAACCTGAAGCCAGGTATTTATATCGTCAACGGACAAAAGATAAGAAGATAAGACCATGAACAGACAAAAGAATAAAGCAAAGTATCGTCCGTCATTTCGCACGCTGCTGCTCCTGCTCATGATGCTCAGCACCGCTGGAACCAGGGCGCAGAACACGTTGCGGGTGGAAGACTTCACCGCCGCAGCGGGCAAGGAGGCCTGGCTGCCCATCTATCTTGACAACAGCAGCGAGGTGGTGGGCATGCAGTTCGACATCGCCCTCCCCTTTGCCAAGAGCCAGAGCGACGTGAACCTCCTGGCCAACCGTTGCGACGGCCACTCCGTTTCGCTGCGTCGTATCAACAACCAACGCTATACCGTCGTGGTGATGAGCCTGCAGAACAAACCGCTGAAGGGCAACGCTGGACTGCTCATGCGCTTCCCCATTAACATCAGCAGCGACGCACAGGCTGACGACGTGACACCTTTCGGTCTGAGCAACATCGTGCTGACCGACAGACAGGGGCACAACGTAGCAACGTCGGCGACGAGCGAAGCCAACTTCACCGTGCTTCGCACTCCGACACCCGACTTCGCCATCAGCGACTTACGTATCCTCAACAGCGAAGGCAGTGTGGCCCCCGGAGGCAAGCTGCAGATCAGTTTCAATGTCAACAACCAGGGAACGGGCGAGAGCCTCGGCGGTTGGACGGAGAAAATATGGCTGGAGGATCTGACTGGCTTCCGTGTCTACATCGACTCGAAGACCTATGGCAACACACTGTCTGCCGGTGCCACGACGCCCCGCACCTATGAAGTGGACTTGCCTCAGGTGATAAAGACCGACGGCACAATGAGGGTCGTTGTGGAGCTCACACAACAACAAGGCGCCGGCGAACTGATAGCCGACCAAGGAAACAACGCTGCTACATCGACAAACAGCATCACCGTGGAGAAACGCTTGTTCCTGAGCGAGAGTCGCATCCTAATGGAAGAAGGTAGTAGTCAGCGCATCACACTGACACGATCAGGCGACTGGTCGACAGAAGAAACTTTCACGCTCAGTGAGACGAACGCTGATAAGTTACTGACTCTGCCTGCTACTGTCGTCATCCCCGCCAGACAGTCTGCCATTCAGTTCACCGTTCAATCGATGGACAACACAGAGGTGAACGCCCAATTCCGCACAGGCATCACCGCGATTGGCGACGACTATCCCGCCGTCAGCATGATTGTCGATGTGCAGGACAATGACAAATGGCCGCTGACGTTGACCACCGATAAGGATAATTACACCGAAGGCGATATGCTGACACTGGCGCTGACCATCTCGAAAGCCTTAGATGACGACCTGAAGGTGGACATCACCAACACGGCCACATCGCGTTTCTATCCTTTCGTGCGCAGCATCACCATCCCCGCCGGACAACTCACAGCGCAAGCCACAACACAGGTTGTCGATGACAACTACCCAATGGCCGACGCTCAGGTGACCTTTACTGCCACGGCTGCCGGCTATGAGACAGTCCGAAGGATCGTCAGCCTGACCGACGACGACTGGCCAGAGCTCAGCATGTCGCTCTCGGCGGCAACTATATCCGAGGGTGATGGTTATGGTGCTGTCATGGCCACCATCAGCCGCTCGGGCAGCACGCAGGAGAACGTCACCGTATTCGTGACCTCAACGTCGAATGAGCTCTACTTTGATTCGAACAAGAACATCATCCCTGCCGGACAGTCGACGATAACGATTCCCGTCAGTGTGACGGACAATGCCTTGATCGACGGGCTGCGCACAGCCACCATCACTGCTGCTGTCTGCGACGCACAGACAGGTCAGGCAGTGCAAGAGGGCAGCAGCTCTTTCTGTTCGGCCGTAGTGACAATCACCGATGACGACAGCGGGCTGACACTGAAGATGCAAAGCTCGACGGCCACTCTGCCAGAAGGTGGAGCCGGTGCCACCGTGACCGTGACCCGCAACACGAAGGAGGGCGATTGCATCATGACGCTCAGCAGTGACGACAGCCAACTGGAATTCCCCGCCACGCTGACCATCGCCTCAGGGCAGATGTCGGCCACTTTCAATGTAACGGCAAACCGCAACACAACCGATGGCGATGACCACTACAGTAGCATCACAGCCGCAGCCACCGACTATCAGTCGGCCAGCTTCACATTCCTCGTCAGCGACCAGACGCTGCCGCAATCGGCCTGCGGAGCCCCTGGCCTAAACATTGCCACTGCATACGGCGGACAGACCATAACCGCCAATCTAAGTATCAGCAATGAGGGAACAGCCCCCTTGGCTGCTGGCATGAACGTCAAGTTTTATCTCTCCACCGACAGGACGATTCGCTACGACTACTATTATAAGTCGCCGATGCAGGAGATAGCTTCTCTGCCGACAACATCGACGGTAGCAGCCGGCGGCAGTGAGACCATGAACTTCGACATTGTTCTGCCCGACAACCTGAAAGAGCAGCAATACTATCTCTTCGTTTGGCTGAACCCTGACCAGGCAACGAAGGAAATCAACAGTGTGCACATGCCTTCGGCCACGGCTTCCCTCTTCGTTAGGGCTCCGTTCTCGATAGTTACGCTGACAACCGATGCCGAGAACTATAATCGTGGCGACGCGATGCACATCAGCGGACAGATGAGCAACGCAGCGTCAGGTGTGAGCATGGAAGGCCGCGATGTCGACGTCTACTTCATCGACACAGAGGACAACCGCGAGGTGAATACCACGACGATGGACAGCGACGGACGGTTTGCCTTGGACTATACTGTGGGCAACCTGGCCGGACGCTATGGCGTAGGCGCTTGCAGCAACAACGCCGGGAGCACTGCAGTACAGGCTCACATCAACGTTTCGGCCCTGAAACTGAATCCAAACTATCTGAAACTGGCACTCACCGAAGGTCTGCCGACGGAAGGAACGGTCAGCCTGACCAACCTCTCGGCCACGAACATGACCAACCTGCAGTTTGCCATCGAGGGCTTGCCTTATGGCTGGACAGCAGACATGACCGACAATGTAGCAACACTGGCCGCAGGTGCTACGACAAGCATCGGCTACAGAATCGTGCCGACAACAGCCTCGCCCGACCAGCGCTATGCCGAAGCAGCCCTGACGGTGACGGCAACAGACAACGGCCAGACGGTGCAGACCCAGATTCCTCTTTATTATTATAGTTATGCCGCTCAATGCCAGTTGGTGACCAATGCTGACGGTGGCATCATGACCACCGTGGCCAAAGACACACAGCGCACATGGACGCTGACCATCCAGAACACTGGTCTGACCGCAACCGGACAGATCAGTGTGGAGTGCCCATCGTCACAGCCTTGGCTCAATGCGACAGCGGCCCAACTGCCATCCATCGAGAAAGATGGTCAGATTGAGTTGCAACTGAGCATCAGCGCCACAGCCGACATGCTGGTGGACGGCACCTACGAGAGTTATGTAAGACTGAATCCTGAAAACGGATCAAGTATCGTAGTGCCTGTGAAGGTGACCGTTGTGAGCACTGACCTGACGACACTCATCGTGGACGTGGTGGATGCTTACACGCTGGGAGCAGATGACGGTAACGGTCCTCATGTCAGCGGTGCCACCGTCAGACTGACCAACGCCCTGACCGGCGAGGTTGTGATGACAGGCACGACCGACGAAGACGGTCTGTATACCACCGACATTCTGAAAGAAGGAACATACTATGTCTACGTCACTGCTCCGAACCATTACTACACGGAGAAGACCATCACCGTGAGTCCTGCCGAAGAGAACACACTGCAAGTGTTCTTGAACTACCAGGCAGTGTTAATGGATTACACCGTAGAACGTACGACGGTAGAAGATGAGTACGTAGTTGTCCTGTCGATGGACATCGTGCCCGACATCCCGCAGGCCATCGTCGTGCCAACTCTGCCCCAGAGCTGGGGCTGCGGGCTGAACACCTACAGCATCCGACTGACCAACAAAGGCCGCCTGACGGCCACCAACCCCTATCTGGAGTTCCCCTCCATCAATGGCTATTCGTTTGCCGTAAAGTCGGCCTATCCCGACGTGATCTATCCGGGCGAGAGTTACGACGTGACGGTAGAATACCAAGGGCCGGAAGACCAGACGGAGAGTTGCATCGGCGGCATCCGCATGCACTACAGTTATCAGTTGCAGGGCAACACCTACCAGACATCTGAGACCTACGCTGTGAAAGTTGGCTGCGACGACGGCATACCCATGCTCTTGGGCGGTGGCGGTCTTGACGGCGATGTGAACAATATCAACCTGGGCGGCAGCGACGTCGACCTGAACGTCGACCTGAATGCTGCTGAAGAACAGGATGAAATGGGCAACACCGATATGCCGACCATTAACGTCCGCGACTACACGCAGACCAACCACAACGCCATCACCATGCAGTTTGAACAACGCTTCATCCTGACACGCGAGGCCTTCCGGGGCAACCTGACCATTCAGAACCAGCAGATGGAAGGCATCGAGGACATCCAGTTTATTCCTTCGGTGGAGACAACAGACGGACAGGATGCCACAGACCTCTTTGCCGTCAGCACGAAAGTGAACGGACAGGATGACACCGAAGACCGTTGGGACATTGCCGCCAGTGCGACGGGGACGGCAACAGCGCTGTATGTCCCCTCAAAAGAGGCAGCACCGACAGAGCCTGTCGAGTATCTCTTCGGCGGAACAGTGACCTACCGCGATGTGCAGACAGGTCAGCTTATCACGCAAGAGCTGATGAAGACGCGACTGGCCGTGAACCCCTCGCCCGACTTGCATCTCACTTATTTCGTGCAACGCGACTTCCTCGTGGATGAGCCGGCTCAGTTTGCCCTGCTCATTCAGAACAAGGGAGCGGGTGCCGCCATCGACCTGAAGATCGAGACCTCAGAGCCAACCATCGTTAGCAATGAAAACAACCTGCCCGTGACGTTCACCACGCTCTTTACCACCATCGACGGCGTGGCTGGCAATTTCAAGTTCACGAAACTGGATCTCGGACGCATCGAGCCGGGCAAGAACCTGATGGCACGCTGGTGGTTCGAGTCGAATGTCAATGCCCATGTGGCCAACTACGAGGTTCACATGACGAAAGCCTCAAACTATGGCGAGGAGTTCAATCTGATCACACTTGACGGTGTGCGCGAACTGACACACAGCGTCACAGGAACCATCAGCGCGCAATCGGCTGATCATGCCAGACGCCGTCTGGCTCCTGGCTCCGACATCCGAAAGGATACGAACATCTTCCTGCTCAACGAGATTGAGGACGAGGAGAACCTGCCTGACTACGTGATTGACGAGAACGGCGAGGGTACCGACGATCTGGAGATTGTCAGCCAAAACGCTGTGCTGACGCCAACCGACAACGAAGGAGTGTATAACTTGACGATGACCGCATCGCGCGAAGGATGGGTGTATGGCGTCATCCACGACCCGACGAACTGCTCGATGCAACTGAAGAAGGTGATTCGCCAGAGCGACGGTGCCGACATGACGGCCAACTTCTGGCAGACCGACCGCACCGTCGGGGCCGACTACTCGGTGATGGTGGACAATCGCCTGCACTGGGCCGACAACATCACAACGGCCGAGACCTACACGCTCTATTTCGAGCCGCAGCCGGCTGACGGCCCACAGGTGGGCGTGCTAGAGCTTCTGACAGACGAGAGCATCAGCGAAAGTCAGGCTACGAAGGCCCGACTGGTGTTCGACACCGCCATCGATGCCGATAGTTTCACGTCCGACGATGTGGTGCTTGTCGTTGGCGGCCAGTCGCTCGACATGGTCATTGAAAAGATTTCCGACTCGGAATTTACCATCGACTGGAGCAACAACGAAACCGAGGGCGGCACCTACGAACTCACCGTATTCACATCAGGCATCAAGAATGCATCAGGCACAGCAGGAACGACCGACAAGACCATCAGCTGGACCGGCATCGCACAACGCAGGGGCGATGCCAACATCGACGGCGAGGTCAACCTGAACGACGCCATCTGCATTTATGGCCAGCTGCTCAACCAGCAGCCCAAGCCGTTCAGCAAGGCGAATGCCGACCTGAACAGAGACGGCGATGTGAACCTGAACGATGCGGTGGGCATCTTTGAAATCATGTTAAACCCATAAACAGAAAGAAATGAAAACCAGAAGAATGCATGTCGTGGCACTGCTGCTACTCGCAATGGCAGCAGAAAGCCATGCCGGCGACAACGTAAGCGTGAAGCCCTTCAGCATTGCTGCGGGCGAAACCAAGACGATTGAAGTGGAACTGACACAGGAAGACAAGGTCTACACGGCCTTGAACTTCGACATCATCCTGCCCGAAGGAATGACGATCACCAAAGACGAGGAAGATGATTACAATGTAACGCTTAACCTCGATGTTGCCAACAAGAATCATCAGATTATCATGGGCATGATACAGACCGACAACCATTTCCGTCTGATTGTGGCGAGCACATTACTGAAACAATTCAAGAAAAGCGGCACGTTGATGACGATTGAGATCAAGGCTTCTGACATGGTCAGCACCGGGACGTTCAAATGTCAGACCACGGACAAAAACCTGGTCATCGACTCCAACAACTCAACGTGGCCGGAAGACACGGAATGCGACGTGGACTGCCACATGGACGTCAGCGTGTCGGCCTTAGGCTATGCCACATTCAGCTGGCCCAGGGCCCTCGACTTCTCTGATACCGACGTGGAGGCTTACGTTGCCACAGAAGTGACCGGGGACGTGTTGAAGATGACGAGAATAACGAAGGTGCCTGCAAACACGGGCATTATCCTGAAGGGCGCTGCGGACACCTATCATCCTCAGACAACCGACTCGCCAACCGACGACGCCGAGGGCAACCTGCTGCTGGCTTCGGCAAAGGCCCCCTATACGGTCAGCACCGACAATGTGTTTGTGCTCTCCAACAAGTCGGAAGGCAGGGTCGGTTTCTACCCCGCCGCACAAGGCTTGGTCATCCCGCAATATCGGGCCTATCTGCAGACTGATGCGGAGGGACTCGCACGCGGACTGTTCTTTGACGACTCCACTTCGGGAATCGGGCAGACGGAAATCGGCAAAAAGAAAAATGGAACTTGGAATCAGAAAACGGATAATATCTACGACCTCGGCGGTCGGAAGATTGAGACTGACAACAAGGATCTGAAAACACGCAACGATGGCTTCTACATCGTCAACGGTAAGAAATTAGTAATCAAGTAAAAACGAACGACTACTGATATGAAACAATATATTTGTCCGAAAGCAACAATCCTTAGGTTTATTCCACAACTGATGCAGACGGCAAGCCTGCCTGTGATAAAGGACGGCGAGGCGGTGACCGACTCCGACGATGTCTATACCCGCCGCACGAACAAAGGCGTGTGGGACGACTAGGAAGAGTCAGGGTCAGTCTACAACGGCGATTGTGAATAACAGGCCTCTCGGCAACATCCTTACATCGCACTGGCCACATGAAGAGAAGAGGTCGTGTCAAAAGTACCAGACACGACCTCTTTTAGGTTCGCCCGACATGGGGATAATCTAACGGGTGCGCCAGTTCGGGATAAGATTAGAACAATGAGAGTTGTTTAGTTTCCTCAATACAATACCCCTGAATAGCCTCAGGTTTGTTGTCGAAGAAACAATAT
>CAJOLE010000019.1 GCA_905235325.1 uncultured Prevotella sp. | reverse complement strand
GGCCATGTTGGTTACGAACGAGATCATCGCAAAGAGGAACATCATAGCTACTATAGCTACGATTGCTCCGTTTTTCTTTTGTTGTGTCATGATTTTTTTGTAATTAATGATTATGTTTTTGTTGATTTATTCTGCTGTTCCGAACTTGTAGATAGTCTTTGACTTGAAGCGGTGGTGCGGGTGCAGTACGACGCTGGGGAAGTAGGGACGGTTGGGCGAGTCGGGGAAGTGCTGCGTCTCGAGGCAGACTGCCGAGCGGCGGGGGAACGTGGCATCGCCGGCACCCTTGTAGCCATCCAGATAGTTGCTTGTGTAGAGCTGCATACCGGGCTCGGTGGTGTAGCATTCCAGCGTACGTCCGCTCTTCGGGTCGGTGAGTCTGGCGGCAAAGCTGAGTTCGCCTTCCTCCTGCTTGTTCAGCACATAGTTGTGGTCGTAGCCGTTTCCGAACTTAATCTGCTCGAAGTCAGCGTCGATGTCCTGGCCGATGGCCTTGGGCGTGCGGAAGTCAAACGGTGTGCCAGCCACTTTCAGAATCTCGCCTGTAGGAATGGCAGTGTCATCGGTAGGCAGATAGAAGTCGGCGTTGATCTCGCAGACAATGTCGTCGATGGCGGGGGTGGGGGCTGCCGTTCCTGCCAGTGCAAAGAAGGCATGGTGTGTCAGGTTGATGATGGTTTTCTTGTTGGTGCTGGCCAGATACTCGATGACCAGCTCGTTGAGGTCGGTGAAGGTGAATTCTACCGTCACGTCGATTTCGCCCGTGTAGCCTTCTTCGCCGTAGCTCGAGATGCGGTGCAGGGCGAGCGAGCGGGGCCCCATCTGACGGGCATCCCAGACCTTGGCATTGAAGCCTTTCAGACCGCCGTGCAGGTGGTTTGGGCCGTTGTTGACAGCCAGCTGGTACTCCTTGCCGTTCAGCGTGAACTGTCCCTTGCAGATGCGGTTGCCCCAGCGTCCGATCAGCGTCGAGAGGTAAGGCTCTTCACCGTTGATGAGCTGCTGGATGTTGGAATGTCCCTCAACGACATTGCCCACGTTACCGTTCTTGTCGGGCACCATGATGGCGCAGATAGCCCCGCCAAAGTTTGAGATAGCCACTTCGTACCCCTTGCGATTGCGCAGGATGTACAAATCAGTTTTCTTTCCGTTGATAGTGGCCTGAAAATCTTCTCTTTTCAGACCACAGAGAGTCGCATTTTCTGTGTTTGCCATAACTGTTTGTTTTAAGTTTAAAGTATTTGCCTACAAAGTAACAAAAAATAAACCAAACAAACAAAGGAAACAACGAAAAAAACGGTTAAGGGAGTGTTAAAAACACCTAAACGCCTTTTTTCAGGAAGTCAGAGACTACGTAGTTGCTGCCTCCGATGAAGATATAATCGCTTTCCTGGGCGGCTTTCTGTGCCGCTGCATAGGCTTCTTCCACCGTCGCGTAGCAATCGCCCGAGAGACCTGACCGGACAGCGGCTTCCCGTAATCTCTGGACCGGAAGAGCTCGGTGGGTCGAGGGCTGAGTGAAGTAGTAGATGGCATTTTTAGGAGCGAGAGCGAGAACGCCGTTCACGTCTTTGTCGCTCACCATGCCGAAGATGATGTGCAGCTTTCCGCCTTTGAGTGCTGCCAACTGCTTGCCGAGGTTCTCCCAGGCTGCAATGTTGTGGCCGATGTCGCAAATGACGGTCGGCGAAGTGGCTACTGTCTGCCAGCGAGCCGTCAGGCCGGTGATTTTGCTGACGTTGGCAAAAGCCTCTTTGACGACTTGCTCCTGCTTCTTGACGATGCCCAGTCTGACAAGCACGTCAACCGCCTTTAATATTGTACGCGTGTTCTTTATTTGATATGTGCCGTACAGCTCGCCCCGGAACGCCCCCCAATGGACGGTCTCATAGCTGATGACGCTGCTGTCGGCAATGGGTGTGGCCGAGCGAATCTCCTGTTCGTCCTCGGCAAAGCAGATGGGCGCATGGTGGTGCTGCGCTAAAGACACAAAGACGCGACGCGACTCAGGTGAGGCCTCGCCGATAACCACGGGTACACCGTCCTTGATGATGCCGCCTTTCTCGAAGGCTATCTGTCCGACGGTATTACCGAGAATCTGCGTGTGTTCCAGGCTGACATTGGTGATGACCGAGAGGATGGGCGTGATGATGTTCGTGCTGTCGAGACGACCGCCTAATCCCACTTCCACCACGGCTATGTCAACCTGCTCGTCGCTGAAGTACTTGAAGGCCATGGCCGTGGCTATTTCAAAGAAGGTGCAGCCGATGGCCTCAAATTGCTTGTGGCCTTCCTCGACAAACCGCACCACATAGTCCTTGCTGATAGGCGTGCCGTTGATGCGGATGCGCTCGCTGAAGTCAAGCACGTGGGGCGACGTGTAGAGTCCGACTTTGTAGCCGCTTGACTGCAAAATGGCGGCCAAGGTGTGTGAGACAGACCCTTTGCCGTTGGTGCCGGTAACGTGGATGCACTTGAAGTCCCGGTGTGGGTGGCCGTAGCAGTCGTCCAGTCGCAGCATATTGTTCAGGCCGGCTTTGTAGCCTGTCTGTCCTTGATGCTCGAAGTTGGCTGTCTTGCAGAACAGCCAGTCGCAGGTATCTTCGTAGTTCACCGTTGTGTTTGCGATTTTCGATATTTCGATATTTCGAGCTTTCGATGTTTCGAGGTTCCGATGTTTCGAGTTGATCAACTGAAGTAATTCTTGAACCGCTGGAAGATGGTGTCCTTCGTCTGCTTGTCGCCCTTGAAGTTGTCGCTATCCCTGAACAGCTCGATGGCCTCCTTCTCACTGCGACTCAAGGTCTTTGGCACGTAGACGCTGATGTTGACCACCAGGTCGCCCCTGCCGCTGCCGTAACCCTGCACGGCGGGCAGTCCCTTGCCACGCAGACGGAGCGTCTTGCCGGGCTGAGTGCCGTTGTCTATCTTCACGCGAATCTTGCTTCCTTCTATGGTGGGAATCTCAATGTCTCCTCCAAGTGCTGCTGTAGGAAAGTCGAGCAGAAGGTTGTATATCAAGTCGTTACCGTCTCTTACAAAGGCGTTGTGCTTCTCTTCTTCAATGAACACCTGGATGTCGCCGTTAATGCCGTTCTTGCGTCCTGCATTACCCTTGCCGGGAACGTTGACCACCATACCTTCGGCAACGCCGGCGGGAATCTTGATTTCGACCACTTCTTCGCCTTTGACGATACCCTCGCCGCCACACTCCTTGCACTTGTTCTTGATGATGGTGCCTTCACCGCCACACGTCGGACAGACACTCTGCGTCTGCATCATACCGAAGATGCTCTGCTTGGTATGGGTGACGACACCCAGGCCGTGACACGTCGGACACTGCTCGACACCAGAACCCGTCTCGGCACCTGTGCCGTGACAGTGCTCACAGGGAATGTCCTTGCGCACCTTGAACTTCTTGGTGACTCCTTGGTTTATCTCCTCCAGTGTCAGCCGCAGCTTCAGTCGCAGGTCGCTGCCACGATGCTGCTGCGGACGCCGCGAACCACCGCCAAAGCCGCCGAAGCCATGACCACCGAAGATGTCACCGAACATCGAGAAGATGTCGTCCATGTTCATTGAGGCTCCGCCGAAGCCGCCGAAGCCGCCGCCCTGCAGGCCCTCAAAGCCAAACTGGTCATACTGCTGTCGCTTCTGCGGGTCGTGGAGCACGTCGTATGCCTCTGCGGCTTCCTTGAACTTCTCCTCTGCCTCTTTGTCACCCGGATTACGGTCGGGGTGATACTTGATGGCTATCTTGCGATAGGCTTTCTTAATCTCGTCCTCGGTGGCCGTCTTGCTGACGCCCAGCACGTCGTAATAGTCTCTTTTCATTGTCCAACTGCCACTTTGGCGTGACGAATCACCTTGTCATTCAGTTTATAACCCTTCTGCACGCAGTCAATCACCTTGCCTTTCTTGTCGTCGCCCATGCCTGGCACCATGGCTACAGCCTCATGGACATCCGTGTCGAAGTCGGCCTCTTTGGTCTCTATGACGCTGACTCCCTGACTCTCAAGCACCTTCAGCAGCTTGTGGTAAATCAGTTCCATACCCTCGCGCAGCACCTCTGGCTCATCGGTCTTGGCACCGTTCTCAATGGCGCGCTCCATGTCGTCGACAACTGGCAAAATGGCAGTCAGCACTTTCTCGCCGCCGTTCAGTATCAGCTCAGCTCGCTCTTTTAGCGTACGCTTGCGGTAGTTGTCGAACTCTGCCACCGAGCGCAGGTACTTGTCTTTCAGCTCGGCAATCTGTTCCTCAGCAGCCTCCAAAGGGTCTTTTTCTTCCGCTGCATCCGTGGCTGTTGCTTCTTCTGCAGTAGTTTCTTCTGCTTCGGCTTGTACGTCCTGCTCTTCCTGCAGGTTCTCTCCTTCTTCGATGTTGATGTCTTTTTCTGTCATCATTAGCAAGTTTAGATTTAATACTTGTTTTCTGAACAGCAAAAACCGTGCCAGTCTTCTGTTCTGACGGTCGTTGACATCTAATTCCGCAGTGGTTCTTTCAATTAAAACCCGGAAAGTCGAGTGTACTTGCTCTGGCAAGCGTCCTTTCGGGTCGAGCTGAGTATAGAGTGCCGGAAGTCCGCATCAGTCCGATGCAGAAATTACGCTCCCACGTTGACAGTCGTAAGTCCGCATCAGTCCGTGTCAGTCCGATGCAGAAATTACGCTCCCACGTTGACAGTCGGAAGTCCGCATCAGTCCGTGTCAGTCCGATGCAGAAATAACGCTCCCACGTTGACAGTCAAAAGTCTGCATCAGTCCGTGTCAGTCCGATGCAGAAATTACGCTCCCACGTTGACAGTCAAAAGTCCGCATCAGTCCGATGCTGAAATTTTCCTTCTCGGCCTAAGAATAAGCCTGCTCGTGGACGCCCTTGACGGCACGTCCGCTGGGGTCGTTCATGTTGCGGAAGGCGGCATCCCATTCAAGGGCGATGGCCGTCGAGCAAGCCACGCTGGCCTCTGAGGGTACGCTGCGGGCGGCAGAGTCACTGGGAAAATGTTCGGCGAAGATGCTGCGGTAGTAGTACTCCTCCTTGTTCTTCGGCGGGTTGATGGGGAAGCGCTCTGCGGCATGAGCCATCTGCTCGTCGGAAACGGCCTTTGAGGTAATCTCTTTAAGTGTGTCAATCCATGAATAGCCGACGCCGTCGGAGAACTGCTCTTTCTGTCGCCAGGCTACTTCGTCGGGCAGCAGGTCGGCGAAGGCTTCGCGCACAACCTTTTTCTCTATGGTCGTTCCTGGGCACATCTTGGCCTCGGGATTGGTGCGCATGGCGACATCAAGGAACTCCTTGTCGAGGAACGGCACGCGGCCCTCGACGCCCCAGGCCGACAGACTCTTGTTGGCGCGCAGACAGTCATAGAGGTGTAGCTTGCCCAGTTTGCGCACTGTTTCCTCATGGAAGTCACGAGCCGACGGTGCCTTGTGGAAGTAGAGGTAGCCGCCGAAAATCTCGTCGGCACCCTCGCCGGAGAGCACCATCTTGATGCCCATTGACTTGATGACGCGGGCCAGCAGGTACATTGGCGTGGAAGCGCGGACGGTGGTGACATCGTAGGTCTCGATGAAGTAAATGACGTCGCGGATGGCATCGAGCCCCTCCTGGATGGTATAATTGATTTCGTGGTGGACGGTGCCGATGTGGTCGGCTACCAGTCGGGCTTTTGCCAAATCGGGAGCGCCTTTCAGGCCAACGGCAAAGGAGTGCAGGCGAGGCCAGTAAGCCTTGGTCATTGAATCGTCTTCGATGCGGTGCTCTGAGAATTTCTCGGCGAGGGCAGAGATGACGCTGCTGTCAAGACCGCCGGAGAGGAGCACGCCGTAAGGCACGTCGGACATCAGCTGGCGCTTGACGGCAGCAGTGAGGCCGTCGCGGATGGCCTCGACTGAGGCGGGGTTGTCCTTCACGGCAGCGAAGTCGAACCAGTCGCGGCGATAGTAACGCTGCATACTGGCCTCCCGGCTCCAGTAGTAGTGGCCGGGCAGGAACGGCTCGTAGCGCTCGCACTGGCCTTCGAGGGCCTTCAGCTCGGAGGCCACATAGACGGTGCCGTCGCTGTCGTAGCCTATATAAAGAGGTATCACGCCGATGGGGTCGCGTGCAATGATGAACTCATTGCGCTCTTCGTCGTAGAGCACAAAGGCGAAGATGCCGCTCAAGTCTTCGAGGAAGTTGATACCCTTGTCGCGATAGAGTGCCAGGATGACCTCGCAGTCGCTGCCCGTCATGAAATCGTACTGCCCGGCATAGCGGCGGCGGATTTCCTGATGGTTGTATATCTCGCCGTTGACGGCCAACACCTGCTTGCGGTCAGGGCTGTAGAGCGGCTGCCCCCCGCTTTCAGGGTCGACGATGCTCAGTCGCTCATGAGCGAGGATGGCGGTGTCGCCACAATATATGCCACTCCAGTCAGGTCCGCGATGACGGATTTTCTGACTCATTCTTAATGCCTTGTCACGTAGAGCCTGCGTCTGCTCCTTTACGTTCAAAATTGCTACTATTCCACACATAACGGTATTTGCTTTATACGATTTGATACTTAGAGGTAAGAGAGGTAGAGGTAATTGGTTTGGGCAGGATATTCGGCTGCGAGGGTGTCAATTTGGTTGACGGTGGGAACGTGTCCCAGCAGTTTGCGCCACGAGCGGACGGTGAGACCGGCCTGCTCGGGTTTCATGCGCTGCTCCAGACCAATGGCGCGGGCTATCTGAAAGTCTGAGAATCCGTAGACCTTGGCAGCGCGCAGCAGAGAGAACACTTCCGGAGACAAGAGATACTCCTTGAATTCGCTTGGCTCCATGAACTCCGAGACTTCGGAAAGAATCGTCTGCTCTTTCAGCTGACTGTCGATGTCGACGATGTGCTTCAGCTTCTGCAGGAACCAGCGGTCAATCTTCGTCAGCTCGTGAATCTGTTCTACGCTGTAGCCTATCTTCAACGCTTTCGACACGACGAAGATACGCATATCCGTAGGCTCGTGCAACGACTTGGCAATATCCTTGATTTTGATTTCGTGATTTTCAACGAATCCGTGCATACCCTGCCCAATCATTCGCAAGCCTTTCTGCAATGCCTCCTCAAACGTGCGGCCGATGGCCATCACCTCGCCAACGCTCTTCATCGACGAGCCGAGCTCACGCTTCACGCCGTGGAACTTCGTCAGGTCCCAGCGTGGAATTTTAACTACTACGTAGTCGAGGGCAGGCTCGAAGAAAGCCGAGGTAGTCTTGGTGACAGAGTTCTTCAGCTCGAAGAGTCCGTAGCCCAAGCCCAGCTTGGCAGCGACAAAGGCAAGGGGGTAGCCCGTGGCCTTCGAGGCCAGTGCCGACGAACGGGAGAGTCGGGCGTTGACCTCGATGACGCGGTAGTCCTCGCTATTGGGGTCGAGGGCATACTGCACATTACACTCGCCGACGATGCCGATGTGGCGGATAATCTTGATGGCCAGCTCGCGCAGTTTGTGGTACTCGCTGTTGGTGAGCGTCTGTGAGGGTGCAACGACAATCGACTCGCCGGTATGTATGCCCAGCGGGTCGAAGTTTTCCATGTTGCAGACGGTGATGCAGTTGTCGTAGCGGTCGCGCACCACCTCATATTCTATCTCCTTCCAGCCCCGCAGCGACTTCTCGACCAGCACCTGGGGCGAGAACGAGAAAGCCTCCTCGGCCTGCACCAGCAGCTCGTCTTCATTGTCGCAGAATCCAGAGCCGAGCCCGCCAAGAGCGTATGCAGCCCTCAGAATGACGGGGAATCCCAGTTCGTGGGCAGCCCGCTGCACCTCCTCGACCGTAGAGCACGCCTCGCTGCTGATTGTCTTCACGCCGATCTCGTCGAGGCGCTTGACAAAGAGGTCGCGGTCTTCCGTATCGATGATGGCCTGAACGGGCGTGCCGAGCACTTTCACGCCATATTTCTCCAACACGCCTTTCTGATATAGTTCCACGCCGCAGTTCAGAGCCGTCTGACCGCCAAACGAGAGCAGAATGCCGTCGGGGCGCTCCTTCTCAATGATGCGCTCCACGAACTCGGCTGTCACAGGCTGGAAATAAACCGTGTCGGCCACATCCTTTGAGGTTTGTACCGTGGCAATGTTCGGATTGATCAGCACGGAGTGGATGCCCTCTTCCTTCAATGCTTTCAGAGCCTGTGCACCGCTATAGTCGAACTCGCCGGCCTGGCCGATTTTCAGGGCGCCACTGCCGAGGATGAGGACTTTACGGGCCGCACCCCAGAAAGCCTCCCCAAGCCCCTCCGAAGGAGGGGGTGTTTGATTACATAAGGAGCCGACATCATTCGCTGTTTTTATCACATCAACACCCCCTCCTTTGGAGGGGCTTGGGGAGGCTTTCATTTTCTTTACAAACTCATCGAACATCCATTCGGTATCCGTCGGGCCTGAGCAGGCTTCTGGGTGGAACTGGGCCGAGAACCAAGGGTTCGTCTTGTGGCGTATGCCCTCGTTCGAGCCGTCGTTCATGTTCACAAACAGCGGCTCCCAGTCGGCAGGCAATGTCTTGTCGTCTACTGCATAACCGTGATTCTGGGAGGTGATGAAGCACTGTGTCGTGCCAACCCGCTGCACAGGCTGGTTGTGCGAGCGATGGCCGTATTTCAGCTTGTAGGTCTCTGCTCCGGCAGCACGGGCCAACAGCTGATTGCCAAGGCAGATGCCCATGCACGGGCGGACGGTCTTGTTTTCGAGGAACGTGCGTATATGCTCAACTGTCTTGCTGCACTGCTCTGGGTCGCCGGGGCCGTTGGCCAGAAACAAGCCGTCGAACTCCAACTCGTTGAAGTCGTAGTCCCAGGGAACACGCACCACCTCAAGGCCCCGACGTATCAGGCAACGGATGATATTGGCCTTCACACCGCAGTCCACCAGCACCACACGCTTCCCCTTACCTTTATTATATATAATAGTTTGTTTGCAGCTTACCTTCTCCACCCAGTTCACTGAGCCGTAGTTATCCTGTTCAGTATGCTGCGACACCGTCGCAGCCCCTTCAATAAATATCTTCCCCATCATCACACCATGCTCGCGGAGCACTCTGGTCAGCCGGCGGGTGTCGATGCCCGTGATGGCAGGAATCTTCTCACGCTTGAGCCAGTCAGCCAACGACTCCTTCGCATTCCAGTGAGAATATGCCTCGCTGTAGTCGGCTACCACCAGTGCCTTGGGATGTATATGGTCGCTCTCCATAAACAAGGGTAGTCCGTCAGCGCCTAAGCCTGTATCGGGCACGCCGTAGTTGCCGATCAGCGGAAAGGTCGTCACGAGAATCTGGCCGGCATAGCTGGGGTCAGTCAGACTTTCCGGATAGCCCGTCATGGCCGTGTTGAAGACCACCTCGCCCGCCGTTCCCTGATCGTAGCCGAACGACCTGCCGCCGAACTCTGTGCCGTCTTCGAGTATCAGTTTTGCTTCTCTCATCATTTGTTCTTATTGTTGTTTCTTCTGTTTGGTGTCAATATAGTTCACAAAGGCTGCGTTGCAGAGCCGTGTACCGCCGGGGGTAGGATAGTGGCCGGTGAAGTACCAGTCGCCGGGGTGGTTGGGACAAGCCTTGTGCAGCCCCTCAATGCTCTGGAACACCAGCTCGATGGGTGCCTGCATACCCTTCGGGCGCAGCATCTCCACAATCTTCTGGTTGATTTCCTCGACGGTGAAGGGTTCGTAGAGCGCACGAACCTGATTCTCTGTCTGTGGGTTGCGCTTGCAGGCCAGATAGGTGTCGTTAACCAGTTGCCACAGACCGCGCTCCTCGATAAGTGCCATCGTGGCACGGAAAGCGCAGAACTCCTCCAGTCGCGCCATGTCGATGCCGTAGTAGTCGGGGTAGCGAATCTGCGGTGAACTGCTGACCATCACGATCTTTTTAGGATGCAGGCGGTCAAGAATCTTGAAGATGCTCTCCTTCAGGGTGGTGCCGCGCACTATTGAGTCGTCGATGATGACGAGATAGTCCTCGTAGGGCCGCAGCGAGCCGTAGCTGATGTCGTAGACGTGGGCAGCCAGGTCGTTGCGCTCGCTGTTGTCGGCAATAAAGGTGCGCAGCTTGATGTCCTTCCACACCACCTTCTCCGTACGCACTTCCCCATGCAGCTTGCGGAAACCGTCGGTCATGCCGTAGAAGGCCACCTCGGCTGTGTTGGGGATATACGAGAAGACGGTGTTGGCCACGTCGTTGTCGATGGCTTTGAGAATGGCGGGGGTCAGTTGCTCGCCCAGCCGCTTGCGCTCCTGATAGATGTCGCGGTCAGAGCCGCGGCTGAAGTAGATGCGCTCGAACGAGCAGGCGCTCAGTTTCTGGGCGGGCATGATCTGCACCAGCCGGCTCTCGCCGCTTTTACGCACTATCAGTGCCTGACCGGGCTGAAGTTCGCAGATGTTCTCAGCCTGCAGGTCAAAGGTCGTCTGCAGCACAGGGCGCTCGCTGGCAACGGCCACCACCTCGTCGTCGCGATAATAGAACACGGGACGGATGCCCCAAGGGTCGCGCACGGCGAACATCTCGCCGCTGCCCGTCAGGCCGCACATCACGTAGCCGCCGTCGTAGTGCTCCATCGTCGTCCGCAGCACGTTGGCCATCTCTACGTGGTCGTCAATATAGTCAGTAATGGCCGTGCCCTCCAGCCCCTGCTCCCTTGCGACGGCATACAGGCGCTCAACCTCGCGGTCGAGCCGATGCCCCATCAGTTCGAGGGTGATATAGGAGTCGCCGTAGATACGCGGCGACTGTCCCTGTGAGGTCAGGAACCGGAACACCTCGTCGATGTTGGTCATGTTGAAGTTGCCGCACAGACAGAGGTTCTTGGCGCGCCAGTTGTTGCGGCGCAGGAAGGGATGAACGAACGCCAGTCCGCTCTTCCCCGTCGTCGAGTAGCGCAGGTGCCCCATGTAGAGTTCGCCAGCCATGTCTTCCGTCACGCGGCTGAAAATCTCGGTGATGGCATCCTTGCCTTCAGCCTTCTCACGGAACATATACTCCGTGCCCGGCTCTTTGTGCAGGCTCACCGAGGCGAAGCCGGCACCCTCCTGGCCGCGGTTGTGCTGCTTCTCCATCATCAGGTATAGCTTGTTGAAACCGTAGGCCCACGTGCCGTATTTCCGGGCGTAATGGTCCAGCGGCTTCAGCAGGCGGACCATCGCCACACCACATTCATGCTTGATCATTGACGATTCAATCTTAAGTCCCCCTTCCGGCTCCACGCCCCCCAAAGGAGGGCTTCATATCCCACTTTCAACTGTTCTCTCATCCGTTTCATCCGTTACTTTTGTTTCATCCGTTGTCTTTCACTTTTCACTCCCCACGCACGCCTTGACGAACGACATGAAGAGCGGGTGGGGGTGCAGCACCGTCGATGAGTACTCTGGGTGGAACTGCGTGCCGATGTACCAACGCTTGTCGGGTATCTCGACAATCTCCACAAGATCAGCCGCCGGGTTGATGCCAACGCACTTCATGCCTGCCTGCTCGTATTCCTCCTTATATGTATTGTTGAGTTCGTAACGGTGGCGATGACGCTCACGGACGATGGACGTCTTACCGTAAACATCATAAACGCGGCTCCCCTCCGTCAGTTCGCAGTCGTAGGAGCCCAGGCGCATGGTGCCGCCCAGGTTGGTCACCGTCTTCTGTTCTTCCATCAGGTCGATCACGGGATGCGTCGTGTCGGCCGACATCTCGGTGCTGTTGGCATCCTGATACCCCAGCACGTTGCGTGCAAACTCAATGACCATCATCTGCATACCCAGGCAGATGCCGAAGGTGGGAATGTCGTGAGTGCGCGAGTACTCGGCAGCCGTGATTTTCCCCTCTATGCCCCGCCCGCCGAAGCCGGGACAGATGACGACGCCCGCCATCCCGCCGAGCAGCGTGGCGACACTTTCAGCCGTCACTTCCTCGCTGTTTACAAAACGAACCTTCACCTTCACGTCGTTGTAGACACCGGCCAGGTTCAGGCTCTCGCGGATGCTCTTGTAGGCATCCTGCAGGTCGTACTTACCCACCAGTGCTATGCTCACCTCGCGGGTGGCGTGTCGCTGCTTGTCGAGGAATTCGTGCCAGGGCTTCATGGCCGGCGTCTCGCCTACCGGTATGCCCGTCTTGCGCATGATGGCAGCATCAAGCCCCTGCCGCTGTATGCTTACCGGCACTTCGTAGATGCTGGGCATATCCTCGCTCTGCACGACGCACTCCAGGTCGACGTTGCAGAACGATGCCACCTTCATGCGCAGGTTGTCGTCGAGGTGACGCTCCGTCCGCAGCACGAGAATGTCGGGCTGGATGCCCATGCTCTGCAGCTCCTTCACAGAGTGCTGCGTGGGCTTCGTCTTCAGCTCGCCGGCAGCCTTCAGGTAGGGCACATACGTCAGGTGGACGCACACCGCGTTGCGCCCCAGCTCCCAGCGCAGCTGGCGGATAGCCTCCATGAACGGCGCACTCTCAATGTCGCCGATGGTGCCGCCTACCTCGATGATGATGAAGTCGAGTCCGTCTGATCCTTTGTCGGAAGTCCCCATCATGATCCGCCTCTTGATCTCGTCCGTGACGTGCGGCACCACCTGGACCGTCTTGCCCAGATAGTCGCCGCGGCGCTCACGGTCAATCACCGCCTTGTAGATGCGCCCCGTGGTGATGCTGTTGTTGCGGGTGGTGCGTATGCCCGTGAAACGCTCGTAGTGGCCCAGGTCGAGGTCGGTCTCGAAGCCGTCATCCGTCACGTAGCACTCGCCGTGCTCGTAGGGGTTCAGCGTTCCCGGGTCGATGTTGATGTAAGGGTCGAATTTCCTGATTGTCACCCTGTAGCCGCGAGCCTGTAGCAACTTGCCGATACTGGCGGCGATGATGCCTTTCCCCAGTGAGGAAACTACGCCGCCCGTGACGAAAACATACTTAGTATCCATAAAACAACTCATTCTATGGGCTGCAAAGTTACAGTTTTTTTACGACACACGGTCAGCGGCGAGCCAGTTTTCGATTGTTAAAACCGAAGCGCCGTGGCAAAGTGTAAGTTCTTTGCCCTGTCTTGCGGCCAAAATTGTTTCTTATTGCCGAAAAAACGTGCTCAAACAGAGCATTATGACAAAAACGGCCGTTTTCTTGCAACCGGCAATTGCTACGCAGGGGCTCACCTGCGGCTGCCGCGGGTGAGACATCTGCGTAGGATGCAAAGCTGAGAACAACTGTTGGCCAACTTCCTGCTATATGTGAAGCGAAACACAGAAACAACCGACACTTCCGACACTCCCGACCTAACCGTCTGTCTCTCAGCATACATCCCGGTGATGGTTGCCCCCAACCCTCTACAGAACCGACACCTGAACCGACACCTGCGGCGTGAATCTTTATGCACGTCGGCAGCGGGCGGTACTTTTCGCGCAAAACCTGGCGCCTTTTGCGCAAAACCCGGCGGGTTTTCGGCCAAAGGCGCCGCCTTTCACCGGCCGGCCGCTGCCGCTGCATAAAAATACAGAAACAAACTGACACCAATTATATAAAATGGCATCGCATGAACCGCGGCTTATGCGAATTTGTGCCAATTTGTCTCCGTTCCGTCAGGTGTAGGGAGTGTAGGAAGTGTAGGTTATTTCCTGTGAATGACAATCACCGTGCGCGTGCGCGCGCAATTCCAGCATCGGACTGGCACGGACTGATACGGACTTCTGCAATCGTGGCGCGCGCAATTCCAGCATCGGACTGACACGGACTGATACGGACTTCTGCAATCTGAAATACAGACAGGATTGGAGCTACCGGCCCAATCTCCAGCCCCTCACCATTGGGGAGTGAAGTGGCTGCGGCTTCAACAGCGGCAGGGATTCTGCAAGACACTCCCTTCCCTTGTTGGTAGGGGCTGGGGTGGGGGCTCTGTCTGATAAACTGGTGCGTCAAATTGAACAAGCTGCTTCCCAAATGCCAAATTTTTGGCCGGAAAATAAGAAAGTTTCGTTTTTTCTTCGTACCTTTGCAAGCGAAAACCAAAACGAAAACGGGAACGAGAACGGTGAAAGAGTAAAAAGTGAGAATTAAGAAGTGATAAATGAAGAGTGAAGAGTGAGAAGTGAAAAGAGTTCCCGTTAACGTTCCCGATATCGTTCCCGTTAAAACCCTTTTCGCTTTTTCAACTTAAAAAAGTGAATATGGCAAAGAAGATTGTAACGTTCGGAGAGTTGATGCTCCGTTTCTCGAAGGAGGAAAAGCGGCGCCTGTCGCAGGGGCGCCTGTTCTGCGGCAACTACGGTGGCAGCGAGGCCAACGTGGCTGTGTCGCTGGCTATGCAGGGCGAGGATGTGGAATATGTCACACGTCTGCCGGCAACACAGATGGGGCGCGCAGGAGCCATGAAGCTCAGGGAGCTTGGCGTCGGCACGCATCATATTCTTTATGGCGGCGACCGCGTGGGTGTCTACTATTTCGAGGAGGCGGCCAGCGTGCGTAATGCCAGCGTGACCTACGACCGCGCCAACTCGGCCTACTACTATCTGGAGCCGGGCATGATTGACTGGCGGCAGGCTCTGGCCGGTGCCGACGTGCTGCACGTGTCGGGCATCACCGCTGCCATTACGCAGCCGGCTGCCGATGCCACGTTTGAGGCCATCAGCATAGCCCAGGAGATGGGGCTGACCGTCTCGATTGACCTGAACTACCGCAAGAACCTGTGGCGCTACGACGGTGCCCAGCCACGTGAGACGCTGAAGCGCATGATGGCCCAGGCCGACGTGATGTTCGGCGACGTCATAGAGTATGAGTTCATAACAGGTCACAGGAAGATTCCGTTTGAGGCCGTGACACCCGACTATCAGATGCCGCTCGACGACTACCGTGAGTGGTATGAGGAGATTCGTGAGCTGTGTCCGCACTGCCGCAAGATTATGATCGGTATGCGCAACCAGATCAGTTCGAGCCACCACACGCTGACGGCACTGCTCTGGGCCGACGGGCAGATGTACAATGCCCGCATCGTTGACATTCCGAACGTGGTCGACCCTATGGGTGTCGGCGATGCCTTCGACGGCGGCTTCCTCCATGCTCTCCGACTGTTCCCCGACGACAACCAGCGCATTCTCGACTATTCGCTGGCAGCCGCCTCGCTGAAGAACACCATCGCGGGCGACTTCAACCTGTCGACTGAGGAGGAAATCATGGAAGCAATGGCTGACAACTACCAGATACTCGACATTAAGAAATATGACTGAGAAAGTTGAATCGCTGCTGTCGGAACTGAACGAGAACCAGCGTGAGGCGGTGGTCTTCTGCGACGGGCCGTCGCTGGTGATTGCCGGTGCCGGTTCGGGAAAGACGCGCGTGCTGACTTACAAGATTGCCTATCTGCTGGAGCAGGGCATGAAGCCCTGGCAGATACTCGCGCTGACGTTCACCAACAAGGCGGCCCGCGAGATGAAGGAGCGCATAGGCCGACTGGTGGGCGAGGAGAGGGCCCGTTACCTGCAGATGGGTACGTTCCACGCCGTCTTTGCCCGCATACTCAGGGCTGAGGCCGGCCGGATAGGCTTCAACAGCAGTTTCACCATCTACGACCAGTCTGACGCCCGTTCGCTGGTGAAGGCCATCATCAAGGAGATGGGGCTCGACGACAAGGTCTACAAGCCCGCCTCGGTGGCCGACCGCATCTCGATGGCCAAGAACCACCTGATTCTGGCCAGCCATTACGGACATACAGCCTGGGCCAAGGACGACGTTAGCAGCAAGCGCCCGCAGATTGCTAATATATATATAAGGTACGCGGAGCGATGCCGTCAGGCCAACGCCATGGACTTCGACGACCTGCTGGTATATACCTACGTGCTCTTCCAGAACCATGAGGATGTCAGGCAGAAGTATGTCGAGAAATTCCAGTTCGTGCTGGTCGACGAGTATCAGGACACCAACTTCGCCCAGCAGGCCATCGTGCTGCAGCTGACCAGGGAGCGTCAGCGCGTCTGCGTGGTTGGCGACGATGCCCAAAGCATCTACAGCTTCCGAGGGGCCAACATCGACAATATTCTGAATTTCCAATCGGCCTACGACGGTGCCCGACTGTTCAAGCTCGAGCAGAACTACCGCTCGACGCAGCTTATCGTACAGGCTGCCAACTCGCTGATACACAAGAACGAGCACCAGATACCCAAGAATGTCTACAGTCGTAATGAGGAGGGCGAGCGGCTCATGCTGAAGCCCGCCTACTCGGACAGGGAGGAGGCGCTCATCGTCTGTCAGGACATCAAGCGCATACGCCGGCAGGAAGGGCTTGAGTACAAGGACTTCGCCATCCTCTACCGTACAAACGCCCAGAGCCGTAGCTTTGAGGAGCAGCTGCGCAAGGAGAACGTGCCTTACCGCATCTACGGCGGCCTGTCGTTCTACCAGCGGAAAGAAATCAAGGATGTCATAGCCTACTTCCGCCTCGTGGCCAATCCCGACGACGAGGAGGCCTTCAAGCGCATTGTCAACTATCCTACACGCGGCATCGGCGGGACGACGGTCGACAAAATCGTCAAGACGGCCACTGACTGCACCGTCAGTCTCTGGCAGGTCATCAGCGACCCCGAACGCTTTCAGCTCAGCGTGAGCAAGGGGACGATGACGAAGATTGAGAACTTCAGAAACCTCATCGTCGGCTGGCGTGAGCGTTTACTGACTGACGATGCCTATGCGCTCGGGCACGACATCATTATGACGAGCGGCATCAGTCGCGACATCTACAGCGGCCGCAACCCGGAGGACATCTCGCGACAGGAGAACCTGGAGGAGTTCCTGGGCGGTATGCAGGACTTCGTGGAGAGCCGGCGCGAAGAGGACATGGGCGAGCAGGTCTTCCTGCCTGACTTCCTGCAGGAGGTGGCACTGCTGACCGACCTCGACAGCGACGGGAGTGGCGATGACGACAATAAGGTGACGCTGATGACCATCCACTCGGCCAAGGGGCTGGAGTTCCCGACGGTTTTCGTCGTGGGCTTGGAGGAAAATATCTTCCCGTCGCCAATGTGTACAAACAGTATGCGCGAGCTGGAAGAGGAGCGCCGGCTGCTCTATGTCGCCATTACCCGAGCCGAGAAGCATTGCATCCTGACCTGTGCACAGAACCGCTTCCGCTATGGGCGGATGGAGTACGACACGCCGTCGCGCTTCATCAAGGACTTCGACCCCTCGCTCATTCGTGTACAGTCGGAGAAAGGTGGCGACGATTCCTACTTACGCAGCCGGAACCAGACAACGAGTCGGGGAAGCAACTGGATGCAGAATCCCCGGCCTGTGGCTACACAGTTCAAGGCCGACCCCGTGCCGCGCATGGTGGCTCCCCGACAGCCCGAGCAGCCGGTCAATCCGTTTGTCGGCAAGAGTGCCGACAACGGTTCGCTGCATGAAGGCAGCGTCATCGAGCACCAGCGCTTTGGCGTGGGAACGGTCGTGAAGTTGGAGGGAACGGGCGAGAACCAAAAGGCCACCGTAACATTCCGAAACACAGGAACGAAGCAGCTGCTGCTGAAGTTTGCACGCTACAAGATTATCTCATAGAGCCTCGTCGTCGGGCTTATGAATAAGGCGCTTCTGCTGTTTGGGCAGGTGCGCCTTTTTCCTGAGCCACGCCTCCTTGCGCGCTTCGTAGTCTTGCTGGTGTTTCTCTAAATAGCCGTCGGCCATCGTCTGTTTCGTCTATTTGTTGAATTTGCCGTAGACGATGCTCAGCATGATAGGATCGTTGGGATTCGCGCTGCCGCCGACGAGCCGGGTGCCTTCGATTTCCACACAGTGCTCAAAGCTTGAGACGGTGTTCGTCGTGGATGTCGTACTCATGATAGCATGAACAGGAACGAGCAGCATCTTGTTCCAGTTCGGATGCTTTGCCACCCAGTCATTGTCGCGCTTCAGCCCTTCGTTCTTGATGTTGGCCAGCCTGTTGACAAGCGTGGAGAGATTGGCAAAGTTGTAGTAGTTGTTCTTCGCGTCGAGCGTCGTATAGTAGCTCAATTTGTCGTCAGGCATTTTCTGGGTCTCGAAGAAACTGACCAGACTGTCCTTGGGCAGCATCATCAGATAGTCGGGCACATTGACCGACTTCTCGTCAGACAGATTGTTGATACGCTGAAAGTTGATTTCCGCCGTCAGGATCGAGTCGTTCTCGTGGCCTTTGAAAATATCGTCAATGGGCAGAGTCACCTCAGTGTAAAGTCCGGCGGGGGCCCTCAGATATGTACACGTGTTGTCTTCGGCCAACTGTCTGAGAATGTTCTTGTCGTTGGTAATCTTCGTGGTCTGCAGCACTTCTTCTGTGCCGGCAAGAGCCGTACCGCGGCTAACTATAGAGTCGTTGCCTTCGTTCACCTTATAGAAGAACCTGATACACATCTCGGGAATCTCTGTATAGACACCCTCACCGTCGACGACGGAGAAGAAGAATCCCGGACAGACGTTGTGGTTGAAAGCGTAGGAGTTCTTGAAATACTCGGGGTGCCGGTAGTACTGCTGCATGAGGTAGGTTCCGTAATTGTTGTATGTAGTACCGTCCTTGTCAGTGTATGGCTTGTTTACCCATATATTGATGGCGTTCATGGTCTGTTCTTCGCGCTCGCTGTCGCTGATGGTGTGGTCGTTGTAAGAGAATACCTTGTCGTAGAAAAGGCCTCCCTCACGCAGATAGCCTTCGCTGGCGGGGTCGAAGTTGGAGTAGTATCTGCGGTCCTCTTCCATAGGTCTTTCCAGTTCTGATACTCTGATCTTCATGGCTGCCAGCGTGTCGGTAAGACTGGTTGGATCTTCCATGTAGAGCTGAATGACAACGGAGTCGGCAGCTGCCATACCGTTATATCTGCTGTAGATTGTTGACTCCTTGGGGAGCGAGAACGTCTCAAGAACGTGGAACTGCGTCATGAACTCGCTTGTGACGTAGGTCTTGGTTTCTGGGTCTTTCACCTTTCCCAAGTAGCAATAGCTGCTTCGCAGCAAGACGGAGTCGGCTATTGCCGTTTTTGTCGTAACATGATAGTCGGCAACAATGACAGACAGATTGTCGGTCTCGCTTGTTAGGGAGCTTCCAATGTCAAGCGTCTCATCATTACATGCAGAGAGTGCCATCATGGTAACGGCAACCCCTGCCAACAAATTACGTTTCATCATTTTGGTGTGTTCTATTCTTCTTCAGGACAAATCTGATTGTAGAATTCTTCGTAAGCATCGACGAAGTCTTCCTTATAGTCCAGTAAGGGTATCTTTTTCTCGTTAGCGTAGTTCACCAGGGTCGTGTCGACATCGTTGGCAGCCAGCACGATACCGTCGGAGTAGTCGATGGCCAGCTTGCTCATTTCCTCAAAGTCGAAGTTGTCGGCATAGGGTGACAGTAACTCGGCTTTGGCATCGCGGAATTCCACGCATTTCTTGAAGTTCTGTCCGAGGTCGTTCTTCAGCGTCTTGGTAAAGAGCGAGGTTACCACCTTGGTGCTGGCAAACGAAGGCTCTTCGTGGTAGGCTGTCTTAATATAAAGAGGAACGACGGCACTCATCCACCCCTGGCAGTGGATGATGTCGGGCACCCAGCGGAGCTTCTTTACTGTTTCCAGTACGCCCCGGGCAAAGAAGATGGCACGCTCACCGTTGTCGGGATAGTCGTTGCCCATTTCGTCCTTCTCCATCTGCCGCTTCGAGAAGTAGTCGTCGTTGTCGATAAAGTAAACCTGTACGCGGGCTTGCTGGATAGAAGCCACCTTGATGATGAGCGGGTGGTCGGTGTCGTTAATGATAAGGTTCATGCCGGATAGGCGGATTACCTCATGCAGCTGTCCTCTGCGTTCGTTGATATTTCCCCATTTGGGCATAAAGGTACGGATTTCGTGACCTTTTTCCTGCATGGCCTGCGGCAGAGCTTTTCCCATGACAGACATTTCTGTTTCGGGTACGTAGGGGGTAATCTCCTGATTGATGAATAAAATCTTCTTCTTTACCATTTCTTGTTTTTTTACCTTTGCAAAGGTACGAAAAAAAAATCATAGAACAGTCGTTTGCATCTTTTTTTTACGTTTTTTTGGGAATAATAATTCTTATTTCTTTGCCAGTTGGGAATTTATTGCTACTTTTGCGCCATCAAATTAAACAGAGAGTTGTAACGAAAAGATACTCGCTATGAAGAAGATTTTGTTTTCAATGGTATTTACGCTTTCGGCCTTGCTGATGCTGAACGGTTGCATCGTGTCAGAAAAGAAACTGACCGATAAGGTACAAGACGCGATGGTTCAGTATGAACAGCAGCAGGGCAACAGCCTCGAAGTGACCGACCTGACACTTGAGAAGAGCGAGGGAAAGGGCTACAAGGGCGTGCTGACAGGTAAACTCAACGGCGAGGATGCCATCTATGATGTAATCGTTACCGACGAGGGCGGCGATTTTGATGTGGACTGGGAAAAAAGGAAATAACATATCAAATAAAGAAAAAACAGAGGAATGAAAAAGATTGTTGTGTTGGGCTTTGCCTTGCTGGCGGTATGTGCCGTCGAGGCTCAGACCGTGAAAAGGGATACCACCCACTTTATGAAGGAAATCAGAGAGTTTGGACGCTATGCCGACTCCGCTTTCCTAAACAAAAAGGTCGTCGACTCGCTGGCTTCGCGTCAGGATACACTCATCGCTCACTACCGTGCTATCAAGCCCAGCCTGACTGACAATCAGGTAGAGGAGTACAACCGAATACGTGGGCGCTATACGAAACGCATCCTTGAATACCGGGGTGAGCGTGTCGGCGAGGGACTGCAAGTGACGGGCGACAGCATCGCCGCTGCGGCCGGTCGTGTAGGCAAGTCGGTTGGCGGTTTCTTTAAGGGATTGTTCGAGCGGTAATGGAGCGGTAATGGACTTACTCCACTTGTGGTTAGCCCCATGTTTCGCAAAAAGTGACTGTTTTTAGAATTATTTTTCCAAAAACTTTCGCTATTTGCGATTTTTTGTCTAACTTTGTAGGCAGTTTTGCGATTAAAAACAATTATAACATTAAAAATAGTAGTTTATGGCACAAATTACAGGACACATTTCCCAAATTATCGGCCCTGTTATCGACGTTTTTTTCGATACTAAGGGACAGGAGGCGGAAAAAGTGTTGCCAAAGATTCACGATGCCCTGAAGATTGACCGTAAAGGCGGCAGCGAACTGATTGTCGAAGTGCAGCAGCACATCGGCGAAGACACCGTGCGCTGCGTGGCTATGGACAATACCGACGGACTGCAGCGTGGCCTGGAAGCCATCCCGCTGGGGTCTCCCATCAGGATGCCTGCCGGCGACCAGATTAAGGGTCGTATGCTGAACGTTATCGGTCAGCCTATCGACGGTATGAAACAGCTTAACATGGACGGGGCCTATCCCATCCACCGTCAGGCACCCGTCTTCGAGGAACTCTCCACGAAGAAGGAAATCCTGGCTACGGGCATCAAGGTGATTGACCTGCTGGAGCCTTACATGAAGGGTGGTAAGATTGGACTGTTCGGTGGTGCCGGCGTGGGTAAGACCGTGCTCATCATGGAGCTTATCAACAACATTGCCAAGGGACATAACGGTTTCTCGGTATTCGCTGGAGTCGGAGAGCGCACCCGCGAAGGCAACGACCTCATCCGCGAGATGATAGAGTCGGGCGTTATCCGCTACGGCGAGAAGTTCCGCAAGGCAATGGACGAGGGTAAATGGGACCTCTCGCTCGTCGACCCGGAGGAACTGAAGAACAGTCAGGCAACGTTGGTCTACGGACAAATGAACGAGCCGCCGGGGGCACGTGCCTCTGTGGCTCTCTCGGGACTGACCGTGGCCGAAGGCTTCCGCGACAGAGGCGGCAAGGACGGTGGAGCTGCAGACATACTCTTCTTCATCGACAACATTTTCCGTTTCACGCAGGCAGGCTCTGAGGTGTCAGCACTCCTTGGGCGTATGCCTTCGGCCGTGGGATACCAGCCTACGCTGGCTTCGGAGATGGGTTCGATGCAGGAAAGAATCACTTCAACCAAGACGGGGTCAATTACCTCTGTGCAAGCTGTTTATGTGCCTGCCGACGACCTGACCGACCCGGCTCCTGCCACCACCTTCACCCATCTTGATGCTACCACGGTGCTCGACCGTAAGATTACCGAGCTGGGTATCTATCCCGCCGTTGACCCGCTGGCTTCAACATCGCGTATCCTCGACCCGCTGATTGTGGGCAAGGCTCACTACGACTGCGCCCAGCGCGTGAAGGAGATACTACAGCGTTATAAGGAGCTGCAGGACATCATCGCCATCCTCGGTATGGACGAACTGTCGGACGAGGACAAGCTGACGGTGAACCGTGCCCGCCGCGTGCAGCGCTTCCTCTCGCAGCCGTTTGCGGTGGCTTCGCAGTTCACGGGTCTGCCCGGCATCATGGTTCCCGTCGAAGAGACCATCAAAGGTTTCAACGCCATTCTCGACGGCGAGGTGGACGACCTGCCCGAGCAGGCATTCCTCAACGTCGGAACCATCGAGGATGCTAAGGAGAAGGCCAAGAAACTACTTGAAGCAGCGAAAGGATAAACGCCTATGTTGAGCTTAAAGATAGTTTCGCCCGAGAAGGTAGAGTTCACCGGAGAGGTGGAGAGTGTGAAGGTGCCCGGTACACAGGGCAACTTTGAAATCCTCACCAACCATGCGCCCATCATCTCCACGCTCCAGAAAGGCGTGGTAGAGTTCGACGGGAAACAGCTGGAGATTCTCGGTGGATTCGTGGAAGTGCAGGATAACGAGGTTTCCGTCTGTGTCGAAAAGACAGAATGACGTATTGCCTTGCCGTACTGTTCTTCACTCTCTTAGGGGTGGCCTATGTGAAGGGTTACGACTTGGTCAAGAGCCGTTCGCCTGAACACTTGGTTCACTTCTACCTCGTGATGGCAACGATACGCATGGTGCTTGTCGCTACGGTGGTTGGCCTCTGCGTGATTTTTGCCCCGACGAGAGAAGACGCCATCCACATCGCTGTTATTATTATAATAATGTACGCGATAACGATGGTCGTAACACTGACATTAAGACATTGACAAATATGAATTGTAAACTGAAACGACTGCTTTGCATGGCACTCATGCTGTTGGCACTGATGCCTGCGGCGAGGGCGGAGGACTTCTCGGCCAAGGAGGTGGTGCTCGAGCATATCAAGGACTCGCACGAGTGGCACGTATGGGGCGAGGGCGAGAACGCCATCGTCATACCCCTGCCCGTCATCGTCAACTCGTCCACAGGCTGGCACGTGTTCTGCTCGTCACAGTTCGGGCACCATGCCGATGCCAACGGGCTGCGCCAAGGCCCCTACGGACTGGCCATCGCCACCGAGGGCGAACATGCGGGCAATATTGTGGAGAACGGCACTCCCGTTCTCGACCTCAGTATCACGAAGACGGTAGCCGTGATGTTCATCAACGTCATCATCCTGCTTTGCTGCATCTTGTTCAGTGCCCGCTGGTACAAGAAGCGCAAGGCTTCCGATGGTGCTCCGGGTGGCTTCGTCGGCTTTGTTGAGATGCTCGTGATGTACGTGGTTGATGAGATTATCAAGCCAGGTGTCGGCAAGGACTACGAGAAGTACACGCCCTACCTGCTGACTTGCTTCTTCTTCATCTTCACCTGTAACGTGATGGGCCTGATACCGTTCCCGCCGGGCTCTGGAAACGTAACGGGCAACATTGCCGTCACGTTCTTCCTGGCTCTCTGTACGTTCCTTATCGTGCAGTTCTCGGGCAACAAGCATTACTGGAAGGATATATTCTGGCCCGATGTTCCTATGTGGCTGAAGGCACCGATACCCATCATTCCCGTGATAGAGTTCGTCGGCATCTTCACGAAGCCCTTCGCCCTGATGATCCGACTTTTCGCCAACATGATGGCTGGTCACGCCATAGCCGTCGCCATTACCTGCATCATCTTCCTGGTGGCCACTCAGACAGTGGCCGTGCAGCTTTCGATGTCGGCGCTGTCGGTGGTGATGAGCATTTTCATGATGTGCCTCGAGTGTCTGGTATGCTTCATCCAGGCAATGGTGTTTACCATGCTTTCGGCCGTCTTCATCGGCTTGGCAAGGGTTGAACCAGAACATGAATAACAAACAATTAAAATATTAACAATTAAAAACTTAAGCAATTATGATTACAGCATTATTAGCAGCAGAAGGTGTTGCACAGTTGGGCGCCGCAGTCGGCGCAGGTCTCGCAGCTATTGGCGCAGGTCTTGGTATTGGTAGAATCGGCGGTCAGGCTATGGACGCTATGGCTCGTCAGCCGGAGGTGATGAACAAGCTGTTCACGAACATGATCGTGGCTGCCGCCCTGATTGAGGGTGTCGCCCTGTTTGCAGCCGTTATCGCATTCCTCTGCATCTAATGTGTTTACGATTCTGTGATTTTCGATTTCGGCAGGTTTCCCCGTCCGGGAATCGGAGTCGCATGGCAAATAAATCGTAAATAGAGTATTAGTAAATCGAAAATAACAATCAGCGTATGGAGTTACTGAGTCCGAGTATTGGTCTGTTGTTCTGGATGACCATCACGTTCCTCGTGGTGTTATTCCTGTTGTGGAGGTTCGGGTTCCCAGTCATCACAGGGATGGTGAAGGAGCGCCAGGCTTTCATCGACGACTCGCTGCGCAAGGCGCATGAGGCAAACGAACGACTGGCCAATATACAGAAAGAGAGTGAATCCATCTTGCAGGAGGCACGCGAGAAGCAGGCTCAGATACTGAAGGAGGCTGCCGAAACCCGCGACGCCATTGTAGAGAAAGCCCAGGATAAGGCCCGTCAGGAGGGTGCCCGACTGCTGGAAGATGCCCGTGTGGCCATTACAGGAGAAGAAGGCTGCCATTGCCGATATCCGCAAGCAAGTAGCTACGCTCAGTGTCGAGATTGCCGAGAAGGTTCTTCGTCAGAACCTCCGCGACGACAAGGCACAGATGGATCTCATCGACCGTATGCTGGATGAAGTTTCTGCTATCAAGTAAATTAAAGTACGTATGGATATAGGAGTCATATCGGTTCGCTACGCCCGGGCGCTCTTGAAGAGTGCCACCGACCAGAAGTTGGAGGACGCTGTGTACCAGGAGATGCAGCTCATGGCAAAGAGCTACGTTGAGGTGCCGCAGCTTAGGCAGACGATTGATAATCCGATGCTCTCGAAGGACAAGAAGGAGTCGCTGCTGCTGACGTCCGTCGGCGGCACGCCCACCGCCTTGACCCGCGCCTTCATCGGCCTCGTGCTGAAAGAAGACCGTGAGCCTGTGATGCAGTTCATCGCCAATTCGTACGTCACGCTCTATCGTCAGCAGAAGAACGTCATCCGTGGACGTCTCATCACCGCTGCCCGCGTATCGCCTGCCACCGAGCAGAAGATGCGCCGTATGGTGGAGAGTAAGACTAATGGGACTGTGGAGTTTGAGACCGAGGTGAACCCCGACCTTATCGGCGGCTTCATCCTCGAGTATATCGTATGGATGCCTCAGTGAAGGCCAAGCTCAACAACATTCTTAACACACTTAAAAAGTAATTGAACAATGTCAGATAAAATAAAACCAAGCGAAGTCAGTCAGGTGCTGCTCGACCAGCTGAACGGCATTTCGGATGCCGAGAAGTTCGACGAGGTGGGCACCGTGCTCACCGTCAGCGACGGCGTGGCCCGCATCTATGGCCTGCGCAATGCCGAGGCCAACGAGCTGCTGGAGTTCGAGAACGGCACGATGGCTATCGTGATGAACCTCGAGGAAGACAACGTCGGCTGCGTGCTTCTTGGCCCTACGTCGGGCATCAAGGAGGGACAGGTGGTGAAGCGCACGAAGCGCATTGCCTCCATCCGGGTCAACGACAACATGCTCGGCCGCGTCATCAATCCGCTGGGTCAGGCTATCGACGGCAAGGGCGACATCGACCTCACCGGCGCTTTCGAAATGCCGCTCGACCGCAAGGCTCCGGGCGTCATCTACCGTCAGCCCGTGAAGGAGCCGCTGCAGACTGGTCTGAAGGCCATCGACTCGATGATTCCCATCGGGCGCGGACAGCGTGAGCTCATTATCGGCGACCGTCAGACGGGTAAGACAGCCATCGCCGTTGATACCATCATCAACCAGAAGAGTTTCTATGATGCAGGCAAGCCTGTCTACTGTATCTATGTGGCCATCGGCCAGAAGGCTTCTACCGTTGCTGCTCTCGTCTCGACGCTGCAGGAGCACGGTGCCATGCCCTACACCATTATCGTAGCAGCCACGGCTGCCGACCCTGCCGCCATGCAGTACTACGCACCGTTCGCCGGTGCCGCCATCGGCGAGTACTTCCGCGACCGCGGCCTGCCCGCCCTCGTGGTCTACGACGACCTGTCGAAGCAGGCCGTGGCCTACCGCGAGGTGTCGCTGATCCTGCGCCGTCCGTCAGGACGTGAGGCCTATCCCGGCGACGTCTTCTATCTGCACTCCCGCCTGCTGGAGCGTGCAGCAAAAATGAACGAGCAGCAGGAGGTGGCCGAACAGATGAACGACCTGCCTGAGTGCATGAAGGGTCATGTGAAGGGTGGCGGCTCTCTTACGGCCCTGCCTATCATCGAAACGCAGGCTGGCGACGTGTCGGCCTACATCCCGACGAACGTCATCTCCATCACCGACGGTCAGATCTTCCTCGAGTCAGACCTCTTCAACCAAGGCTTCCGTCCCGCCATCAACGTCGGTATCTCCGTCAGCCGCGTGGGTGGTTCGGCACAGATTAAGTCGATGAAGAAGGTGGCCGGTACGCTGAAGATTGACCAGGCCCAGTATCGCGAGCTCGAGGCCTTCTCGAAGTTCTCGAGCGATATGGATGCCGTGACGGCCATGACGCTCGACCGCGGCCGCAAGAACAACCAGCTGCTCATCCAGCCGCAGTACAGCCCGATGCCCGTAGGCGAGCAGATTGCCATCCTCTACTGTGGCGTCCACGGCTTGATGCGCCAGGTGCCTATCAACAAGGTTCGTCAGTGTCAGGACCAGTTCCTCGACAAGCTGCGCTCGTCGGCTCCCGAAGTCATCGAGACGCTGGCCGGCGGAAAGATTGACGACGAAACGACGGCCAAGATTGAAGCCGTAATGGCTGACATCGCAGGCACGTACCGTTAACCCCCTAAGTTAGGGGGCAGGGGGTCTGAACAGGCGCAGGCTCCTTCCACATGATGTATCATTAATGGGTCTGGTGCTCGCTTGTTCAGACCCCCAACCCCCTAACTTAGGGGGCTTAGATATGCCAAGTTTAAAAGAGATAAAAGGCCGCATTGCCTCCGTCAACTCCACGCGCAAGATAACGTCGGCCATGAAGATGGTGGCGTCGTCGAAGCTGCATCACGCCCAAGTGGCCATCCAGAATATGCTGCCCTACGAGACGATGCTCGAGCACATTCTGAAGTCGTTTCTTGCTGCCGAGGCCGAAGCGCAGACCGTCTACGACCAGGAGCGGCCCGTCCGCCGGGCTGCCCTGGTGGTCTATGCCAGCAACTCGTCGCTCTGCGGCGGCTTCAATGCCAACATTATCAAGATGATGCAGCGCATCGTTGCAGAGTATCATGAGCAAGGCATTACCGACATTCAGGTCTATCCCATAGGCCGCAGGGTTCATGAGAAGGCTCTGAAGCTGGGCTACGACGTGCAGGGCGAATACTCGGAATTGGTAGACAAGCCCAATGTGCGCCAGTGCATCGACATCGCCATGGAGCTTGGCAAGAAGTTCCGCGACGGAGAGATTGACAAGGTGGAGCTGGTCTACCATCACTTCAAGTCGGCGGGTTCGCAGGTGCTCACCCGCAAGACCTTCCTGCCCATCGACATCGAGGAAGAGCTCGAGCGCGACCACGAGCGCGACCTCACCTCGATTGCCGCCACGAAGGAAAGTCAGGAGTACTTGAAGCGCAACCGCAAGAAGAAGGCGAACGTACAAGGCGAGGAAAAGCCGCCGCTGAACGACAACTTCATCGTGGAGCCCGACATGGACACCGTCCTCTCGCAGCTCATCCCGAAGCTGGCTCACCTCATGCTCTACACGGCCCTGCTCGACAGCGTCGCCTCCGAACATGCCGCCCGCATGGTAGCCATGCAGACGGCTACGGACAATGCCGACGAGCTGCTGCGCCAGCTGAACCTCCAGTATAACAAGAGTCGTCAGCAAGCTATCACCAACGAGTTGCTCGACATCGTCGGAGGCTCCGTCAACAACTAAACGCGCGAACGTTCTGTGTTTAGTGAAAGGTAAAGGGTGAAGGGAGGCCACTCAGGCTCTCCTTTCACCCTTCACCTTTCACTCTGTATTTTACTTTATACAGGAGACTACATAGTTACGAATAACGGGAGACATCCTACACTTCCTACACTCCCTACACCTGTTGAAAAAAATTAGGTGTAGGAAGTGTAGGAAGTGTAGGATAAAACCAGCTATTGACAACTATATATGCAAGAAAAGACGGTTTCATCGGGAAAAACAGCCCTCGACGACCCCCCTCAGAGGGTGGAACCGACACCTGAACCGACACCCGACCCTACACCTGAGCCGATGACTCGGGATGAGGCGAAAAGAAAACGAAAACGAACGCTCGGCCCGAAGGGACGCTTGCAGAGCAAAGCGGAGCAAGAACTAAAACGAAAACGATCGGCGGGTTTTTGGCAAAAGGCGGCGGGATTTGGAGAAAAGGCGGCGGGTTTTTGTGAAAAGGCGGCGGGTTTTGCTCCGTGCCTTTCGTTGTCCTCCGTGGTAAATTCTCATTCTGCAGCTCAACCAGCCCTTCCGGGTTGCGGTGTGACGACGCTCTCAGCAGGAGTTGCAGAGATGCGTGGGCCGTGGTCACTCCGTCTACTCGACGTTACGTCAGGTTGTGGGAAAAAGCCGGTCGAAGTGCTGGCGCAGCTGGGTGGGGTCGGCGATGATGGCCCGCAGTTCGGCCAGCCGCTTCTCGTTCTGCGAGCCGGGAATCCAGAGCCGCATATAGCCGTCGGCCGAGTACTTCTCCTGCATGTGCTCTTGGAACCGCTGCCACTGCTGCTCGCGGTTGAGCTCGGGGTAGTTGGCCAGTCCGAAGTCAATGGTCCGTCTGAATACCACTTCGGGTATGATGTCGCGGTCGGCCTCGGCTATAATCTTCCCGTAGAGCGAGCGCGGTGCGTGGCTGGCCGAGGCGCGGTGGTCCTCAACGGCCTCCTTCATAATCTTAATCTGCTCGGCAGAGAACCAGCGCTTCAGGCGGGCGTCGGCGGCAAGAATCTTGCCGCCGGTGATGTGGTGGACAGCGCGCGGTCCTGACATGCCGAGGTCGTGGTAGGCCGCGATGACGTAGACCATGTTGATGTCGGCTCCCGTCTGTCTCACCAGTTTGAGGGCATTGCGAATGACGCGGGTGACGTGCCCGAGGTTGTGGGCATTGTCAAACTGTGAGTACTGCGGCAGTATGTTTGTCTCGACAAACTCTACCAAATCGAGGCTCGGAGTGTTGCTAATCATAAAATAAATACAAATATTTTTGCAAATTTACAAAATAATTCATAATTTTGCAAGCAAAAAGCAGGAAAAAATGACTGAGTCGGCAAATATCAAGACTGACAGCCCTCGGGCCTGGCTGCTGGCTGCACGCCCGAAGACGCTGAGCGGAGCGGCTGTTCCGGTAATGATAGGCGTGGCGCTGGCCTTTGTCGACAGCCGTCACGGCGGAGGCTCGTTCAGCTGGGTTGCTGCCGTGCTGTGTCTGCTCTTTGCGTTTATCATGCAGATTGACGCCAACTTCATCAACGACTACTTCGACTACACGGCGGGTGCCGACGATGCCGCGACGAGGCTCGGGCCGCGCAGGGCGTGTGCGCAGGGCTGGGTGAAGCTCGACTCGATGAAGCAGGCCATCGTCCTTACCACCGTGGCGGCCTGCGTAGTGGGCTTGCCGCTGGTCTGGTTCGGCGGGCTCGAGATGATACTCATCGGGCTGCTGTGCGTCGTCTTCTGCTTCCTATACACGACCCACCTTTCATATTTGGGATTTGGCGACTTGCTGGTCGTCGTCTTCTTCGGCATCGTGCCTGTGTGCATCACCTACTATGTGCAGCTGCATACGTGTACGTTGCAGGTGGTCGTCGCTTCGATAGCCTGCGGACTGGTCATCGACGGGCTGCTGCTCATCAACAACTTCCGCGACCGCGACGTCGACCGGGCCGTCGGCAAGATGACGCTCGTAGTGCGTATGGGCAGTGAGACCAGCCTTTGGACGTATTTCGGCGTGGGTGTCGTGGCCTGCGTGCTGGGGCTTGTGTTCTGGCAGAACGGCCATCTGCTGGCTTTCCTGCTGCCGATGGCCTATCTTGTGCTCCACGTCTTCACTTTCCTGAAGATTCGGCACATCAACAGGGGCAAGGCCCTGAACAGCTGTCTCGGCGAGACGGCTCGCAATATCTTCGTCTACGGCGTGGCTGTCGTTGCGGGACTGCTGCTGAGTTAAGACAGTCCCTTCATGCTCAGCGAGATGCGCCCGCGCCGGCGGTCAACCTCGATTACGCGCACACGGACGTGCTGGTGGAGCTTCACCACCTGGTTGGGGTCTTTCACGTACTTGTTGGCTAACTGCGATATGTGGACGAGCCCGTCCTGGTGGACACCGATGTCGACGAAGGCACCGAAGTTGGTGATGTTGGTGACGATGCCCGGCAGTTCCATTCCCTCCTCCAGGTCGTCGACGGTCTCAATGCCCTTGGCAAACTCAAACTCCTCAATCTGCTCGCGCGGGTCGCGTCCGGGCTTCTCAAGCTCCTTCAGAATGTCGGTCAGCGTGGGCAGTCCGACTTCAGTCGTGACGTAGCGCTTCAGGTCGATGGCCTGGCGCTTCTCCTTATTATTTATAAGGTCGGCGACGGTACACCCTTGGTCGCCGGCCATGCGCTCCACGATCTTGTAGCTCTCGGGGTGAACGGCGGAGTTGTCTAACGGGTTCTTGGCTCCGGGAATGCGCAGGAAGCCGGCGCACTGCTCGTAGGCAGCAGGACCGAGGCGCGGCACCTTCAGGAGCTGGGCGCGGCTGGCGAAGGCACCATTCTCGCGTCGGTAGTCAACGATGTTGCCGGCCAGTGCCGGCCCCAGTCCGCTGACGTACTGCAGCAGGTGCCGGGAGGCGGTGTTCAGGTTGACGCCGACGGAGTTGACACAGCTCATCACCGTCTGGTCGAGCTGCTGCTTGAGCTTCGTCTGGTCGACGTCGTGCTGGTACTGCCCGACGCCGATGCTCTTCGGGTCGATCTTCACCAGTTCGGCCAGCGGATCCATCAGTCGGCGCCCTATCGAGACGGCGCCGCGCACGGTGACATCCTCGTCGGGGAACTCCTCGCGAGCCGTCTTCGAGGCTGAATAGACCGACGCTCCGTCCTCGCTGACGACGAAGACGCTGACGCTGACACCGCTGACGGTGTCGTCGATGAACGCCCGCGTCTCGCGACTGGCCGTTCCGTTGCCGATGGCGATGGCTTCGATGTGGTAGTCGCTGATCATCTGCTGCACGTGGACGGTGGCCTGCATACGGTGGTTCACCGGCGGGTGGGGGAAGATGGCCTCATGGTGGAGCAGGTTGCCCTGAGCGTCGAGGCACACCACCTTGCAGCCCGTGCGGAAGCCTGGGTCGATGCCCATGACGCGCTTCTGGCCGAGCGGTGCCGAGAGCAGCAGCTGGCGCAGGTTCTCGGCGAACACGCGGATTGCCTCGTCGTCGGCCTGCTCCTTGCTCAGGTTCGTGAACTCCGTCTCTATCGAGGGCTTCAGCAGCCGCTTGTAGCCATCCTCGACAGCCTCCTCTAAGAGTCTCCGGCATGGCCCGCTGCCTTGCGATGGGGCAGGGGGGAGGCTCCTTTTCAGCCGCTCCACGCACTCCTCGTCGTCGGGACTGATGCTGATGCGCAGAATGCCTTCTGCCTCGCCCCGGCGCATAGCCAGCAGACGGTGACTCGAGCAGCGGCGCAGCGGTTCGTGCCAGTCGAAGTAGTCGCGGAATTTCTGGGCTTCGTCGCTGTCCTGCTTGGCCTTCACCACCTTCGACGTGATGACAGCCTGGCGGCGGAAGGCTCCACGCACCGTCTGGCGGCTGCGCTCGTCCTCGCTCACCTGTTCGGCAATGATGTCCTGCGCACCCTTCAGGGCCGACCCAACGTCCTTCACGTCGCCCTTGACGAACCGTTCAGCCGCAAGCTCCGGGTCGCGCTCGCGCTGTTGCAGCAGCAGCAGGGCCAGCGGTTCCAGCCCCTGCTCGCGGGCTACTTGGGCGCGTGTGCGGCGCTTTGGCCGGTAGGGCAGGTATATGTCTTCGAGCGTGGCCGGTTCCCACGTCTCGTTGATACGCTTCTCCAGCTCGGGCGTCAGCTTCTCTTGGTCGCCGATGGTCTTGAGAATGGTCTCCTTCCGCTTCTGAATCTCCTTCAGGCGTTCATACTGGTCGCTGATGGCGCTGATCTTGACCTCGTCGAGTCCGCCCGTGCGCTCCTTGCGGTAGCGGGCAATGAAGGGAATGGTGCAGCCCTCGTCGAGCAGGGCGAGCGTGCCGTCTACGTTTTTGGCTGCTATGTTAAGCCTTTCGGCTATGAGGTTGGCGAAAATATTCATACGTTCTGAGGTATTATTGATAATTATGTAGGTTGGAGGGGTTGCCCCCTCTTTCCCCATTAAGAACCGTACGTGCGACTTTCACCGCATACGGCTCAAGTTATTGCTAAGTTATTGTCT
>CAJOLE010000018.1 GCA_905235325.1 uncultured Prevotella sp. | reverse complement strand
GCTCTCCATTCATCATCTCGAACACGACGAAAAATGTATGCTGTTTCGCCATATCTTTGAAATACTGCCTGACGGCGGTGTATTTGTCAACTATGACCAGTTTTGTGCCGACACCAAGGCGATGAGCGATATGCTTGACAATTATTGGGTTCGCGGACTTCAGCACAGTGACTTGTCACAACAGGAATTAGACCGTTGGCGCGAAAGACAAAAACTCGACCGAGAATGTTCTGTGAGACAGGAGTTGGAATGGCTGAAAAAGGCTGGTTTTATGCACACACATTGCATTTACACCAACCAAAAGTTTTCTGTCCTGATGGCAGTCAAATAAATTCCAATTTATCGGGCTGCTATCATATAGCAGCTGCCTATCTCGACATCCCTTGCTGGTACTTCTGTATTCGTCCATCGTATCTGCCATCAGCAATGTCGTGGACTTCATGGTCAGCACGTCTAAGCTCGTTGGCATTGCGCTCGGCTTTGCCGCTTTGCTCAGCAAAGAACTGCAAGCCCTCGTCAATGCGGTAGATATAGGCAGACATGGCAAAGCTCCGAGCTTGCTCGTCTGAGCACCTATTAAAGAAAGCAATGAGCGAAGAACATCGGGTCTTGCCAGTCGCCACGCTCCTTGATAGTGTAGAAGTCCCGCAGCTTCTCGTCGGCTTTTCGGCTTCTTGTTTTGGTTTTCGTTTTTTTCGTTCAAGAGGGTGTCACGGTGACACAACCGCGATATACACTGGGCGTGCACCCTGTTTCAGAGGGTGACACGGGTGACACGAGGGTGACACGGGATGGGGAGAGGCAGACCTTATCCGCTGACTTTTGCTGATAACCCGCCGACTCTTGACGATGACCCGCCGACTCTTGCCCAAATTCTCTCGAGAATCTGAAAGCGACACGCTACGTCTGATGCCACGGTCAAGCTGACGTGTCACCCTCGTGCCACCCGTGTCACCCTCTGAAACCGGGTGCACGCCCTTTGTACATCGCGGTTGTGTCACCCTGACACCCTCTTGAACGAAAAAAAGGGAACGAGAAAAGAAAACGGAAATGAAAAACGGGAACAAAAGGAAAACGAAAACGAAAAGTCCAACCTCTTGTTTTGGTTTTCGTTTTCGTTTTCGTTTTTGTTCCGTTACATCCGGCAGCAGACTATTCCGTCTTGCCGTTCAGGGAGTGGATCCAGGCCTTCTTCGAGCTGGTCTCGTAGGTCGAAATGTCGTTCTTGGTGTACTTCGTGAGCTTGCCCTGAAGCACCACCTTGTCGCCGACGGCAACCTGGGTGTCGCCTTCAGTCCACGACTTGTTGCCGAAGTAGTAGACGCTGTATGCCTCGAAGTCCTTCGTGAGGTCATCGTAAAACGTACCGTCCTCGGAAATCCAGAACGTGGCGGTGCCGTATTCAGCGCTGAACGTATAGACAATCTTCGAGATGATGCCCTCGACGAAGACGTCGTCGCTACCTCCGCCGTCGATGTAGGCAAAAGCCTCGGCCACGGTGAAGGGTTTGTTCTCGGTGCCGGCGGGCACCTCGCCCTCCTCGCTGGTCTTGCCGTTGATGGAGACGAGCCAGCTCTTCTTGCTGGCAAACTCGGGCGTTGTGCCGTTGTAGTCGATGACCTTGCCACAGACGATGACCTCGTCGCCGACGGCTATCTGCGTCTGGCCCTCCTGCCACGGTTCGTTGCCGAAGAATAAGCTGCTGTAGACGGTGAACACGTCGTTCTCCTTGCCGTCGCAGGAGATGTTGTAGGTAGCCGTGCCGTACTGTGCGCTATAGGTGTACTTGACGCTGGAGATCTTACCCTTGACGTAGACATTGTCCTCTGACTCAACGCTGGCGCCGAGCGAACGGGTGTAGTTCAGGGCGGCGGTCACGTTGAACGGGTCGGCTGCCGTGCCATTGCCGGCAGGCGGGAAGGCGACGCCCTTCTGGGTGACGGTGAAGCCCACCTGCGAGCTGTTCTTGCCGCTGGCCGAGCTGAAGGTGATGACGCCCGTGCGCTTGTCGGTGTTGTTCGGGGCGATGTTGAACTTATAGACGGCGGTGTCGGCAGGGCTCTGCTCGAAGATGGTCTTCGTGCCGCTCTTGTAGGTCACGCTCTCGTAGCTGATCCAGCTCTTGGCCTCGTCGGCAACGGTGTAGTAGGCTCCGCTGCCCTTGTAGGCCACCTTCACCTCCACCTGTCCGCCCTCGATCTCGAGCGTGGGTTCGGGTGTGATGACGGAGAGCAGCGACTTCACGATGCTGACGACGGTGACGTTCACCAGCTCGTACTGTCCATTGTAGACAGACAGCGGTCCTTCGACGGTGATCATATCGCCGACCTCAAAGCCCCAGCCGTCGGCACCGTCGATGGGGCTGACGTTGCCGGCCTTGCCCTTCTTGTCGAGCGTGCCGTAGACGTAGAGGCCGTCCTGATTCTTGGCCGTAGCGGCGAAGTCGTAGGAGCCGTCGTCGAGGAACCAGTTGCCGTAGCCATAGTTGGCAATCTTGGTGACGCGACCGGTGACGCGGTAGTTCTTGCCCTCGGTGCCGGTCATAATCTCGGCACAGGTGGCAGCGGCAGCCTCCAGGGAGCCCTGGCGCACCTTGACGAACTGCTTCTGGTCGCCGACCGAGATGCGCAGCTCGGTCTCGCGTCCACCGGTGGTGGCATTGGCATGGAAAGTGACCACAGTCTGGCCGGCTGTCCCGGCGAGTGTGCTGGCAGTGAGCCAGTCGGGGAGCTCGACGCTCTCCTTGTTGACGGTGTTCACCTTGTCGAAGGCCCAGTCGGTGGTGGCGTTGACTGTCAGCGTGGCGTCGCCTCCGGCCTCGGGTATGACGAGGTAGGTCTGGTCGAGGCTGACGGTGGCGAGCGAGCCGATGGGGTCGTCGTCAGAGCAGGCGGCGAGCGTCATGAGGGCGGCGGCGCCGCAGCACAGCCAACCTGCGGTAATGAGCGTAGCAAATATATTCTTTCGTTTCATGCGATTGTCCTCCTTTTGATTAGTTGAAAATGTACTTGATACCCACGGAAGCATACCAGCACTGGCCGATGTTGTGGTTGAGCACCCACGTGTCGGTGTTCTGGCTGACGGTCTTCGGCGTAGAGAACACGGGATAGCCCTGTGCATCGGTGCGCTCGTACTTCAGGATGCGGCCCTCGTTGAGGTCGGGGTTCATATACTTGCTGACGCCCCATGCCGAGTTGAACAGGTTGAGCACGTTCTTGATGTCGGCACTGAGCTGCAGGGTGTGCTTGGTCTTGCCGAAGTTCACCTTGAAGTCGTGCTTGTAGGCGAAGTCCAGACGGTGGACCCACGGCGAGTAGACGCTGTATGCCTCGGCATACTCGCCCTGGTGGTCGCTCAGGTAGTCGTCGTTGTGGACGAAGTCCATGAAGCGCTGCCTGTCGTCGTCGGTAGCGAAGCGGAACTGTCCGGCAGCCACTTCGCCGTCAGTGGGAATGTAGAGAGCGTCGTAGGAGTAGCCGTCGCCGTTCATGTCGTTCGACAGCATATAGGAGTACTTGTAGCCGCCGCGCCAGGTCTCGTAGATGAACGAGTAGTGGTTGCCGCTCTTGTCGTTCAGGGTGGCGCTGGCCACGAAGCGGTCGGGCGTCAGGTTGGTGGCGTTGTGCAGCATGATGTTGTTAGGTCCCTGATAGGTGGGGATGTAGGTGAAGGCCGACTCGGCAGCCGAGCCTGGCAGCGATGTCACCTCCTTGGCGGCGCTGTGTGTGTAGGCAGCCATCAGGCTCAGCCACTCGAAGGGCTGTGCATTGAGCTGGAGGCTGGTCTGCCAGTTGTAGCCGCGGCTGGTGTTCTCGAGGACGAATGCCTTGGTGCCCTGACGGAATGTCGAGGGGAAGATGGGGCGGTTGTCGGCACCGTTCCAGCGTGCGAAGCCCTCGGCGGGCATCATGCTCCAGTCGGAGATGCAGACGTCGTTGACCATCTTGTTGAAGATGCCCTCGAGCGTGACGGTGAAGGGGAACGAGACGGGAATCTGGTAGTCGACGGCGATTGACGACTTCCACACCTGCGGCAGCTTGAAGTCGGGGTCGACGGCCGAGATGCTGGAGGGCACGGTGCCGTCCTCTGGCGTCACGGTAGTGGGGAATATCTGCTTGCCCTCGGCATTGGTCATCGACGTCAGCTTGTTGTAGAGGGCTGCGATGGTGGCATGGCCGTTCTCGTCGGTCACGAGGCCGCCCTTGAATTCATCCATCGAGTAGCCCAGCCTCTGGCCGTTGTTGGCGTTGAGCTGTGCCTGATACTGCACCATACCCGAGTTGGTAGGCATGTTGGTGAAGAAGACCAGGGGGAGGCGGCCCATGAACAGGCCCGTACCGCCGCGCACCTTCAGCGACTTGTCGCCGAAGACGTCCCAGGTGAAGCCCACTCGGGGCGACACCATCACGTTGTTCGAGGGCCACTTGCCCGTGTCGATGTGTCGGCCGTTATAGTCGATGTCGTAGATGGCCTTGTTGGTCATCAGGTCGTCGTTGTTGAAGAGCAGGGCGTCGAGTCGCAGGCCGTAGGTCAGCTTCAGGTTGTCGAGCACGTTCCAGTCGTCCTGGAGGTAGAAGCCCAGCTTGTTGTACTGCACGCGGGCAGCAGGCTTCGACTCGCCGTCGTAGCCGTAGGTCAGGCAGACCACCTCGGGCGTGGCTCCCTTGAGGAAGTCGTCGAGCGAGAGGTAGCGGTAGTAGCCCGTACCGTTGCGCATATACTGGTTGTCGGCCATCTGGTGCTCGTAGCTCAGGCCGCCCATGATCTTGTGCTTGCCCAGATAGTAGGTGACGTCGTCCTTGACGTTCCAGACGGTGTTGTGTACGGCGTTGTTCCATGTGAACAGCTCATAGCCGAGCGCCATGTAGTTGGCGGTGTTGCCCGTACCGTCGAGGATGTCGATGAAGGGGAACTCCGAGGAGTCGGTGCCGCGCACGTCGTCCTTTTTAGAATAGGTGACCAGGAACTGGTTCGAGAGGTTCTCGGTCAGCCGGCTGTTCAGGTCGACGGAGAAGGAGTGGACGATGTTCTCCATCGAGTACATCGAGTTGGCGAAGGCCATCGAGTACTGCGAGAGGCGGTTGAAGGCCGAGCGTGTGCCGCCGTCCATCGACGAGCCGTTGGTGTTGTTCCAGATGTTGTTCTTCGTATAGTTGTAGCGCAGGGCCAGGTGGTGCTTGTCGGTGATGTTCCAGTCGACGCGGGCCAGCAGCTTGTAGTTGTCCTCGTCGGCGGGGAAGTCAGTCCACGAGCCGGTGTCGTAGCCGTACTTGTCCTTGACAAACTGCGAGACGGTGGCCATGTCGGAGAGCGTCGTGCGCGACAGGTAGTCGTTGGCGTCGTAGGAGCCGTCGCTGCTGGCGCGCCAGCGGTTGACGATGGTGGGCGTCTTCACCATTTCGCCGTTGACGAAGAAGAAGAGCTTGTCCTTCAGGATCGGGCCGCCGAGGGTGAAGCCGTAGGTGGTCTTCGAGTCCTTGGCACGTGCGCCGCTGATGGTCTCGCGGTCGACGGCGTCGCCGCGCAGGTTCTCGTTCTGGTGGAAGATATAGGCACTGCCCTTGTAGGTGTTCGTACCCGACTTGGTGATGGCGTTCACGCCGCCGCCGATGAAGTCGGTCTGGCGCACGTCGAAGGGCGAGATGACCACCTGCACCTCCTCGATAGCCTCGAGCGAGATGGGGTTGCCGCCTCCGGGGAGATTGTCGGAGAGTCCGAAGTCGTTGTTGAAGTTGGCACCGTCGACGGTGAAGTTGGCCGTGCGTCCGTCGCGCCCGCCGAAGGTCATGCCATTGCCGCCGTAGGGCGAGAGTCGCGTCACGTCGGTGATGGCGCGGCTCACCGTCGGCAGGCTGGTAATCTGTGCCGCCGTGATGTTGGTCGAGGCGCCGGTCTTCTCAGCCGTGAACTTCGATGCCTTGCCGCTGATGACGATTTCGCCCAGCTCGTTGGCATTCTCCGAAAGCCAGATGTTCAGGTTGTAGGTCTCGCCGAGCTGGAGCGTCACGCCCTTGATGGTCTTGGGCTGGTAGCCGACGTAGGTAGCCGTGACCTCGTAGGGTCCGCCGGTTCGCATACCCTGAATGGAGAAACGACCGGTAGTGTTGGTCACTGCTGTGTAGCGCGTACCCGAGGGGGTATGCACGGCCACGACGGTGGCGCCGATGATCTCTTCGCCGTTCTGCGAGTCGAAGGTCACCTTACCTGCCATACTCGATGTCGTAATCTGTGCCGTTGCCGTCAACGCGAGCGTCAGCAGCAAGGGCAGCAAGAAGAGCAATCTTTTCTGCATAAGTTACTTGTTTTTTTTGTTAATGTTAAAGTAATTAGTCTCATTCTTCCTCGTACTCGAAGTCTTCAAGCTCCTCGATGTCGTCGGCATCGACAAACTCGATGTCGTCGTCCTCGCCCTCGTCGGCCATTTCGGCCTGGAAGCGGGTCATGTCCTTGTCGCGGTGGGCTATCGACTCGGTGGTGGTGATGGCTGCCAGCTTGTTGCTCTCGGCGTTCATCTCGGCCCAGAGCACGTCCTTCAGTTCGTCGAGGCCGAAGCCGGTGACGGCTGAGATGAAGACCACGGGCAGGTCGGTGGGCAGCGTCGCGCGCAGCATCTCTATCAGCTCGTCGTCGAGAAGGTCGCACTTCGTCACGGCCAGCACGCGGTGCTTGTCGCAGAGTTCGGGGTTGAACTTCCGGAGCTCGCCCAGCAGCACCTCGTACTCACGCTTGATGTCGTCGGTGTCGCCGGGCACCATGAAGAGCAGCAGCGAGTTGCGCTCGATGTGGCGCAGGAAGCGCAGGCCGAGGCCCTTGCCCTCGGCGGCTCCCTCGATGATGCCGGGGATGTCGGCCATCACGAACGACTTCTGGTCGCGGTAGCCCACGATGCCGAGCGAAGGCTCCATCGTGGTAAAGGGGTAGTTGGCAATCTTCGGCTTCGCATTGCTGAGGGCCGCTACCAGCGTCGACTTGCCGGCGTTGGGGAAGCCCACGAGGCCGACGTCGGCCAGCAGCTTCAGCTCCAGGATGACCGTCATCTCCTGCATCGGCTCGCCCGGCTGGGCGTAGCGCGGTGCCTGGTTGGTGGCCGAGCGGAACTGGAAGTTGCCCAGTCCGCCGCGCCCGCCCTTCAGCAGCAACACTTCCTGACCGTCGTAGGTGACGTCGCAGACGTACTTGCCCGTCTCGGCATTGTAGCAGACCGTGCCGCAGGGCACGTCGATATAGATGTCCTTGCCGTCGGTGCCGTGGCACTTGTCCTTGCCGCCGTTGCCGCCGTGCTCGGCAAAGATGTGGCGCTCGTACTTCAGGTGCAGCAGCGTCCAGTAGTTGTGGTTGCCGCGCAGATAGATGTCGCCGCCCCGGCCGCCGTCGCCCCCGTCGGGGCCGCCGTTGGGGTTGTACTTCACGTGGCGCAGGTGCATCGACCCCCGCCCGCCCTTGCCCGAGCGGCACAGAATCTTGACGTAGTCAACGAAGTTAGATTCCATCCACTACCTTACAAATGTCACTGAAAATGCGGTCGAGGTCGCCCAGACCGTCGATGTGGTAGTGGATGCCCTCCTGCTTGTACCACTCAATCAGGGGCTGCGTCTGCGAGTGGTAGACGACGAGGCGCTTCTTGATGGTCTCCTCGTTGTCGTCGGCACGCCCGCTCTGCTGGCCGCGCAGCAGCAGGCGCTTCATCAGCTCGTCCTCGGGCACGTCGAGCTCGAGCATCGCGGCCACGTTGTCGCCACGCTCGGCAAGCATCGCCTTCAGGGCCTCGGCCTGCGGGATAGTGCGGGGGAAACCGTCGAAGATGACGCCCTTGTGCTCACGGCCAAAGGAGTCGTAGACCGAAGCCAGGATGCTGACCATCAGGTCGTCGGGGATGAGCTGCCCCTGGTCAATATACTGCTGGGCGGTCTTACCCAGTTCCGTACCTTTTTTAATTTCAGCCCGAAGCACGTCGCCAGTCGAAATGTGGTTAAGGCCGTACTTCTCAATGAGCTTGTCGCTCTGGGTGCCCTTGCCGGAGCCGGGTGCACCGAAAATCACAATATTACGCATATCTTTATCTAAAGTGTATAAGTCTTTCAGTCCACGACCCTGCTGGTCGTAGTCCAGGCCGTAGCCCAGGATGAAGTCGTTGGGAATGCTGAACGCCACGTAGTCAAGCTTCAGGTCCTCGGTCAGCCGCTCAGGCTTGAAGAACAGCGTACACACCTTCACCGAGGCGGGGCGCCGCGTGCCAATTTGCTCTATCATGCGGCGGATGGTCAGCCCCGTCTCCACGATGTCCTCAACGATGACCACGGTGCGGCCTGCCAAGTCCTCGTTGATACCAAGCACCTCATGGATGGTGCCCGTCGACGTGGTGCCCTGATAGGAGGCTAACTTCACAAACGATATTTCGCACGGGATGGTCATCTCCCTCATCAGGTCGGCGGCGAAGATGAAAGCGCCGTTCAGCACGGCCAGAAAAAGCGGGTTCCTGCCCTCTAAGTCGCGGCTCATCTGCAGGGCCAACTCCCTGACCCGCTGCTTGATTTCGGCCTCGCTCATCGACACCCTGAATGTCTTGTCCTTGATTGTAATTCTGTCCATAGTATTACAGTCTTTTCTTTTCGACTGCAAAGGTACGAAAAAAACAAGAGCAAAGCAAAGAAACTCCTTTTTTTTTGCTCTCAGGTCTTTGTTTATGATACAAATCTCATTTCCGAAACAAAATCACTTCGGCCAAGTGGTGCTTTTTTGGTGTTTCGCGGCCTGAAACTTTGACCTGGTTGACAGAAAAAAGTAAAAAAGTTTTGTTGTCTGACGAATTTGCCGTACCTTTGCAGGCAGAATGAAGATCTTCACAAGCGCTCAGATACATGAGCTTGATAATTACACGATAGAGCATGAGCCAATCAAGTCGATTGACTTGATGGAACGGGCAGCTAAAGCACTGATGCACGCCATCACCAAGCGATGGATGCCGACGATGCCGGTCGTCGTGTTTGCCGGACCGGGCAACAACGGCGGCGACGCCCTGGCCGTGGCCCGCCTGCTGACAGAGCAGGGCTTCCAGGTGCAGACTTTCCTGTTCAACATCAACGGGCATCTGTCGGCCGACTGCGCCGAGAACAAGCGACGCCTGCTGGAAACGAAGAAGGCCAAGAACCTGTTCACCGAGGTGACGCAGGAGTTCGACCCGCCACAGCTGGAAAGCGGGATGCTGGTGGTCGACGGTCTGTTCGGCTCAGGACTGAACAAACCACTGAACGGAGGCTTCGCTTCGTTGGTGAAGTACATCAACTCGTCGAAAGCCGAGGTGGTGAGCATCGACATGCCGTCGGGGCTGATGACCGAGGACAACACCTACAACGTGCGGCAAAACATCATCCGCGCCACGCTGACCCTGACACTCGGACAGAAGAAGCTCTCGATGCTCTTCGCCGAGAACCAACCTTTCATAGGCGAACTGCAGGTGCTCGACATCGGCCTGAGCCGTGAGGGCATCGAGAAGACCGACTCACAGTACACGATGCTGGAGCGCGACGAGGTGAAACCCCTGCTGCTGAAGCGCGACCCCTTCGCCCACAAGGGCACGATGGGCAGCGCACTCCTCATCGCCGGCAGCTACGGCATGGCCGGAGCCGCCATCCTCGCCACCGAAGCCTGCCTGCGCTCGGGTGCCGGCAAGGTGACAACCTACTCGCCCCGCAAGAACGTGGCCGTGCTGCAGACGGCAGTGCCCGAGGCGGTGCTGCACATCGGCAACGAGGAGACCACCTTCGCCGAAGCCATCGACACCGAGGACTTCCAGGCCGTGGGCATAGGGCCGGGACTGGGCACCAGCGAGCAGACGGCCATCGCCATCATCGCCCAGGTGCGGCGCACGCAGTGCCCGCTGGTCTGTGATGCCGATGCCATCAACATTCTGTCGAGCCACCGGGCCTGGCTGCAACAGCTGCCCAAGGAAATTATCCTGACCCCCCACCCCAAGGAGTTCGACCGCTTAGAGGGTCACTCTGCCGACAGCTTCGAGCGGCTTTCGAAAGCCCGCGACCTGGCCCAGCGCATCAGTGCCTACGTCATACTGAAAGGACACCGCACGGCCCTGTGCTGCCCCGACGGCCACATCGTGTTCAACACGACGGGCAATGCAGGCATGGCCACCGGCGGCAGCGGCGACGTGCTGACAGGTATCCTGACCGGTCTCTTAGCGCGTGGCCACAGCCGCAAGAGCGCCTGCATCGTGGGTATGTACCTGCACGGTCTGGCCGGCGACATTGCCGCCGCCGAGGTGGGTGAGGAGAGCCTCATCGCCCGCGACATCATCCGCTGTCTGCCGAAGGCGTTTGGCGCACTCAGCGCAAAATAATGAATAATGAACAACAAATAAAGATACTGCGATGAAACGTACACTGACTATAGCCACACTGGCACTTTTCGCACTTCACTTCTCACCCCTCACCTCCGTTGCCCAGACGCAGACAGAACAGTACATGCCGGGCGTAACCACAGAAGGTGCCATCTATGCCTTGCCAAAGACGGCAGTGCGCATAGCCGTACAGGTAGAGAAGACAACCTACACGCCTGGCGACCTCGCCCCCTATGCAGAACGGTTCCTGAGGCTGACAGGGGTCAGTCAGGAGCCGTCGACAAGCTACCGCATCATCTCTGTCAGGCAGTCGGCCATCGGCGTGAGCGACTCGACGAAGTACTACGCCATCAGGTTCAACAACAAGACGGCGGCCATCAACGTGGCAAAGGCTGACGACGGGGTGCTGCTGGCACTCAACGCCGAGCCCCGCTACCAGTCGGTGCCCGACGCGTTCAAGCCCTGGCCGAAGCCCGCAGCCGTCAATCCGCGCAATTATATGAACGAGGAGATTCTGGCGGCAGGCAGCACGGCAAAGATGGCACAGCTGACGGCTCAGGAAATCTACGACATACGCAACAGCCGGAGCGAGCTGGTGAAGGGCCAGGCCGACTTCATGCCCCAGGACGGTGAGCAGATGAAACTGATGCTCAGTCAGCTGGACCAGCAGGACCGCGCCCTGACGAGCCTGTTTGCAGGCACCACCGTCAGCGATACCACCGAGACGGTGCTCACCATCATCGCCGACAGTGCGCTGCACCGCAAGCCCCTGTTCCGCTTCTCGAAGCACTTCGGACTGGTGGAAGCCGACGACCTGAGCGGCACGCCCTACTACATCAGCATCGAGAACCTGACCAAGCTGCCGCCGGTCGACGAGAAGGACGCAAAGAAGAAAAAGGCCGCCTACGGACTCTACTACAACGTGGCAGGCAGGATGCGCTCCACCATCTACGATGCCAACAAAATAGCCGACGAGGCTGAATTCCCCGCCGGTCAGTTTGGTTATGTGGAGCTGCTGAGCGCCGAACTCTTCAACAAGCACTTTGGCACCCGTCTGTGGCTGAACCCCATCTCGGGCGACATTGACAAGCTGGAGGCTGAACAGCCGAAGTAACCCCCCCCTTCAAGCCTCCCCCCGCGGGGAGGCTTTTTTTACTCAGAAGTCGAGAGGACGGCCCCGGTAGAACTGGATGAGCGCCTGCTGATAGAGCAGTTCGTAACGGGCCTGCACGCAGTCTGACTCGGCACGCAGGTAGTTGTTCTTCGCCTCGTTGAACTCAGTGATGTTGGCTTTGCCGTTCTCATACTTGGCCTGCATCAGCGTGAAGGCATCGAGGCTGCTCTTCGCGGCAACGGTGCTGCTTTCGTATTTGGCCTGAGCCGACGTCGTGTTCAGACAGGCCTGCTGAATCTCCTTATAGAGAGCCTTCTTCGTATCGTCGAGCCGCAGCTGCTGGTTCGCCTGCTCGATGCGGGCGTTGCGGATGCTGTTGCGCGTCTGGAAGCGGTTGAAGATAGGCACGCTCAGGTTGAAACCGATGTACTGAGAGAAATTGTTCTTCAGCTGGGTGCTGAAAGCGTCGGAAGGGAAGCCGCTCGTGGTGTAGTAGTTGCTGCCCAGACCGCCGCTAAGGCTTAGTGTTGGCAGATAGCCGGCCTGCGCAATCTTGATGCTGTGGTCGGTGGCACGCAGGCGCAGCTCCTGGGCGGCAATCTCGGGCTTGATGCCTAAGGCCTCGGCGTAGATGACATCGGGGGAGGGGACAGCGGCACCGCCGCTGAACAGCGAACCTTTCATCCCATCCTGCCCACTTAGCCCATTCTGCCCATCCACCCCATCAGGCCTCACGACAGCGAACCCGTCAGCCGTAGGCAGCTCCAGAAGCTGCGTCAGCGTGAGCAGGGAGAACTGCCGGTTATTGTCGGCCTGGGTGGCGGTGAGGCGGCTGTTGGCAAGCGTGGCCTGCTGCTGCGAGAGCTCGGCTCCGCTGGCCTTGCCATTGTCGACAAGGGCCTGCAGGCGGACTACCTGCATCGAGTCGATGCCGACCTGCCGGTGGGCCACATCGCTGATCTCCATGTCGTAGAGAATCTGGACGTAGGCCTGCGCCACCTGCATACAGATGTCGTTCTTGGCCTTCTCCAAGTCCTGCGTGGCGGCCTCGAGGTTCAGCTGGCTGAGCTTGATCTGGTTGGGAATCTGGAAGCCCGTGAACAGGGGCACGCTGGTGCCGAGCGAGAACGACGTCGACGAGGTATTGGTGTTCGAGTAGGTATTCTCGGCAGTCAGACCACGGCCGAACGAGAAGTTCTGGCCTACGGAGCCGTTGAGGTCAGGCAGGCGGCTGTTGCGGGCGGTCGAGAGCTGCAGCTCCTGCTGGCGGCGCAGGTTCTCCTGCTGGAGGATGCTGATGTTGTGGCTGACGGCGTAGTCGCAGCACTCGCGGAGCGACCACTGCTTCTGAGCCAGGGCGGGCTGCGATAATATCGCAGCAAACAGGACAAAGGGGGCGGTTTTCTTCATGGCTTATTCGTCTTTATTGTCGTCGGTGATAATCTCGGGACCGCGCACCTTGTCGCTGGCACCGATGCCCTTCTTGATTTCGATGTTCACGCCGTCGGAGAGGCCGGTTGTCACCTCTTTGCGCTCGTAGGTCTTCTCCTTGCCTTCACCTTTTATTATATATACAAAGGTGGTGTCGCCGCTGAACTCAATGGCACTCTCAGGAACGGTGAGCACGTTCTCAACCGAGGCGAGCACGATTTCGGCGTTGGCACTGTAGCCACTGCGGAGCGTGCTGGAGTGAGCCAGGACAACGGGCTTGCCGTCTTCCTCCTGTTTCAACGAGGCCAACTGCACGGCGGCCTTGATTTCAAACTGGTTGGCACCGTTCGACTCAACGGCCTTTGGCGATATATACTCTAAGGCAGCATCGAACTGCAGGTCCTGCAGGGCGCCGATGGTGATCTTCATAGGCATGCCGATGACGAGCTGGCCCACCTCCGTCTCGTCAATATTGCCACGGAAGATGAGGTCGTTCATGTTGGCCACAGTGGCAATCGTGGTACCGTCGTTGAACGTATTGGCCAGGATGACCGAGTTACCCACCTTGACGGGGATGTCGAGGATGACGCCGCTGATGGTAGAGCGAATGAGCGTCGACGAGGCTTTGGCGTTCGACTTCGACACACCTTCGCGCACGATTTGGTAAGCGTCCTCGGCAGCGGCCTTCTCCTCGGTGGCCTGGCGCAGCTGCTGGCGCACCTTCTCGAACTCATCGTCGGAGACGAGCTGCTGGTTGTGCAGGTTCTCCTCGCGCTGGAAGTCGACCTGTGCCTGCTTCAGGTTCAGCGTGGCTAAGCGCACACGGCTCTCGGCCGAGGATAACTGCCCCATGTCGGGGATGACCTTCACCTTGGCGATGACCTCGCCCGCCGTGACGTACTGCCCAGGCTCCTTCAGCAGTTCGGTGATGATGCCCGAGATCTGCGGCTTGACGTTCACCTCGTTGCGCGGTTCAATCTTGCCCGTGATGATGGTGGTTTTCTGGATGCTGTCGGTCGTCGGCGTAAACTCGTTGTAGACCGTCTCCTTGGGTTGGCTCTTCTGCCAGAGGAACACGAAGGTTCCAATGAAAATCAGCGCGATAATCGCGGCAATAATCAGTTTGCTGTACTTTTTCATCTTATTTCGGTTTTTGTTTTTTTCTTATGGGTATTATGGGCTATTCGTCGCGCATGGCATCCACCGGCTTGATGGCCATTGCACGGGCCGCCGGAGCCAATCCAGACATCACGCCCATTGCCGAGACCATCAAGGCGGCGACGATGGCCGTCCAGAAGCCCACCTGGAAATGGGCGGTGAGGATGCCGTCCTCGGTGTTGCCCAACTCCAGCATCTGCAGGATGAGCACGGCAAAGAGGATGCCGCTCATGCCGGCCACCAGCGTCAGGACGATGCTCTCGCTGATAATCTGGCCCAGTATCATGCGGGGCGTGGCACCGATGGCGCGGCGGATGCCTATCTCCGTAGTTCGCTCACGGACTGTCACCATCATGATGTTCGACACGCCGATGGAACCTGCGAACAGAGTACCGAGGCCCACAAGCCAGATGAGGAAGTTAACACCCCGGAACAGGTTGTCGAGCAACTGGAAGAGCACCTCGGTGTTGAACGCCATGACTCCCTGCTCGTCGGTAGGGTCGACGGTATGCGCGCGGGCGACAGACTCACGGATGCGGTCGATGAGTTTCGACATCACCACGCCTTTCTTGCCCGTGACGGCTATCAAGTCGACGGCATTGCCTCGGTTGTAGACCTGCTGCATGAAGGTGAGCGGCAGGATGACTTTCGTGCCGATCTCGCCGCCGAAGTTCATGACCCCGGACATATTGTAGTCGACACCCACAATCTGGTAGTAGATGTTGTCGATGCGGATGCGCTTGCCGCAGGGGTCGCCGCCGCCGGGGAACAGTTCCTTGTAGGTCTTCTTCTGGATGACGCACACCTTGCGGTGGTCGCGGATGTCGGCCTCGTCGATGTAGCGGCCATAGAAGAGCTTCGGTTCGTTCACCTTGCGGTAGTCGGGCATGGCACCGTTGATGCTGACGGTGGCCTTGCGGTCGCCGCAGTAGGCGGTGCCGCCATTGCTGAAGAGCAGGGGTGTCACGACCTCAAGCTCGGGTACACTGCTCTTGATGCGCTCCACGTCCTTGTAGTCCATGTTCCAGTAGCGTCCCTTGCGGAATCCCTTGTATGCCTTGCTCGTAGGCTGTGCCCACACCAGGGCGCTGTTGGTGGCGAAGCCGGCGAAGTTCTGCTCCAGCATCTCCTTCAGGCCGTTGCCGCCGCCTATCAGTGCGACGAGCATGAACACGCCCCAGAACACGCCGAAGCCCGTCAGGAACGAGCGGCTCTTGTTGCGCGTCAGGGTGTCGAGCACCTCGCGATATGAGTCTAAGTCGAAACGCGGAAGCCTCCCCAAGCCCCTCCAAAGGAAGGGGTGTTTAGTTACTGTATTATCGTTATCTTTCTTCATTTTGTTTTGATTAGGTATTTAAACATCCCCTCCTTCGGAGAGGCTTGGGGAAGCCCTACTCTGCCCTCAGCGCCTCAATCGGCCTGATTCTACTGGCTTTATACGCAGGAATCAGCCCGGCGACGGTGCCGGCGATAATCATGACCATCGTTGCCTCAAAGCAGACGTCGAGTCCGACGGTGGGGTCGAGGAACATCGTGGCCTTGAACAGTCCTGTGTCGATGGTCTCGTGACCCAGGGTCGCATCCATATACTCGTTGGCCGCGACACCCAATACCATGCCGATGTAGCCGAAGAACGTGGTGATGATGACGCTCTCAACGATAATCAGCCGGAGGATGCTCCACGGCTTGGCGCCGATGGCCTTGCGGATGCCAAGCTCGTGGGTACGCTCCTTGACAGTGATGAGCATGATGTTGCTGACGCCCACGATACCGCTCAAAAGGGTGAACAGGCCCACAATCCAGAGGGCGGTGCGGATGATGCCAATGCCCTGTTCCATCTGCAGGTTCTGCGTGAAGCGGTTCCACAGCCAGACAGCGTCCTCGTCGTCGGGGTGAGCCTGGTGATGGGCGTTCAGGCGGTGGCGGTAGTCCTTCTCGAAGGCTTCGTTGGCCTGCTCCGTGGGCAGACCGTGGAAGGTGAACTCTATGCGACCGGCATCGTCGGTGTTGGCACCATAGATGCGCTTGATGGCCGTGTACGACGAGAAGACGTCGGCCTGTCCGTTCTCTTGTTCTTTATAGATGCCCACCACCTTGAAGGCCAGATTGCCTACCTTCACAAAGTTGCCGACACGGCATTTCAGCTCCTTCGCCTGCTTGTTGCTCATGACCAGCACCTTACGGCTTTCGCGGATGTCGATGTCGTTGATAAACCGCCCGTGGCACATCTCCACCTTATCGATATTGATGTGGTTGGGGTAGACACCGCTGATGCCCGTCGAGATGTACTGCTGTCCGTGGCTGATGGTGGCACTGGTGTTGTACTGCGCGCCCACCTCGTCGACATTCTTCTTGAACTCCTTGGCTGTAATATCCATATCGCTCTCGTACAACCGGATGTCGCGGCCTTCCTTCAGTCCCTGATAGGGCATCGACGTCCAGCCGCCGAACACCACCATCGACGACGAGAGGAAACGGTCCGACTGCTTCAGGTTGGCATTGATCAGACCGTTGCCCGCCCCAAGCAGCACGATGAGCATGAAGATGCCCCACGCCACGGCAAAACCCGTCAGCGTGGTGCGCAGCTTATTGCGGCGCGCCGTCTGCCATATCTCATTCAATAACTCCATCCTTGATGCGTATAATGCGGTTAGTCTGCTCGGCCACCGACGGATCGTGGGTGACGATGATCTGCGTGATATGCTCGTCGCGGTTCAGCTGCTTCAGCAGTTGCATCACCTCGACCGATGTCTTCGAGTCGAGGGCACCCGTCGGCTCGTCGGCCAGGATAATCTTCGGGTTCGTGATCAGCGCCCGTGCTATGGCTACGCGCTGGCGCTGGCCGCCGCTGAGCTCGTTAGGATAGTGGGTTGCCCAGTCTAAAAGTCCTAATCTTTCTAAATACTCTAATGCCAGGGCGTGGCGCTTACGGCGGCTCACGCCCTGGTAAAATAATGGCAACTCAACGTTTTCCACGGCATTCTTAAACGAGATGAGATTAAACGACTGGAAGATGAAACCTATCATCTTGTTGCGGTACTCAGCCGCCCGCGTCTCCGACAGGTTCCAGATGCGCACGCCGGCCAGCTCATAGATGCCCGAGTCGTAGTTGTCGAGGATACCGAGGATGTTCAGCAGCGTCGACTTGCCCGAGCCTGAGGCACCCATGATCGAGACGAACTCGCCCTCCTCGATATCGAGGTTGATGCCCTTCAGCACGTGCAGCGGCTGTGCGCCGAAGTAGGTCTTGTTGATGTCTTTCAGATGTATCATTTTTCTTGGCAAATTTATATGTTAGACGTAGCCACTACACCAAAAGTTGCATCGTAAGCACTTTTTATGTCGTCGATGGAGATGTCGAGCAACTGCATCTGCCGGAAAAGTTCCGGCAGGCGCTCCTTCATAAACTCCTTCTTGCGGGCCTTGAGTATCTGCTTCTTTGCCCCCTTGGTGACGAAGTAGCCCAGGCCGCGCTTATTATATATAATGTTGGCGCGAGCCAGCTCGTCGTAGGCTTTCACGGCCGTGTTCGTGTTCACTTCCAACAGCACGGCATACTCACGGACCGAGGGTATGCGGTCGTCGTCCTGATACTTGCCTGAGAGTATCTCGTCGCAGAGGCGGTCGGCCATCTGCAGGTATATGGCCTTATCGTTTGAGAATGTCATAGTTCGTCCATTTATTGGTAATTAACTGAAAACCCTTGAAGATGCGGTACGATGCCCAATAGTTGAAGACGGCGAAGACCACAGACAGCACGTCGAGAACATAGACAAGGGGATTCACATAGCCCGTCACAATATACCCCTCGTCATCCAATTGGGTAACAAACAAGTTGAGATGCTCTCCGCGTGGAACACAGACATACTGTACGATGAACGGCACGGCCACCAGCACGAGACTCGACACGATGAAGCTATACTTGCGCAGCCATGTGCCGCCAAGGATATAGAGCGAGTGAATCCAGACGAGCATCAGTGCCGCAAACACCGTCTGCGCCGGCCCAAACGGTTCAAGGCCGTGCCAAAGGAGAGAACACCACAGGGGTACTGCCGAGACCCATTCGTCGCCAAAGAACAGGGCCCTCACTGCCATCCTCAATGAGTCGCCGACAACAAAGGCCAGCACAAGGCAGGCAACCCATACGACCGTCACATAGCATACCAACGAGAGGAACTTCTCCAGGTTCGAGGCAGGCAGCATCAGGAAAGCCGTCCGCTCACGCTTCTTGTTCACTTCTGACATGATGGAACTGAAACTGGCAAGCACGCCAATGACGATGAAAAAACTCCCCATAGACGCGGAACTGTTGATGGAAGGACTTGTAAGCCCGATATATGCGATGGAAGGACTTGCGAGCCCGGTATATGAAATGAAAATCATCATCTCTGCCAAGAACACACCCACAAGAAAACCCAAATTCCAAGACATCAGCCTACGGAAATTGACACTCGCATACCAGCGCAGCGTCTTGCCGAATCTATTTAAACGGAAATTGTTCATACCTTAACTATATATTGATAGCCCTACCAATAATCTGCTGACGGCAGAAGAACCTGTACGACAGCCAGAAGTTCAGCACAATCAGGAGCACACAAATCCCATTCCAAAGATAAACCAGATGAATATCCGTCTGCGCATTGGACTCGGTGATTAAATATTTCGGCCCCAAAAGCGACTGGAGGATTCCATAGACAATCAGCACCACCGAAGTCATGACCCAGTTATACCTATGCGAGCGGAAGAACGTGGCACCGACGACGTATGCAGAGTGCAACCACACGAAAGCAAGCACACTGCTGACACCTAACGCACGGGGAAAATTGCTTTGCCAATAGACATTGCAGACGGAATTAGCCAGATACTGCATCACCAGCATCGTGCCGTTGTGCCCCAACAGTGTATTGACCACCCACTGCACCACATCGCCCACCACAAATGCCAACAGGAAGCAGGGTAGCGACAGGAGCCAGATGCTGTAGCGCATCAGGAACTTCTCCAAGTTGGAGGCTGGCAGCATCAGCAGTCTCAGGTCGTCGTGCCTGGTCTTGAAGTTCTGGAACATAAACGCGCCCCCTAACACAAAGATGGCAATAGCTGAAAACACCGACATAAGGGCACACGGCGTATAGGAAATCTCCATGGTTTCATAATCTTTGTGAGCCACCATCACGCAGGTGAAGAACAGGAACGTGAGCGAGAACACTGCCATCCACGACAGCATTGCCTTGACGAACCACCGTCTGTCCAGCGCCCATGTCCAGCGCACCAGATGCTTGAATCTATTGAAATCAAACTGTATCATATCAAGTCCTCCCAATGATTTAGATCTTCCCCTGCGTGACGGCATTGAACAGCAGTTCAAGGTTTATCTGCGTCTCGGCAGCGCCCTCCCTGCGGGGAGCGATGACGGCATTGCCCTGCAGCGACGGCTCGGCATAAAGTGCATCGCCCATCTCGTTAGGCGAACGATACTCAAACACATACTTGTCTGTGATGTCGGCCACAGAGGCATTGAGCAACAGCTTCTGCGGCGAGAGAATCAGGATGTGGTCGAGCAGCGACTCCACGTCGTGTACCTGATGGGTGGAGATAATCAGCGTGCGGTCCTCCGTCATGTTCTGCGCGATGACCTTGCGGAACTGGCTCTTCGAGGGGATGTCGAGGCCGTTGGTCGGCTCGTCCATCAGCAGCAACTTCGTGCCAGCGGCAAGGGCGAACGACATGAACACCTTCTTCTTCTGACCCATCGAGAGATCATTGAGCTTGATGTCCGTCGTCAGCTCAAAGTCCTTCAGGCAGCTCTCCAGCACTTCGCGCGAGAAATGCGGATAGAACGGCTCGTTAATCTTCACGTACTGCTCTAACGACATACTTGGCAGCTCGAACTCCTCCGGCACGAGGAAAATTTCCTGCAGCAGCTCGGCCTGTCGCTTGTATGTTGCTGTATTACAGCAACAGACGGAACCGGCCTGCGGCCGCAGCAGCCCCGCGACGAGGTAGAGCAGCGTCGACTTGCCCGTACCGTTCTTACCCAACAGCCCGTAGATTTTGCTCTCCTCCACCCGCAGGCTGAAACTGTCAAACACCCGTTCCTTCTGGCCTGGGTAGCTGAAACTCATGTTGTTTACTTCTATCATATTCCTTAGTGTTTTAGTGTACTACTTTAATAGAACACTGCAAAGGTAATACAATTCTCCATTCCCTCCAAACTTTTCGGGCAAAAAAATAAGGCAGAAATGTCTTTTTAACATTTCCACCTTATTATATTAGCGTAAGCAGGCTTAGCCGAGCTTGCCATCAGAGCCGAGCACGTCCACAATCTTGTGGATGTACATCTTCTTCATGTTCTCGCGGGCGGGCTTCAGATACTGGCGCGGATCGAAGTGCTCGGGATGCTCGACGAAGTACTTGCGGACGGCGGCGGTCATGGCCAGACGCGAGTCAGAGTCGATGTTAATCTTGCAGACAGCGCTCTTCGAAGCCTCGCGGAGCTGCTCCTCGGGAATACCGACGGCGTCGGGCAGGTTGCCACCGAACTTGTTGATGGTGTCCACCTCGTCCTGAGGCACAGAGCTTGAGCCGTGGAGCACGATGGGGAATCCGGGCAGCTTCTTCTCAATCTCATGCAGCACGTCGAATGCCAATGGCGGCGGAACGAGCTTGCCGGTCTTCGGGTCGCGGGTGCACTGCTCGGGCTTGAACTTGTAAGCGCCGTGGCTGGTGCCGATAGAGATAGCCAGCGAGTCGCAGCCTGTGCGGGTAGCGAAGTCGATGACCTCCTCGGGCTTGGTGTAGTGGCTGACCTCGGAGGCCACCTCGTCCTCAACGCCGGCGAGCACACCGAGCTCGCACTCTACGGTGACGTCGAACTGATGGGCATACTCCACAACCTGGCGCGAAATCTTGATGTTCTCCTCGTAGGGCAGGCTCGAGCCGTCGTACATCACGCTGGAGAAGCCCATGTCGATGCAGTCCTTGCAAAGCTCGAAGCTGTCGCCGTGGTCGAGGTGCAGCACAATCTCGGGCTTCTCGCAGCCCAGCTCCTTGGCGTAAGCCACGGCACCCTCTGCCATGTAGCGCAGGATGGTAGCGTTGGCATAGTTGCGGGCACCCTTACTGACCTGCATGATGACGGGCGACTTTGTCTCGACGGCAGCCTGGACGATGGCCTGCATCTGCTCCATTGTGTTGAAGTTGAAAGCGGGGATGGCGTAGCCGCCGGCTACTGCCTTCTTGAACATCTCGCGGGTATTCACGAGACCCAAATCCTTGTAGTTTACCATAACAATTTACAATTTAACGATTTACTTTTACTGTTTAGAAATTTCTGAGCGCAAAGTTACGCAATTCTTCCCGAAAACGGAAAAGAAAAGGGCACGGATTACGCCGTTTTCACGGTTTTTAATTCTTTTCCGCAGCCTTGGCGCAAGCCACTCCCGAAAATGCAACGCGCAGTTTGCAATTCTATTCGTGGCGGATGGCCTCGATGGGGTCCATGTTGGCGGCTTTCTGGGCGGGGATGTAGCCGAAGAGCACGCCGAGGAAGACGCAGACGAGGAACGACACGTAGACTGACCAGGCGGGAACACTGCTGGGCATACCGAACGACGGCAGGAACGAGCTGACGACCCAGCCCAGAATGACGCCCAAGATGCCTCCCGTCAGGGATATGACCACCGACTCGATGAGGAACTGCAGCGAGATGACGGGCCCCGTGGCACCGACGGCCATGCGGAGACCGATTTCCTTAGTGCGCTCGGTGACGGAGACGAGCATGATGTTCATAATGCCGATGCCGGCGACGAGCAGCGAGAAGGCGGCGGCGACGACGAGAATGACGGTCACGGTGTCCATCGTCGACGACATCGTCTCCATCATCTCGGCCTGTGAGCGGATGGTGAAGTCGTCGGCGGCCTCCTCCTTCAGCTTGTGGTTGTCGCGCAGTATCTGCGTCAGTTCCTCGATGGCGGCATCAGAGAGTTCCTCGGTGACAGCAGAGCAGACGATGGACGAGAACCAAGTCTGTGCGGCAATGCGCTTCATGACCGTGGTGTAGGGTGCGATGATGACGTTGTCCTGGTCCATGCCCCACGAGTTGTAGCCCTTGCCCTTGAGCACGCCGATGACGCGCATGGGGATGCTCTTGAAGCGAATCGTCTTACCGATGGGGTCGATATTTTCGCCGAAGAGTTCCTTGACGACGGTGGCACCGATGAGGCACACCTTCGCGGCCTTATTGATATCCTCGTCGGTGAAGCATTCGCCCTCGTCGACGACCCACTGGCGGATGTCGAGGTATTCGACTGACTCGCCGTACATCGACGACGTGGTGTTGTTGTTGCCATAGATAACCTGGCCGCTGGAAGTCACCTCCGGCGACACCTTTGTCACGAAGCGCTTCTCGCGGACGATACGCTCGTAGTCGGCCATCTTCAGCGTCTGCATGGCCGACGGGTCCTGGCGCACGCCGCCGCGCATATCGGCACCGGGCCGTATGGTCAGCAGGTTGGTGCCCATGGACGACAGCTCCTGGCGGATGCTCTCCTTCGAGCCTTGTCCGATGGCCATCATAATGATGACGGCTGCCACGCCGATGATAATGCCCAGCATCGACAGGAACGAGCGCATCTTGTTGTTGGCAACGGCTTTCAGGCTTACTTTGAAAAGATTCAGTAAATTCATAAGACCCACCCCCAACCCCTCCCTAAGGGAAAGGGAGTAATTACCTGGGGGACTCCATTTATTTATTTGTTATACATTCTCAATGTCTCAAAAATCTCTCTCCATGCTAACCTCTCCCCTCCCTCGCAGGGAGGGGGCGGGTGAGAGTCGTTAGTCGTCTTGGGGCAGAGGCAGGGCGGCGAGAGCCTCGGCTGCCGACTTGATGTTCGTATTGATGGTGTCCTCGCGAATCTTGCCGTCGCGCAGGTTGATGTTACGGCTGGAGTACTCGGCTATCTCGGGGTTGTGGGTCACGAAGATGATGGTGTGGCCCTTGCGGTACAGCTCCTGGAACAGCACCAGCATCTCGAACGACGTTCGCGTGTCGAGGTTACCCGTGGCCTCGTCGGCCAGCAGCACGGCGGGGTCGTTGACCAGCGCACGGGCGATGGCCACGCGCTGCATCTGTCCGCCCGACATCTCGTTCGACTTGTGGTAGAGGCGGTCGCCCAGCCCCACGGCCTGCAGAGCCTTGACGGCCTTATCCCTGCGCTCGGCGGCCGAGTAGGCCGAGTTATACATCAGCGGGAGTTCGACGTTCTCGACGGCGGTAGTCTTGGCCAGCAGGTTATAGTTCTGGAACACGAAGCCTATCTTGCGGTTTCTGAGGTGTGCCCGTTGCGACTTCGACATCGTGCGCACCGAGATGCCGTCGAGGAGGTACTCGCCCGAGGTTGGCGTGTCGAGGCAGCCCAGCTGGTTGAGCAGCGTCGACTTGCCGCTACCCGACGTTCCCTGAATGGTGACAAACTCGCCCTCGTAAATCTTGAACGATACGCCACGCAGGGCCTTCACCGTCTCGGAGCCCACCTGGAAGTAGCGTTTCACGTTCTGAAGTTCGATGACGGGCCTACCCAAGCCCTCCCCAGGGGAGGGATGTTTAGTTACCTGTTGCTTATTATCAGTTTCCATCTTATTCACCAATTATTCCCATCTCATATCAGACATCCCTCCCGGGGAGGGCGGGTTGGGCTTTTTATTGTTTCTTCTGTTGCTGGTTGTTACCGTTCTGTTGCTGGTTCCTGTTGCCCCTCGGCCTTGGCATGAAGGGGTTCTGGGCCTGCTGCGTCTGCTGGGCCTCTTCGCCACCGGTGATGGTGAAGTCGACCAGCACCTCGGTGCCGGCTTCTATACCGCTGACAACCTCGGTCAGCATACCGTTGGTGGTGCCCGTCTCAACCTTGTGAGCCTTGAACACGTTACCCTCCAGCGTCCACAGCTTGCGGGGTGCCTCCACGTCTTCGATGGTCTGGCCCTCGCGCAGCAGAGCCTCGTTGGGCATGAATCGCAGTGCTTTGGCGGGAGCAACGAGCACGCCGTTCTTCTCGAGGGTGAAGATGGTGACGTTGGCCGTCAGTCCGGGCTTCAGCTTCAGGTCGTTGTTGCGGGCGGAGATGACGACCTCGTAGGTAACGACGTTGCTCTCCGTGGTGGCCTGCTGGCGCACCTGCGTCACCTCGCCGTCGAACTTATCGTCGGGGAAGGCGTCGACGGTGAACGAGACGCGCTGGCCCTCCTTCACGCCGCCGATGTCAGCCTCGTCGATGTCGGCAATGACGCGCATATCGGTCAGGTCCTGGGCGATGGTGAAGAGCTCGGGGGTGTTGAACGAGGCGGCCACCGTCTGGCCCTCCTCCACGGCCTTCGACAGCACGACGCCGTCGATGGGGCTGGTAATGGTGGCGTAGCCCAGGTTGGTCTGTGCGCGCAGCACGCTCTGGTTAGCCGACTTCACCTGCTCCTTGGCCTGGTTGTACTGCAGCAGGGCACTCTCGTACTCGTCGGCCGAGACCAGCCCCTTGTCGTAAAGTGTCTTGTACCTGTTATAATTGGCCTGCTGGTAGTTCAGCGAGCTCTGGGCCGATGCCAGGTTGGCACGCTGGGCCGTCAGTTCGCTGGTGAGGTTGGTCTTGTCGAGCTCGGCAATGACCTGTCCCTTCTTCACGACTGAGTTGTAGTCGACGTACAGCTTTGCTACGATACCCGACACCTGCGTACCGACGGTGACCGACGTCACCGGTTCGATGGTACCTGTGGCGGTGATGGTGGTCTGGATGTTACCTTCCTCCACCTTAGCTGTCTCAAACTCCACCTTCTCCTCCTTCTTGCCGCCTGACAACAGGAGATAGGCAATGACTGCCAGCGCAACGAACGCCAATGGCAATCCATAGTTTCTTGTTCTTCATATTTTGGTCTTTTTTATGGGCTTGTTGGGCAATTTGGGCTTAATGGGATTTATGGGCAAGGGGGGGGGAGTTACGGGCGCCCGCCGCTATAGAACTTCAGCATCTGCAGGTTGAGCAGCGTCATGTACTTCGACTGGAGTCGGTTCTGCTCGGCCTGCAGCAGGCGGTCCTTGCCCGTCATCAGCTCCACGATGTTCGTCAGGCCGACGTTGAACTTCTCCTGCAGCAGGCTGTAGCTCAGCTGCTCGCTGTCGACGGTGGCCAGCGCTGCGCGGAACTGCTGCTGGTTGGTCGTGGCGTCGAGCCAGTAGTTCTCTATCGTCTGGTAGAGCTGCTTCTGCTTGTCCTGCAGGGCCAGGAGGTTGTTCTCGCGCTGGATGCGGGCCTTTGCCACGCTGGTCTTCGTCTGGCGCTGGTCGAAGATGGGCACGCTGACGTTGACGCCCGCGCCGCTGTTGAAGTTGAACTTCATCTGGTCGCCCCAGCCGTTGTTGGCCAGCGAGTTGGTGCTGGACCCGGCACTGGCCGACAGGCTCACCGTCGGCATACGCCCGGCCTTGGCGATATCGAGGCTCACGTCGCTGCTCTTGACGGCCATCTCGGCACTCTGTATCTCGGGGCGCGTGGCCAGGGCCTGCTCATAGACGCTCATCAGGGCCGGCACCTCGGCCAGCGCCTGCTCGTCGGTAGCGGCGGGAATGACGATGTCGAACTCCGAGCCGTCGGTAATCTCGAGCAACTGCTTCAGCTGCAGCTTATAGTTCTTGACTTGCTTCTGGGCCGCCACGATGTTGTACTCGTCCGTAGAGCGCTGGGCTGTCAGTTGGGCCAGGTCGGCCTTCGACATTTTGCCGACCTCGACCATTTCCCGTCCGCGCTCCTCGTTCTTCCGGCTGGTATTCAGGCTCTCCTCGTTCACCTTCACGGCCTCCGTCAGGTAGAGAATCTGCACATAGAGCTGCGCTATCTGCTCCTGAATGGAGTTGGCCGTCACCTGCGTCTCCAGTTCGGCCTGCTCCTCGTTCAGCCGGTTCAGCTTCACCTGGTTGTGGTTGCGACCACCGTTCCACACCGTCCACTGGGCGTTCAGGCCGTAGGAGCCGTTGTACGACGTCTTGTCGACCTTGGTGTTCACCGTGCCGTTGGTGACGGTCGTGATGCCCGTGTCCTGCCACGGGCGGTAACTCAGGTTATGACTCGTCGAGGCATTGAGCGAGGGCAGCAGGGCGGCCTTCGACTGGCTGACGTCCTCCTTGGCCGACTGCAGCTGCAGTCTGGCCCTCTGCAGCGTGATGTTATGCTGCAAGGCGTAGTCAAGGCACTGCTGCAGTGTCCAAGGACCGTCGGTCTGTGCCACTGCCGATGCCGTCAGCATCAGGGCCGTTGCCAACAAAAAACTCTTCTTCTTCATTCTTTATTTCCAATTTTTGGTTGCAAAAGTAATAATAATATGTGATTTATCGAAATCTGCTAACAAAAATAAACATTTATTTCAAGTCATTCGGTTGCAAAATAAAATTGTTCATAACTCTGCCGGCAAAGAATGGCGAAGTTACTCCACCCCGGCAAAACAGGAGGACTCGTTCTTTTAGTTTTTCGCCAGATCTGACATGGATCTTGCCAACCACCTGCTATATGTGAAGCGAAACACGGAAACAACCGACACTTCCGACACTCCCTACCTAACCGTCTGTCAATCAGCACGCATCACGGCGACGGACACCCAAGAACCTACACCTGAACCTACACCTGAACCTACACCTACGGCGTGAATATTCATGCACGCCGACAAGAGGCCGCGCTTTTCGCCCAAAACCCGGCGGTTTTTTGGCAAAAGGCACCGGGTTTTCGGCAAAAGGCACCGGGTTTTCGGCAAAAGGCGCCGCCCCTGCATAAAAATACGGAAACAAACTTGCAACTATTACAAAAAACGGCATCACGTATGCCGCAATTTATGCAAATTTGTATGAGTTTCTCTCCGCTCCGTCAGGTGTAGGAAGTGTAGGGAGTGTAGGATGTTTTCTGTGAATAACAATCACTACGCGCGCTACCCCAGCATCAGACTGACACGGACTGATACGGACTTCCGGCAATCAGCGCGCACCCCAACCTTCACCCCTCCCAGCCCAAAAAGAAAGAGCCCTCGCAAAAAAAGCGAACAAGTTTCTTTTGTTCTTCCCTCGTTTTTTCGTAACTTTGCAGCCGACAATTGCTACGCAGGCGAGACACCCACGCACCAATGCCAAGCAGAGAATAACTGTCGGTATATGGCTGAGAAGCTGAAGGCCACGTCTCCCTCCGACTACAACCTAATGAAAGAACTTTGAGAAAACTGAAGACTATGAGAAAGATGTTCATCCCCTTGATGATGGCGTGCCTGCTGATGCTGAGCAGCTGTTCACACCTGTTAGTGAAAATGATTGAAACACCCGTGGCCAGCCGTCCCGCCGGACAGCAGGATGTGCTCGGACTCGCCACACCGCCGCTCGACACGGTGCGCGTGGGCTTCGTGGGTCTGGGTATGCGCGGCCCGGGAGCCGTCGAGCGCTTTGCCCAGATTGAGGGCACCGCCGTGAAGGGCCTTTGCGACGTGGAGCCCGGCCGCGTGGAGGGCTGCCAGAGGCTGCTGGAGAAGTTTGGGCGGCCACGCGCCGCCGCCTACAGCGGCAGCACCGAGGCTTACAAGGAGATGTGCGAGCGCAGCGACATCGACCTCATCTACATCGCCACCGACTGGGTACACCACGTGCCCATCGCCCTCTACGCCATGGAGCACGGCAAGCACGTGGCCATCGAGGTGCCGGCCGCCACGAACATGGACGAGATATGGCAGCTCATCAACACCGCCGAGCGCAACCGACTGCACTGCATGATGCTCGAGAACTGCGTCTACGACTTCTTCGAGCTGGCTGCCCTGAACATGGCGCAGCAGGGGCTCTTCGGCGAGGTGCTCCATGTAGAGGGCTCCTATCTGCACAACCTCGACGACTTCTGGACGGCCTACTGGCAGAACTGGCGCTTGGACTATAATGCCAAGCATCGCGGCGACGTCTATCCCACCCACGGCATCGGCCCCGACTGTCAGGTGCTGAACATCCACCGGGGCGACCGCATGGACTATCTCGTGGCCGTCGACACCAAGCCCGTGAACGGCCCCCGCTTAGTGAAGAAGCTGACGGGCAAGGACTGCCCTGACTTCCAGAACGGCGACCAGACGTCGACGCTCATACGCACCCTCAACGGCAAGACGATGCTCATACAGCACGACGTGCTCACGCCGCGCCCCTACAGCCGTATGTTCCAGGTGGTGGGCAGCGACGGCTATGCCAGCAAGTACCCCGTCAACCAGCTGCTGTTCCGGCAGGACAGGCTGACCGACGACGACGTGCCCGACCACGAGAACCTCAGCGCCCACTTGCCCCTGCCCGACAGCCAGTGCCAAGCCATGCTCAACAGGTATCTGCCCGGCTTTGTCAAGGAACTGGAGGAGAAAGCCCGCCGGGTGGGCGGCCACGGCGGCATGGACTTCCTGATGGACTATCGCCTCGTCTACTGCCTGCGGAACGGCCTGCCCCTCGACATGGACGTCTACGACTTGGCTGAGTGGTGCTGCCTGGGCGAGCTGACCCGCATCTCGTTGGAGAACGGCTCTGCGCCCGTGGCCATCCCCGACTTCACCCGTGGCGCATGGAACCGCACCCAGGGATTTCGCTATGCTTTTAAAAAGGAAAACTAAGAAATGAGAAATGAGAATCTGGCAAAGGTCGTGCGGCAGTTCCGGCTCGAGGGCGACGTCGTCGACATTACCCCGTTGGGCGACGGACTGATTAACGACACCTATCTGGCCACGACGATGTCGGCGACTCCCGACTATGTGCTTCAGCGCATCAACCACAACGTGTTCACCGACGTGCAACTGCTGCAGCATAACATCGAAGCCGTCACTGCCCATCTGCGCAGAAAGCTGGAGGCCCAAGGCGTAGCCGACATCGACCGCCGCGTACTGCGCTTCATGCCCGCCGCTGACGGGAAAACATATTATTATGACGGCAACAACTACTGGCGTATGTCGGTCTACATTCCCGACACGAAGACGGTCAGCGAGGTGACGCCCCAGTCGTCATACGATTGCGGGCTGGCCTTCGGACGCTTCGAGCAGCAGCTCACCGACCTGCAGGAACCGCTGGGAGAGACCATTCCCGACTTCCACAACATGGAGCTGCGCGTCAGCCAGTTGCAGCAGGCCGTCAAGCGCGATGCCGTGGGCCGCATAGCTATGGTGCGTGCCGAGCTGGACCTGATAGAGCAGAAGGCCGATGCACTATGCCTGGCTGAGCGGCTGCACCGCAGCGGCCGGCTGCCCAAGCGCATCTGCCATTGCGACACGAAGGTGAACAACATGCTCTTCGACCGGCAGGGGCACGTGCTCTGCGTCATCGACCTCGACACCGTCATGCCCGCCTACGTCTTCTCCGACTACGGCGACTTCCTGCGCACGGCAGCCAACACCGTGGCTGAGGACTGCCCGGAGCTTGACAGCATCGGCTTCCGATGGGACGTCTTCGAAGCATTCACGCAGGGCTACCTTGAGAGCACCGGCACATTCCTTACCCCCGTGGAGCGCGAGCATCTGCCCTTTGCCGTGATGCTATTCCCCATGATGCAGGCCGTCCGCTTCCTGACCGACTACCTGAACGGCGACACCTACTACAAGACAAGCTATGCCGACCACAACCTGGTGCGCACCCGCAACCAGCTCCGCTATTTCCAATGCGTAGAGGCAGGCCAGGACGCCATGAAGCGCATGGTTGTTTAGCTGACTGTAATCAAAGAGCTTTACCAAGCCGAAATAGACCACGGGGTCTGACTTGGCATCTTCCAGCGTGTGATGATCCTTATAATTTATCAGCACGTTGATGGCTTCAAGCATGTGGCTTAGCCGTTCGATATCTCTAACCTCTTCTCTCATAGATCAGTTTCTTGTCACGATTGGCTGATTCTGCGGCAAAGGGCAGCAAGCAGCCGTCTTCTATCAAATCGACGCGTCGGCCCGTGCTCTTCTCCAGCTCGCCCATCATGTGGGAGATGGTAAGCAGGGAAATGCGAGCGTTCTTGTCATACTCCACGAGTATATCAACGTCAGATTCCTCTGCCTCTTCACCCCGAGAGAAAGAACCAAAGAGCCATGCCTTCAAGACGGGCTGCGTCTTGAAGTATTCGGCTATTAGCCGGGTCATCTCCTGGGTCGTCATACGCTAACAATTTGTTTTCACGCTGCAAATATAAACCGAATTTCCGAGACTTGCAAGAAAAACTGGTGAAAAAAAATGGAAGATTAGGGTCACGCCGTGCCGCTGCAAAGATAAGCAGAATATTTCAAATTAACAAGGAATTTCCTAAGATATTATAAGTTTTTTGCTAAATTGGAGCAAATTCGATTTTATTTTCGTACCTTTGCCCCTTGAACGCCGGCGATGGGCCTCGGTGGAGGTGCTGGCGCGACTTTAGAGGGTTAAACATTAGCGTTGGCTATTATTCAAAGTGTTCCGAAACTTGCAGGTAGAAAGGACATGTGACGATAATAATGGACGCGCTCACTTGTATAGTGGGCGTTTTCCTGTTTCGTTACATAGGTTTCCTGCAAGTACCTGGAACACTGAACGGGGATTCGTCCACGTTTTGTGTCTGTACATGAGGTGCTTGCAGGAAGCGTTTTGTTTGGTGGCTCGGCGCATTATAAAACTATAATGCTACATGGCTAAATCATTGATTGAGGAACTGCCCCGCATCGTGAGCGAGGGCCGTCGTGAGGCTGCACAGATACTGGAGCGGCTCAGTAGTGGTACGCAGATTGGACTCCAGACCAATGAACTGGTGTTGCCGAGTAAGGATGTAAGCGGGCTGTTCAAGGGCAGCACGCCACAGATTCCCAATGCCTTCAATATGGCGGGCTGCAATGGGGAGTGGATGAACCGCCTCATCTATGGCGACAATCTCTTGGCGATGCAAGCTCTGCTGGCAGGGGATGCACAGACGGGATTGCCCTCCCTTCGCGGCAAGGTCGATTTGATATATATTGACCCGCCATTTGACTCTAAGGCTGACTATCGGACGAAGATTTCTTTGCCTGGGACGGATATTCAGCAGAAGCCTACCGTTATAGAGCAGTTTGCGTATGCAGATACTTGGGAAAAAGGAACAATATCGTATCTTAAAATGCTTTATCCTAGATTAGTGTTAATGAAAGAATTATTATCAGATAAGGGTAGCGTCTATGTCCATATTGATTGGCATGTAGGGCATTACGTAAAACTGTTACTGGACGATGTGCTTGGGAAAGAAAATATCCAAAATGAAATAATATGGCATTATAGACGGTGGTCTGCGCCATCTAAATACTTTCAGCGACTACATGATACTATTTTTTATTATTCCAAAGGAATCAACGAGAAATGTTTTAATGAGGTATATGTAAAACCTGCAAATGAAGAAAAGGGCGTAAAAGAAGGATACCAAAGAGATGAGGATGGAAAACTGTTTAGGTGGCAAAGTTTACATGGAGAGAGATATAAGATATACCGAGATGACAGAGGTGTATTGGCTGGTGATGTTTGGGATATATCGTATCTTCATCCTTCTGCGAAAGAAAGATTAGATTACGCCACCCAAAAGCCGGAAGCCCTTCTTGAACGCATCATCAAAGCCTCGTCCAACGAGGGCGACCTCGTTTGCGACTTCTTCGGCGGCAGCGGCACGACGGCAGCAGTTGCAGAGCGGTTGGGTAGGCGTTGGATTACCTGCGACATCGGAAAGCCTGCCTCGCTGGTGATGCGCAAGCGGTTTATCGACCAAGAAGTAAAACCGTTCCTGTATCAGAGCATCGGGGACTATCAGAAGGAGGCATTTAGGAACAACAAGCGGTATAAGCATGTGGGCGACCTGAGTCAAGTGGTGTTGGGGCTGTATGGAGCGCTGCCCTTTACCCCTGAGCAGACGAACGACCGTAACTTCGGATATATAAAAGGTACGCGCACACTCGTGATGGTGGATTCGCCGAACCGCCTGACAACCGCAGCAACCATCCGTCGGGCTGTGGAGGCAAAGGCAAGTCTGCTCGGTGGCGACTGGGAAAAGGTGGTCGTGCTTGGCTGGAACTTCGCCTTCGATATTTCGCAGGCCATTCAGAAGTACCAGGATTCAAAGGTGGAGGTGCTGGTGATTCCACCCGACCTGTTGGATAAGTTGGCCAAGAAGGGCTATAAGAAACTGATAGATGACCGAAGTGTGCGCTTCTCTTCGCTGCAATACTTGGTGGCAAAGCCCTTGGTGGTGAAGCAGAACGGAGAGCAGGACGAGATAGACGTGGAGTTGGAGAACTATGTATTGCTGTCGCCCGACAATATTCCGCTTGACGACAAGGACAAGGAGAAATTGCAACAGGTGTTGGAGCGCGACCCGCTCTCGCTGATTGAATACTGGAGCATCGACCCAGACTACGACGGCGCGACCTTCCGCTCAACGTGGCAGGACTATCGTGAGAATGTGGATAACGACAACGACCCGCTGCATTGTGTCTATAAGACACGGTTAAGGGTGCCTCATAAAGAAAACAGGCAGGTTTGCATCAAGGCTGTGGATGTGTTTGGATTTGAAAGTCAAGTAGTGGAGAGCGTATGAAAGAAATATGTTTCCTGCTATTTGTCGTCATAATGGCCATAGGCTGTCAGCACGATAACAACGACCTCTGCATCATGAATCTCATAAACAAGCCGATGCTTCTTGGTGATGCGTCTGCTCCACTCCCCCGCACGATTGCCAGAGAGCATTTCCGGTTTTCCTGTACCCGTTCTGGGATGCTCTCTCAACTCGGCCTCCAACTTCAGGAGTTTCTCAAACGCCTTAGGTTCTTCGTTCTTCAGCCATTTAGCATCCTCTATGGCCTGTTTCTTGTATTTGATGGTGTAAGCCATTATCCTATGCGT
>CAJOLE010000017.1 GCA_905235325.1 uncultured Prevotella sp. | reverse complement strand
GAACTGTAGCATGAATAAATCGTAACAGGAAACAGTCCCTCGGCAGCTCCACTGCCAAGGGACTGTTTTTGCTCTGACTTGCCGAACCGATATTCCTGTCCCCCCGCAGGAGTAATCTTCTTAAATCTTTTTAGCAGGCGAAAATTTGGCCGTTTCACAAAAAAAACATATCTTTGCAGCGAGGAAAAAAGCGACAGCAATGGAAACAAGGAAATACCCCATAGGCATACAGACGTTCTCCCGAATCATTCACGACGGATACGTCTATATTGACAAGACAGACCTGGTGTGGCAACTGGCCCATTATGCCACATTTGTTTTCATGAGCCGCCCCCGCAGATTCGGCAAGTCGCTGCTCACTTCCACGCTCGAGTCCTACTTCAAGGGCGAGAAAGAACTCTTCGAGGGGTTGAAGATCATGCCGCTGGAACAGGAGTGGGAGCAATATCCCGTGATTCGCCTGGACCTGAGTGGCACCAAACACGCAGGGGTTCAGGGAGTGAAGGACGAGCTGAACAGGCTGCTCAAGGAATATGAGAGAGAGTTTGGCCGCGATCTGGAAGAGACGACACCCGGTATGCGCTTTGCCGGTCTTGTCAACCGTGCATACGAGCAGTCCGGAAAGCAGGTGGCGGTGATTATCGATGAATATGACGCTCCGCTGCTCGATGTGATGCATACCGGCGACAACCTTTCCGAAATGCGTGAGGTGATGCAGGAATTCTATCAACGGCTGAAATTGCAGGAGTCAAAGATTAAGTTCTGCTTTATCACGGGCATTACCAAGTTCTCGCAACTCAGTTCACATACTCCAACTCGTACTCACGGTTGGACTTTCTCCACCATCAACAATCTCAAGAACATAACGATGCTGCCTCAGTTCTCTGCCATATGCGGCATCACTGAACAGGAAGTGAAGACCGTATTTGCAGAGGACATCAAGGCAATGGGCAAGAAAATGGTGATAACGGCTGACGAGATGTTCCAGAAGCTGAAAGACCGCTACGACGGCTATCACTTCTCGGAAGAGTCGGAGGATATATATAATCCGTTCTCGCTGCTTAATGCCTTCTGTGACAAGAAGCTCGACAACTACTGGTTTGCTACGGGCACGCCCACATTCCTGATCCGACAGATGCAGCACTTCCGTACTGACATCATGTCGTTAGACAAGTTAGAGGTGCCCTCGTCGGCCTTCGACCAGCCAACGGAGAACATGAAGAGTGCGTTGCCGCTACTCTACCAAAGCGGCTATCTGACCATCAAGGACTACGACCGCGACATTGAGGCTTACACCCTGTCAATCCCTAACCAGGAGGTACGCATCGGTTACGTGAAAGGGCTGCTGCCCACATTTACGGGGCTTGACGATGCCGAGGTGCAGATGGGCTTTGCCGCCAAGTTTTGGCGGGCATTGAAGCAGGGCGACATAGAGCAGGCCATGAGCGAGATGCAGTCGTATCTGGCCGGCGTTCCCTACGTGGAGGGATTCAAGGCGAAGCTCTCCGAGGCCGCCACCGCCGAGGGTTTCTACGAATATACGATGTACCTGATATTCTCGATGCTCAACGTCTATGTGCGTACGCAGGTGAAGTGCGCCGGAGGCCGCGTGGACATGGTGGTCTGGATGCCCGACACGGTCTACGTCTTTGAGCTGAATGTCAGCGGCACGGCTCAGGAGGCTCTGGAGCAGATAGACTCCAAAGACTATGCCCTGCCATACCAGAGTGACGGGAAGCGTGTGGTGAAGGTCGGCGTGAAGTTCAACGCCGACACCAGAGTCCCAGAGGACTGGGCACACAAATGCCTCACCGGCGGCAGCTTCGGGTGAGACAACCGCGAACCAATGCAAAGCAGATAAACAACCAATAACAAAATAAATAAAAAAAGAAATGAAAAAGTACCTATTCCTTTCAGTCCTGCTGTGGATAAGCGGCATCGCCGCCTCGCAAGCTCAGGACTACAGCGCAGAAGTCAGTCAGGACATCCTACCCTGGGTGGAGAGCGCAGGTCAGATCTTCGGTCTCTCAGACGAGGGCCTCGCCGCCCTGCAGTGGGACGAGGCCTACACCACGGCGTGCAGCGCGAGCGAATACCGCCGGATGAAGGCCGTCGTGAGCAACCCCGCCAACTACTACTGCCCCACGGGCTACTACCGACTGAAGAGCAACCGTAGCAGCTACCTCTACTTAGAGGGCACTAACCCGCAGGCTCAGAACAGCGCCGCACGTGCCACCGGACTCTCGTCGGTGGTCAAACTGGAGCGTGCCGCCGACGGCGGCTTCTATATCAAGCTGCAGGGGAGCTACCTCTACTCGCCGGTGAAGGACCGCGTGATAGCTGTCGGTGTCGTGCCCCAGAAGTTCTACCCCGTGGTGAAGAAGCCCGGCGGCACCGTGGCGTTCACCACGAAGAAGGGCACCTTTTCGGCCATCAACTGCGGCGTGACCAGAGTCATGGGTGGCACAGCCACGGCCGCAGCCTCCTACTGGAGCGTCGAGCCGGCAGAGCAGGTTGAACTGACGGCAGCGGTGAGCCACGACGACCGCTACTACCACACTCTCTTCGCACCCTTCGCCACCCGCATGGGCGAGGGCACAGATGCCTTCACCCTGACCGAGAGCGACGGCGAGGCCGTAGCCACTGCCCGGCTGACCACCGTGCCTGCGCTGACAGAGGTGCTGCTGCGCAGCGACAGCAAGACGATGACGCTCGACATTGCCGACGACAGCCACGAGGTGGTTGCCGGCAACCGCCAGCTGCGCAACGAGGTGGCCGACCTGTCGTTCGATTACTTCAACCGCGCCTTCCTCGTCTACGGCGGCGAGGGCAACGGCGACCTGACCTACTACCGCACGCGCATAGGCACCAACGGCAAGCTCTACTACTGGCAGCAGGCCCTGGTGATACTCATGGTGGAGGACCGCCACGACTTCCGCCCCGACCCCTCGTTAGCACCGCTCATCACCGAGCTGCTCGACGCTTTCAGTGCCCAGGAGGGCGGCTCGGGCATCAACAACAACTGGCGCACGGAGAGCACCTACGCTCACAACCACGGCCTGTCGGACTGGACATGGAACGAGTATAACGACGACCTGCTCTGGGCTGGACTGGCCTACATCCGCGGCTACCTCATCACCGGCGAGCAGCGGTTCCTCGAGCAGGCGAAGTGGGACTGGGACTTCCTCTACAACCGTGGCTGGGACGACGCCCTCGGCGGCGGCATCTGGTGGGACATCCGCAAGAACGAGAAGTCGGGGCTGAGCAACAACCCCGCCATCTGCATGGCCTGCTACCTCTATCAGGCCACGGGCGACGAGAGCTATCTGGACAAGGCCAAGGCCATCGCAACCTGGGTGAACACGCACCTGCGCAATGCCGACGGCAGCGTAGATGAGAAGATGAATGCCGACGGCTCGCAGCCCCATTCATATAATGTGTACAACATGGGAACATACATCGAGGGCATATCGCTGCTCTACAAATCCACCCGCACGACATCGCTTGCCGTGGCTGCCCGCAAGACCATCGAGTATGTGATGGTGCACCGCGTGGACGGCAACGGCATCATGTCGGCATACAAGGTCGACGGCACATGGCAGTCGGAGTTTGCGCGCGGCATGGCCACATACCTCGCAGCCGTACCCGAACACTGGACATACAAAGGGATATACACCTCGCAGAGAAAGCAGATTACCTACTTCGACTGGATGCGCCTGAACGCCGATGCCGCCTGGAACACGCGCGACAGAGTGCGCAACATCACCGGCTGCGAGTGGAACAAGCAGACACCCACCATCGCCCCCGACGGGAAGCAATGGGAGGCCGATGCCTGCTGCAGCGCCGTGGTGATGACCAATGTCACGCCGGAGGTGATGCCCGGCTCGGAAGAGGAGACGTGGGTCGACATCGACGACCATTCGGCAGACTATGCCTACACTGACCCCGGCGACGACGACCCCGGCAACGAACAGCCCGGCGACGACAACGAGCCGTATGCGGTGCCCCTCGACCAGAGCGGCGTGATGCGCGTGGGCGAACCCATCCGCGTGGCCTGCATCGGCAACAGCATCACCGAGGGCTACGGACTGAGCGACCAGTCGAAGTCGTGGCCCATGGTGCTCGGCAGACTGTTAGGCGCTGACTACGACGTGCGCAACTACGGTCGCAGCGGTTTCTGCCTGGGCAAGAATACGGGCGACGTGTCGTACTGGAACACGACGACCCTCACGAATGCGAAAGACTTCAATCCCGACATCGTTATCATAGCCCTTGGTACCAACGACGCCGACTGGTGGCGCTGGGGCAACGTGAAAGGCAACTTCAGGCAGGACTACTTAGACATGATTGCCGAGTTCCGCCAGAACGGGCGCAACCCCATCGTCTTCTGCGCCTACCCGCCGCCCTGCTTCACGTCGGACAAGGAGCAGCAGAACAAGAACATCGAGAACGAGGTGATGCCCATCGTGCGCCAGGTGGCTGCCTCAGCGAACGGCAACGTGCTCGACTTCCACACCGAACTGAAGAGTCGCAGCGATCTCTTCCCCGACCACCTGCACCCTAACGACGACGGAGCAGCCATCCTGGCACGCATAGCCCACGACGCCATTGTGGGCGTGCAGACGCTGAAGGGCGAGGTTGCCGTGAGTAGCGGCGAGACCGTCGGCAAGACCATCGCCGTCGTTGACCGCGGCGGCACCGCCACACTGACCCCCACCGCCACGGCAGAAGGCACGTGGAAGTGGACGGGCCCGTCGAACTTCACGTCGACGGAGCGCGTGCTGACGCTGGAGAACGTGCAGCAGGGCGGCGTGTACACCGTGCAGTTCACCGACCAGGCCAAGCACCTCTCGGTGCTGAAGTTCCTCGTCGCCGTGAAGGGGCAGGGCGCCGGCACCATCACCCCCTACTGGTCGGCCGACGGCAGCAACTGGTCGTCGACGCTGAAGGTGACCATAGCACCGGGGAAGACGCTCACCTTCGGACCGCAGATCAGCAGCGGCAACGACAACGTGACGTGGGCCTGGCGCGGGCCGCAGGGCTACTTCGCCCTCGGCCGGCAGGTGGCCATCTCGTCGATGAGCAGCCGTCGCGCCGGTGAGTATGGCGTGACCTGCACCGACGCCCTCGGACGGCAGACCACCGCCGTGTTCACCGTCAAAGTAGAGGGCGTACTCGACTGTCCGCCACTTGTGCCCTACGTGAACGACGGCTCCGGCTGGTCGCAGGCCACGGAAATACAGGTTGCCGCCGGCGGCAACGTCACCTTCGGTCCGCAGCCCACCAACGGCGACTGGACGTGGACGGGTCCCAACGGGTTCACCTATACCGGGCGCGAAGCCCGCGTCAGCAGCTTCGATGCCTTAAAGGCCGGTCGCTACGTAGCCACGCGCACCACTGAAGCCGGCTGCTTCGACCAGCTGACATTCATTCTGTCACTGAAGTAACAACGGATTAAACGGATTGAACGGATTTGAACAAAAGAACAAAAAGATGAAAATAACAAAAATTATTCCAATTGCTGCTCTGCTGCTCGCGGCCACCACGGCCCGGGCACAGAGCGACGGCGACACCACAGAGAGCAGCCTGCTGAAGGGCACGCTGCTGAGCCAGCGACTCTCATCAGGCAGCGTGGCTGTACTGAAAAGCAGTGCCAATGGGCTGGGGTTCTACCTGGCCACCAGCGCCACCACGATAGCAGCCAATACGGCCTACGTCCCCATGCCGCGCACCATCCTCATCAACCTTGCCAGTCTCGACGCTGCCCCAACTGCTATCAGCGACATTCAGCGCCCCGGGACTGACCAGACGGCAGAACAGGGCGGAAAGGGCAAGACTCAGTACAGCTACGACCTCAGCGGCCGGCGCCGGCACGACAGACAGCACGGCATAACTGTCGTGCGTCAGACTGACGGCCACACCGTAAAGGTACTGACGAAGTAATAGCCCGATGCGCCCGCCGCAGCCATAGAGAAAGAGGCGGCTGTATCAAAAGAAGGAAAAACAAAGATTAAAAGATTAAGAAGATTTCGCACTTCGCCAGATGAGCAGAGTAGCCGAAAATCTTCTTAATCTTTTAATCTTTTAATCTTTGTTTCCTTTGTTTCCTTTGTTCTGCGTGATACCGCCTCATTCACCGTCGAGGCGGTTCAGCTCATAGCGTAATCTGAGCCGTCTGGTGAATATCGCGGACGGACGTACCCACCATGATATTGTACTTGCCGGGGGTGAGTCGCCATGAGTGCGTGCCGACGTCGTAGTAGCGGAAGTCCTGCTCGCTGAGCGTCAGCGTGACGGTCTGCCGCTCGCCGGGCTTCAGCGTCACCTTGCTGAAAGCCTTCAGCTCCTTGGCAGGGCGAAGCACGGGGCTGTCCTCCAGCACGTCGTTCACCTCCTTGCCCACGTAGACCTGCACCACTTCAGCACCCTCGCGCGCGCCGGTGTTGCTGACGGTGAACTGCACCTTGACCTCGGAGTTGCCGCTTGACAGACGCAGGCCGTCAACGGCAAAGGTGGTGTAGCTCAGTCCGAAGCCGAAGGGATAGAGGGGCTCGGTGCCGTTGCGCTCGTAGCCGCGGTAGCCGGTAAAGACGCCCTCGGTCCAGGCCACGTGCTTCTGCCCCTGGTCGCTGTAGGTATTGAACGACGGGTTGTCCTCGGCGCGACGCTCAAAGGTCATGGGCAGCTTGCCGCTGGGGTTCACACGCCCGAAGAGCACGTCGCAGAGGGCGCGGCTGCCCTCCTGGCCGGCATACCAGGCCCAGAGCAGACCCTTCATCTGCGGCTCCCACTGCTGGCTCTCGATGTTGCCGCCGGCGTTCATGATGGCTACGGCGGGCACGCCGCTCTTGGCCACGGCCTCCATCACGTCCTCGCGCACCGTAGGCAGCCCGAAGGTGCGGTCGCCGCCCTCGGCCTCCAGATTCTTGTCGAATCCCTCGCAGACGAGCACCAGGTCATACTGCTGCAGCTCTTCCCTGATGCGCTTCATGCCCTGCGGGTCGACGCGGTTCACCTTGAAGTCGACAGAGCAGCCGCCGCCGCTCTGGAAGTATTCCACCACGACGGGATAGACGCGCCCGGCCTCCAAGGTCTGCTCCAGGGTGTGCAGTCGGGCAGTGCCGTCGTGCCAGTCGTCGACCACGGTGTTGCCGTCGATGGTCATGCGGAAGCCGTCGTCGCCGCTCACCGAGAAGATATACTGGCCGGTCTCGCTGACCTTCACCCACGTCTTGAAGCGAGCCGAGAAGTTGTTCTCGACGTTGAAGTTCTCCTTCTTGGTAAGCTTCAGCGGGTTCTTGATCCACGGCGAGGCCACGGTCTTCTCCGTACGCACAATGTTGGGGTTGCCCTGTAAGTTGAGGTTAAAGAAGTATTCGGCCTGAATGCCCTTCTTTTTAGCGTTAGCGTCGGCATAGCAGCACTGCTCCACCACGCTGGGGTTCACCTCGAGCTCACGATAGTCAATGGTCACGCCCTGCTTCTTGCACTCGGCACGGAGTGCATCGAAGACGCTCACCTTGCGGTAGGGGGTGACGATGCTGCTGCCGCCGCCGCTCACGTAGTCGAGGGCGTTGTGGCCGGTAATGCATAGCTTCTTCACCTTGGCCGGGTCGATGGGCAGGACGGGGCTGCCACCCACCTGCTCGTTCTTCAGCAGCACGAAGCCCTCCTTGGCCACGTTGTAGGCCACCTCGGCATTCTCCTTGTTGTCGAGGGGTATGGTGAGGTCGGGCTTGTCGTAGGAGTAGAGGTCGAAGTAGTAGCAGGTGCGCAGGATGTTGAGCACCTTCTCGTCGATGGTGGCCAGGGATACCACGCCCTTGTCGATGAGAGGCTTGACCTTACGGGCGGTCATCACGCTGCCGCCGGGCATCTCCAGGTCAACGCCGTGGTTGACGATCATGTCGGTGTGGTGGGCGGCTCCCCAGTCGGTCATCGAGATGAAGGGGAACTTCCAGTCGCGGCGCAGCACGTCGTGCATGAGCCACTGGTTCTCTGAGGTCCACGTGCCCCAGATGCGGTTGTAGCTCGACATGATGGAGCCTACCCCACCCTCTTCGACGGCTGCCTTGAAGGCGGGCAGGTAAATCTCCTGAAGTGTGCGCTCGTCAACGTCGGAGCTGACGTCGTAGCGTCCGCTCTCGGGGTTGTTGGCGGCAAAGTGCTTGACGCAGGCAATGACGCCGGGCACGCTCTGCACACCTTTTATATATCCCACGCACATACGCGAAGTGAGCAGCGGGTCTTCGCCCATGTACTCAAAGTTGCGCGAGTTGCGGGGCGAGCGGTAGATGTTCACGCCGGGGCCGAGGATGATGTTCACGCCACGGGCGCGGCAGTCGCGGCCTAAGGCGGCACCGTAAGCCTCGCCCAACTGCGGGTTCCACGTGGCGGCAAGCATCACCGAGGCGGGATAGGCCGTGGAGTTGCTCGGGGCCAGACGCTCGGCAATGGCACCCTCCACGGTATTGGGATAGGAGGCATTGCCGGCCGACGTGCCGCGCACGCCGATGGGGCCGTCGTACATGTGTATCTTCTTGATGCCCAGCCGCTCGATAGGCTGGATGTCGAAGCTCTTGCCGTCGATGAGCGTCAGCTTCTCGTCGAGGGTCATCTGGGCCAGAGTCTCGCGGGCTTTCTGGTCGGCCTGCTCCAGGGTGATCTTCTGGGCCGCCGCACTCACAGCCATCAAGGCCGTGGCCACAAACAGGAATGTCTTTTTCATCGGTTTCTCTTTATTGGATTTCGCGTGTTTACTCTACGATAATGGTCAGCTCCTTGCCGGCGGCGAGGTCGGCGTGGTTGACGAACCAGCCCTTCAGAGGCTTGCCTCCAACGAGAATCTGCTTGATGCGCTCGCCGCTGCCCTGCTTGGTGATGGTGAATGTCTGGCCGTTGGTGCCGAGGGTAAACTGCACGCGGTCGAACAGGGGCACGGTGACAATGTACTTCGGCTCGGCCGGCGAGTAGGTGTAGATGCCGATGGAGTTAAGGGCATACCACGACGACATCTCGCCGGCATCGTCCATGCCTGCATAGGCCAGGTGCTCCTCGCCCATGCCGTAGTAATCGTTCATCAGTGTGTTCAGAACGTGCTGCGCCTTCTCCTGCTTATCTATGAAGTAATAGGTGAAGGGCAGGCTGTGGCCCGGCTGGTTGCCGTGGCAGTAGAGTCCGAGGTAGCCCGTCAGGTTCCATGCCTCGTAGCCGCCGTTGGGCTGGGTGAAGAGCGAGTCGAGCTTCAGTTCGACAGCCTCCTTCGAGGGATACAGACCTACGGCACCGTAGGGGTCGTGGGGTGCGAAGAACATGGAGTTCCAGGCATCGGCCTCACGGTACATATAGCGGTAGTAGGGATAGTCAGGACGGAAGTCCTTGATCCACGAGCCGTCGGCCAGACGGCCGCGCCAGAAGCCCGTTGAGGGGTCGAAGAGGTTACGGTAGTTCTGCGAATGTAGTAACAGCAGTTTCTCGTTCTTCTTGTCCTTCAGCTCGCGGGCCACGAGGGCTGTGGCATAGTCGTCGTAGGCAAACTCCACGGTCTTCGTCACCGAAGCCTTAGTGCCGTTCTCGTTCCAGGTGGGTACGTCGAAAGTGTCCTTCTCGGCTATCCAGCCCTGACGCAGGTACTCGTCGAGGAACTCACGTCCGCCGCGGCCGGGCACGGTGGCATTCTTCAGCATCAGCTGGTAGGCACGCTGCAGGTCAAAGCCCCGGACACCGCGCAGCCATGAGCCGGCCACGAAGGTCGAGGCATGGTCGCCGTGGAAGAACGAGGGCATATAGCCGCCGCGTTTTTCGCCACGGTCGATGCACGACTTGATGATGTCGGCGGCAACGTCGGGCGTCACCATACCCAGAAGGATGAGCTTGTTGCGGTAGGTGTCCCAGAACGACGGGTTGTTGTAGTAGCGGAAGTCGCCCTTGACCACCTGTCCGCGCTCGTCGATGTACTCGCCGTTGACGTCGCTGCGCAGGTTGGGATAGAGGAATGCCTTGTAATAGGTGGAGTAGAACATCTGCTGCTGGGCCTCGGTGCCGCCCGTCAGCCGCACATGGCCGAGGATTTGCTCCCACGTCTGGTCGGCGTCGGCCTTGACCTGCTCGAACGACTTGCCCGAAGCGAGCAGCTCGGCCTCAAGGTTCTCCTTGGCATTCTCGATGCTGACAAACGAAAAGCCGATGCGCACCTCAAGGGGCTCCTGACCACGGGCATTGCGGAACGAGACGATGCCCACAGGCTCGTGGAACTCGCGCACCGTTTCAACACGCTCGATGTCGTAGTTCACAACGGCATAGTAGTAGGCACGGCCCTCGCCGTCCTGATAGCCCTGGAAGGCACGCGGCCCGGCCTGGCGCACCTCGTAGCGGCGCGGACGGGCATTGGAGTGGCTGATGTCGACGAGCAGCTTCTTCTCGTCGCCGGCCTTGAAGGTGTACTTATGATAGGCGCAGCGCAGCGTCGTGGTCAACTCGGCGTTCACGTTGTAGCGCTCTAACCACACCTGATAGTAGCCGGGGTGGGCCGACTCGTTCTGGTGGCTGAACCACGAGCAGTAGTTGTCGGGGCGCCACTTGCCTTCGGTGGTCACTGGCAGCAGGGGCACGTGAAGCAGGTTCCAGTGGCCTTTGCTGGTATGGGCGAAGCCATAGATCTGATGGTCTTCATACTGATAGCCCGAACCGGTGTGGTACATCGTAACGGGTGTACACTGCACCATGGCGTTGGGCAGGGCGGCTCCGGGGAACGACTCGGCACCCCAGGCACGTTTTTCCTCCGTGCGGGTGTAGCCGAGGTCGCTGGGCGTCCATAATGTGGCGGTGCCAAGGAGCGGATTTACTTTTGGGGTCAATTCGCCGGCAGAGGCATTGAGTGTTGCAGTAAGATTGCAGCAAGCGATACAGGCAATCAGAAATAAGGATGTTTTGCGGTTCATAACGTTATTTGTTTTTAATGCTTCTTCTATGACTAAAGGTTATTTCTCTGGTTCGTAGCAAGAGGTATGGGGTGACAAGATGGAAGTTATTTCCTGAGAGCGAGGTTGTAGTTGTAGTACTCCTTGTTGCCCGTTATCTCCTTGATGACACGGATGAAGGGCGGGAAGTTGACGTCCTCGACGTCGGCAATGCCCTTGGTCTCAAGGATGACGAGACCCTCGAGGGGGCCGTGATAGGTGTCGAGCTCGAAGTACTGCCCCTTCCAGATGAAACTCTGGCGCAGTTTCGAGATAGACTGGCGATAGGGGTCGGCCTGCTGGAGCAGCGACTCGTAGAGGGCGTTCTCCACCTGCCGCTCGGTCTCAATCTGTTCGCCGGGGGCGGTACGCTTCTTGGTGTTGTGGACGTTGACAACCTTGCCGCCGGTCCATGAACGGCGGCGCAGGCGAATCTCGGCACCGGGCTCGCTGACGAGATAGGTCTGCAGGATGTCGCTGTCGATGGTCTCGGGGAGCCGTCCGACCACCTCAACCAGGTACTTACGCTCCTCGGTGACGGGCTGCGGGAGTCCGAGCACGTTGGAGATTTCGCGGAGCACGCGCTGCATCTTCCGCTCAAAGTCATCGTGGTTGTTGATGACGCGCAGATGGGGATGTCCCGTCCATGCCTTGATGACCTTCTTGTCGAGTTCGCGGGCTATGCGCAGCCCCTCCTCGTCGGCCTTCTCGTAGCGGGTGGAGTTAGTGGCGGTGGTGTAGTACTGCTCGGCACCGTCGGCAGCCGAGACGAGGTGGAGCACGGCATCATAGCGTTCGCGCAGCACGTTGGAGTTGATGCCGGCCTCGTCGCAGATACTCTTCCACTCTTCGGGAGCGATATAGGCCGAGATGTCCATCGCACCACGATCGCAGACAATGAGCACGGGCTTGGTGCAGACGCCGGCCAACCGGATGAAGTGGTCTTCGAGGGCCAACTGCGTCTCGAGAATGGCTCGTTCGCCCTCGAAGTAGAGCTGGCGGTTAGGCGTCAGGTAGTTCCACCCCGCAAGACTGTAGAGTGTAGGCACCTCCGGAACGCAGAACACTTTGAAGCCGCGGCTGTTGAAATGCTCGATGACGCGCACCAGGGCCGTTGTCTTTCCGGCACAGGGACCGCCGGTCAAAACAATTTTTCTGATCATATACTAAGTTCGTCGAGCACCTTGATAAGTTTCTTGTCGAAAGGCTTGTCGGTACGTATGCACTCTGAGAAAGGCACGTAGACCACCTCGTTGTTGCGCACGCCAACCATCACGTTGCGCTGTCCCTGACGGAGGGCTTCGATGGCACCAACGCCAGTACGGCTGGCCAGGATGCGGTCGTGGGCTGACGGTGAGCCTCCGCGCTGCAGATGGCCGAGGATGGAGACGCGGACATCGAACCCGGGGAACTCCTTCTTCACACGGTCGGCATAGTAGAGGGCACCGCACTTGGGACTCTCGGAGACGATGACGATGCACGACTTCTTCGACTTGCGGATGCCGCGGCCCATGAACTGTGCCAGCTGGTCGTCGTCGGTCATCTCCTCGGGGATGATGGCAGCCTCAGCACCACAGGCAATAGCCGAGTTCTGAGCGAGGAAGCCTGCATCGCGACCCATCACCTCAACAAAGAAGATGCGCTCATGGGAGTTGGCAGTATCGCGAATACGGTCGACACACTCCATGATGGTGTTCATCGTCGTGTCGTAGCCGATGGTGGAGTCAGTGCCGTAGAGGTCGTTGTCGATGGTGCCGGGCAGTCCGATAACGGGGTAGTCAAACTCCATGCCGAAGTTGCGGGCACCGGTGAGCGAGCCGTTGCCACCGATGACGACGAGAGCGTCAATCTCCTCGCGCCGACAGGTCTCGTAAGCTTTCTGCATACCCTCGGGAGTCATGAATTCCTTCGAACGGGCAGTCTTCAGGATGGTGCCGCCGCGGGTAATGATACCGCTGACGTTCTCGGTGGTGAAGGGCTTTACCTCTCCCTTGATGAGACCGTCGTAGCCACGATAAATGCCTTTGATATTGAAACCGTTGTAGATGCCGGCACGAGTGACGGCGCGTATGGCAGCATTCATGCCGGGAGCATCGCCGCCAGAGGTGAGGATTCCGATAGTTTTGATTTGTGACATAGTTAATGTGCTAAAAGATTTGGGAAATCAGTTGGTGGTAAGCAGGACTTCGACATAGAGGAAGATGAGTCCCAGAACGAAGCCCACGAGAATCTTGGGCGTCAGATGTCGCAGATACCAACCGACGCGCACGTGCTCCATCTTCATCAGAGCCAGTCCGCTGGCACTGCCAACGCTGAGCAGACAGCCGCCGACGGCCGTCGTGTAAGAGATAACCTTCCAGTAGGTGCCGTTCAGGGTGAAGTTCGACAGGTAGTCGCTGTCAGCCCAGGCACTCAGCTGAGCGTGGTCGATGATGGGATAGAGCGAGATATCGGTAATGGCAACTGTGAACGTGTCGACCACGCTGCTGAGCAGGCCCGAGACGACTCCCATCACCCAGATATTATGGATGTTATAGTCAATCCATGCGGAGATGTCGCCAAAGACGCCCGTCTCGGTCATGACACCCATGCCGAGCATGATGCCCATGACGAAGAGCATCTGCTGGATGGTGCCATACTGGATGGCCCGGGGAATGCGGCGCTGCGCCATCTGGTCGGCATCGTTCAGCTTGCGGTTGAAAGCCTCGTTGACCACCCACAGCACGCTCAGCACACAGAGGGCACCGAGAAAGGGCGACAGCTTGGTGATGTTGTGGAAGGTGGGAATGAACCACAGTCCGCCGATACCCACGAAGAGCATGACCAGTCGCTGCCAGCGGTTGAGGTTTGTGTCGTCGCCGCGATAGGGCGGAGCCACAAACTCCGTGTCGAGACGGTCGGGCAACTGGCGGTTGATGAGAATGGTGGTCGCCACCCAGGCCGCCACGGTGGGCAGAGCCAGGAATTTCGAGAAGTCGGTAGCCGTAACGGCCCCGTCGCCCCAGAGGAGCAGACCGATCGGGTCGCCGATGACGGTAAAGGCTCCGCCGCAGTTAGCCGCTACGACAATGGCCGCGCCGATGAGCATTCGCTGCCGTCGGCTGCGGACGATGTCGTGCATGATGACCAGCATCATCGTGGCTGTTGTCAGGTTGTCGAGATTGGCCGAAAGGATGAACGTGGCCAGGGTGATCGTCCACAGCAGCCGCTTGGAGTTGCGCGTGCGGATCCACTCTGAGATAAAGTCGAAGCAGCCGTTGTTGTTCAGTATCTCGACGATGGTCATCGTGGCGAGGAGGAACATGACAATGCTGGCGGCGCGGCCTACGTACTTCAGGAAGATGTCGTCGCAGATGAAATACTTGACGGCATCGCTCGAAGCGGCCTCGCCAGCCAGGAATTCTGCATACTCGTGGGGATGCTGTGACATCACGAAGTCGGCGCCCCAGCAGATGTAGACCACCCACCCCACCGTGCCAATGAACATGGCGATGGCAGCCTTGTTGACCCCCGTCAGGTGGCCAGTGGCAATCAGCAGGTAGCCGAAGACAAGCAGCAGAACGACAATCAGTGTCACCGATCGTTAACCTCCGAAGTTGTCGTACATGATGGATTCGGGATCGACGCCGAGCGAGTCGAGCATCGAGACGACGGCAGCCGACATGGGGCCGGGGCCGCACATGTAGTACTCCACGTCCTCGGGAGCCTCGTGGTCCTTCAGGTAGGTGTTGAGCAGACGAAGCCCGGGGTGTACTTCACGCCGGCGGCGTCGGCAGCGGGGTCGGGACGGTCGAGGGCCAGATGGAAGTGGAAGTTGGGGAACTCCTTCTCCAGACCGAGGAAGTCGTCGAGATAGAACACCTCGTTCAGGGCACGTGCGCCGTAGAAGTAGTGCATCTCACGGTCGGTGGTGTGCAGGGTCTTCGTCATGTGCATAATCTGCGCACGCAGGGGAGCCATACCGGCACCGCCGCCCACCCAGATCATCTCCTTCTTCGAGTCGAAGTGGGGATGGAAGTCGCCGAACGGTCCGCTCATGATGACCTTGTCGCCGGGCTTCAGCGAGAAGATGTACGACGAAGCGATACCGGGGTTCACCTCCATGAAGCCCGAACGGTCAGGCTTGAACGGCGGCGTGGCAATACGCACGGTGAGCATGAACACGTCGCCCTCGGCGGGATAGTTGGCCATGGAGTAGGCGCGGATGGTGTCCTCGGGGTTCTTGCACTTCAGCGGGAAGAGTCCGAACTTCTCCCACGAGGGCAGATACTCGTCGCCGATGAGGCTCTTGTCGATGTCCTTGTCGTAGTCGATGCAGTCGAACTTTGGAATCTTGATCTGTGCATACGAGCCGGGGATGAAGTCCATGTGCTCGCCGGCAGGCAGCTGCACCTTGAACTCCTTGATGAACGTAGCCACGTTCCTGTTGGAGATGACGGTACACTCGTACTCCTTGACACCAAGGATGGACTCGTCGACGTGGATCTTCAGGTCGCCCTTTACCTTGCACTGGCAGCCGAGGCGCCAGTGGTCCTTAATCTGCTTGCGCGTGAAATGGGGCTTCTCAGAGTCGAGGATTTCTCCCCCACCCTCCAGCACCTGCACCTTGCACTGTCCGCAGGAGGCCTTGCCGCCGCAGGCAGAGGGCAGGAAGATGCCGTTCTCGTTGAGCGTTGCCATGAGGTTGTTGCCCTGGGGCACGTTGAGCACCTTGTCGCCATTCACTGTAATATTCACGTTGCCGCTGGGGCTGAGATACTTCTTAGCCACGAGCAGGATAATCACCAAAAGGATGATAACGAGGAGGAATACTCCTATACTATATGCAATAAACTGTGCCATATCTTATTTTAAATATTCAGTCCAGAGAAACACATCATAGCCATAGCCATCAGACCGACGGTGATAAACACGATGCCGAGACCCTGCAGGGGACGTGGCACGTCGCTGTACTGCATCTTCTCGCGGATGGCACCGAGGGCCACGATGGCCAGCGTCCAGCCGAGACCGGAGCCAAAGCCGTAGACGATGGCATCCCACACGGAGGTGATGGCCTGCGAATTGGCGGGATCCATCAGGATGCGCTGCTGCATGAAGAGCGAGGCACCCATGATGGCACAGTTCACGGCAATCAGCGGCAGGAAGATGCCGAGGGCAGCGTAGAGCGAGGGTGAATACTTCTCGACGGTCATCTCGACAAGCTGCACCATGCCTGCAATGACGGCGATGAAGAGGATGAACGACAGGTAGCTCAGGTCGACACCCTCGACGAGGCAGTCAGGACCGAGCACTTTGGTCTGCAACAGATAGTTGACGGGCACGGTGACGGTGAGCACGAAGGTCACGGCCAGTCCGAGGCCCATGGAGGTCTTCACGGTCTTCGACACGGCAAGGTAGGAACACATGCCGAGGAAGAAAGCGAAGATCATGTTGTCGACGAAAATCGACCGAAACAGTAATGATATTATATGTTCCATAGAAAGCCCACCCAAGCCCTCCCAAAGGGAGGGATGTTTAGTTACTTACTGGGTGCTCCTTTTTTTTGTTATACAATCTTTAATTGTTAATTACTTTCTGCCCACCTTATCTATTCAGACATCCCTCCCTTTGGGAGGGCTTGGGTGGGCTTTCGCCTACTTTTCTTTGTAGAAGTATGCCCGATGAATCCAGATGACGCAGCCGACGAGGATGAGCGCCATGGCCGGCATCGTCATCATACCGTTGTTCACATAGCCGAGGTCGTAGCAGCCGTCGGGGATGACCTGGAAGCCCAGGAGCGTGCCGCGGCCGAGCAGCTCGCGCACGGCACCCACGATGACCAGGATCATGGCGTAGCCCAGACCGTTGCCCACACCGTCGAGGAACGAGGGCCAGGGCTTGTTCTGCATGGCGAACGCCTCAAGGCGCCCCATCAGGATACAGTTGGTGATAATCAGACCGACGTACACCGAGAGCTGGACGCTCACGTCGTAGGCGAAAGCCTTCAGAATCTGGCTGACGATGGTCACGAGCGCCGCCACGACGACCAGCTGCACCACGATGCGGATGCGGTTGGGGATGGTGTTGCGGATGATAGAGATGATCACGTTCGCGAAGGCGGTGATGACCGTCACGGCGAGTCCCATCACGATGGCAGGCTTCAGCTGCGACGTGACGGCAAGGGCCGAGCAGATGCCCAACACCTGTCCGAGTATAGGATGGTCGAGGTTCAGCGGGTTTGTGAGAACCTCCTTATTTTGTTTACTGAATAATGCCATAGTCTATTCCTCCTCTGCTTTAGTTTGGTTTTCAGCAGGGCAGCAGCCCTCCTTCTTTTCAGCTTGGCAGCAACCTTCCTTCTTGTCAGCTTGGCAGCAACCTTCCTTTTTGCCTGCTTGGCAGCAGCCCTCCTTTTGGTCGGGTGTGCAGACAGTCTTAATGAAAAGTTCAACAGCGTTCTTGCCCGCATTTTGCAGGCCGCTCTTGAGCATGTCGTTCACGCCGTTGGAGGTCAGGGTGGCTCCCGTCACGCAGTCAACCTGGGTCTCGGGATCCTCCACTTTCTTCACTACCGACAGGGCCACTTCGCTGCCGTCAGCGGGGTCGACGAACACCTTCTTGCCGATGAACCTCTCCTGCCAGGCCTGCGAGTCCTTGATTTCGGCACCCAGGCCGGCCGTCTCGCCCTCGTGGTTGAAGTAGGCACCGTAGACGACAGGCGTCTCGTCGCCGTGGATGGAGACGTAGCCGCTGATGCCGCCCCAGAGGCCCATACCCTTCAGCGAGACCACGAGGATGTCCTCGCCGTCAATCTCGCACAGGTAGTATTTCTGCCCGTCCTTCTCGCCTTCTGCCTTCACCACTTCGGCGTACTTGGCTTCGGCTTCAGCGCCGTCCAGGTCGCGGATGTTGAGCGAGTAGAGAATCTGCTTCTTCACATCGAGGGCCACGTTAGCGTCCTGCATCGGCTTCAGCGCCTGATAGACGAAAGCCAGCAGGAATGCCACGATGACCACAAGAATCGTACTATATATAATAATGTACGCGTTGGAATTAGTTTTTAGCTTGCTCATTTCGTACCTCCTCTTTTTAAGCGTTTCGAGATGTTGCGCTCCACGACAAAGTGGTCAATCATCGGAGCAATCATGTTACCGAAGAAGATGGCGAGCATCATTCCCTCGGGATAGCCGGCATTGCGCACACGGATGATGACGGCCATGGCACCGATGATGAAGCCGTAGATGTACTGACCCGTCGTGGTGCGGCACGACGTGACGGGGTCGGTGGCCATGAACACGGCACCGAAGGCGAAACCGCCAAGGATGAAGTGATGCCACCAAACCATGGACTGACCGGTCTGCTCGAAGATGACGGCCAGCACGGCGCCGCCCACGAAGACACTCAGCATGGTGCGCCACGAGGCGATACCCGTCCACAGCAGGATGACGGCACCGATGGCGATGGCTATCAGCGAGGTCTCGCCGATAGAGCCGGGGATGAAGCCGCAGATCATGTCGCAGACCGACGCATCGGGGTTGATGCCCTGCGCCATCTGGCCCAGCGGTGTGGCAGCGGTGAAGCCGTCGGGCAGCGTGTTGCCCAGTCCGAAGACGGTGTCCTGAGCCACCCACACCTGGTCGCCCGTCATCTTCGACGGATAGGCGAAGAACAGGAACATACGTGCTGCGATGGCGGGGTTGAACAGGTTCATGCCCGTGCCGCCGAAGATCTCCTTGCAGAAGATGACCGAGAAGGCGCAGGCCAGTGCCAGCATCCACAGCGGGCAGCCGATGGGCACAATCAGCGGGATGAGAATACCCGAGACGAGGTAGCCCTCCTGAATCTCCTCACCCTTCCACTGTGCCCAGGCGAACTCAATGCCCAGGCCGACGATGTAGCTCACCAGAATCTTGGGCAGCACGGCCAGGAAGCCGTAGAAGAAGACCTCGAAGAAGCCCGCCGTAGCCAGCGTGCCGGCGGCGGCGTAGTTCTGGTAGCCGATGTTGTACATACCAAACAGCATGGCCGGCATCAGGGCGATGACCACCATGCTCATGATGCGCTTCGAGTCGATGGCATCGTGGATGTTCACGCTGCCGGCCTTCGCCGTGTCGTTGGGCACGTAGAGGAAGGTCTCGAAGCCGTCGAACACCGAGCGGAAGGCGTGCAGCTTGCCACCCTCCTCGAAGTTCGGCTTTATCTTGTTGAGATAGTTTCTTAATGCGCTCATAGTCTTATGCGTTTTCTTTACGTAAAATGTTCAGCCCTTCACGCACGATGCGCTGCAGTTCCAGCTTCGAGCTGTCGACGAACTCCGCCAGCGCAAAGTCCTCGGGACTGACCTCGTAGATGCCGAGAGCCTCCTGACGGTCGATGTCGCCGGTAATGATGGCCTTGATGAGGTATTCGCCGTAGATGTCCATCGGCAGCACGCGGTCGTACTCGCCGCTCATGATGATCCGGCGCTCGCCGCCCTTCACGCGGGCATCCAGTGCATACTGTTTCTTGCCCAGCAGCCACGAGAAGTAGCTGCGGTTCACGGAGAACTGCTTCAGGCGCGGCATGATCCAGCCCAGCAGCTCGTCGGCATCGCTGCCCTCCGGGATGACGGTAATCTCGCTGGAGTGAGCCCCCAGATAGCCGTCCTTCGTCGTCGGGCGGCCCGTCAGCACGTTGCCGTTGATGATGCGGACGCTCCGCCCGGCATCGTATCTGCCTGCGAGCAGCGGCTCCAGTTCCTCGCCCACCAGCATATCAGCGTATGCCGGCGACTTCACCTCGGAGCCGCAGAGGGCTACCGTGCGCGTCAGGTTCACCTTGCCCGTATTGAACAGGCGGCCGATGAAGAGCACCACCGTCGGGTCGCCGACGGTCCACACCACCTCGCCCTTGTTCACCGGGGCAATGTTGTTCACCTGCACGCCGACGTTGCCTGCCGGGCACGGACCGTCGAAGATGTTCACCTCGACGTCCTTCACGCCTGTCAGCCCCGACCCTGGGCCCACGCCCAGATAGGTCTTCGCAATCTTCGACAGTGCGGTAAGTCCGGCCTGGAAGTCCTCCTCCTGGCCTTTCACCTCAAACTCGAAGTCGGCGGCCAGCGGCTTGTCGCGCAGGGCGGAGACGAAAATCGCCTTCGGCTTGACTGACGGACTGGCCGACACGGCATACGGCAACTGACAGATGTAGCCGAAGAGCCCAGCCTCCAGCAATGCGTTGATGACTTGCTCGCCGGAGAGACTGCCCGGGTTGCGCTTGCCGAAGTCTGCATACTCCTGCTGCGCGTCAGCATCCACCCTGATGGAGAGCACCTTACGTCGCTCGCCCCGCACCACCTCGCGGACGGTGCCGCTGACGGGCGAGGCAAACTTCACTTCGGGATACTGCTTGTTGACAAACAGCGCATCCCCGGCCTTGACCTTGTCGCCCTCGCGGACTACCACCTTCGGAGTGACCCCCTCGAAGTCGTCGGGCACAAGTGCGTAGTGCCCGCCCGGCTTCAGCTGGATCTTCTGCTCCTCGGCACGCCCCTGAAGATGAATGTCCAGGCCCTTGCGTAACTTGATTACATTTGCCATCTGATAAATATATGTTTTTTGAATTGAACTGCTAACGTTAAGTGACTTCAATATAACTGACAGTTATTCGCGGGTGGCATACCCGCAACTGCCGCAGGCGAGACACCTGCGCACATTTTGCGACTGCAAATTTAGCAATTTTTATCGAAAAGCCGAACCTTTGCCGACGAAAAATTCACCCGACCCCGAATTTTTACACTAATTTTCAAGCCCGACATCGGCGAACGGCCGTGTTTTGCTAACTCTAACTGACAACTAAACGCGAAAAGGACCCCCTCCAACCTCCCCGAGGGGGAGGCTTTCTCCGCGCTGGTAGCCTCCCCCTCGGGGGAGGTTGGAGGGGGGATGTTTTCGTTCATAGGGTGTCACGGTGTCACATATCGCGTTAAGGTGCGGTCTATCAGACAGTTGCACGCCGTGTCACCCTCCAAAAAGGGTGTCACAGGGTGACACGAGGGTGACACAACTGACGGCGTTGGTCAATGACTTCAATCCGGCAGGTTTTTTACTTCCTAAATACTCTCGAGAATCTGAGCCAAGGGGGCGGGAAACCGGCGGTCGGAATCCGGTTATCAGCCAAATTCTCTCGAGAATTTACAAGCAGTGTGTCACCCTCGTGTCACCCGTGACACCCTCCGAAACAGGCTGCACGCCCTCTGTTCATCGGCGTTGTGTCACCCTGACACCCTGCAAACGGAAACGACAGCGGGCGCTCAGTCCAAAGGGGTAGCGCGCGTTAAAACATGGAAATAAATAAGATTGTTTGCGAGAAATGTTTTGCGTGTCAGGATTATTTCGTACCTTTGCAACGGAAAAATTATGATGAAGACGGTTAGGAAACTGGTCAGCTGGTTGGTGTGGGGTCTCCTTGCACTCGTTACATCGCTGATGGTTGCCCTGCGGCTGCCCGCCGTTCAGGACTGGGCTGGCAGCAAGGTGGCTGGAGTGCTTGGCGAACAGCTGGGCACGGAGGTGAGCGTCGGACGGGTGGACCTGGGGTTCCTGAACCGCCTGATTCTTGACGACGTGACCATCCTCGACCAGCAGCGCCACCCGATGGTTAAGGTGGCGCGGCTGACGGCCAAGGTCGACCTGGCTCCGCTGGCCCTCAAGCGCATCTCGGTATCGTCGGCACAACTGCTGGGAGCCCGGTTGCAACTGTCGCGCCCAACGGCCGACGCTCCCGCCAACTTCCAGTTCGTGCTCGACTCGCTTGCTTCGAAAGACACGACCAACCAGACGCCCCTCGACCTGCGTATCAACTCCTTTATCGTGCGCAACTCTTCCATCACCTACGACCAGTGGGACGAAGCGCCGACCCCGAAACGGTTTAACCCGTACCATATTTTTGTGTCCGGCATTAGCGGACACATAAACCTCAAGTCCCTCAAGGACGACAGTCTGAACATCAACGTCAAGCGCTTCACCTGTGTCGAGCAGTCGGGGCTGAACATCCGTCGGCTGTCGTTCCTCCTCACAGCCAATCATCGCGGCGCAAACCTGCAGCAGTTTCAACTGCAACTACCGAGTACAGAAATCCTGATGGACAGCGTCACGGCCTCCTACGATTCCGAACGTCTCATCGAGTCGTTGCAGCTGAAGGGGGCCATCGACCGCAGCCGCATCACGCCCTCCGACTTCAGAAGTCTGCACCCCAAGCTGAAGAACTACCAGCACACCATCGGACTGTCCACCGACTTCACTTACCAGCAGGGAAGGCTCGACATCGGCCGGCTGCAGGCACTCTCAGACAAGGGCGACATCAGCCTCGAGGCGAACGGCTACTACCAAAAGGACGGAAACGGGAACGGGGACGAGAACGGGAACCGTAGACACGACACCTGGCAACTACAAGTAGAGCACCTGACGGTGGCCTCCGAGACGCTTGACTTCCTGTCGAAGAACGTCGTCGGACTGCCCGACTTGGTGCTGCGGTTAGGCGACGTCAAGCTGGCAGGCTCGTTCCTCGGCGATGCTCAGGGAACCATCTATACACAGGCCGACATCCAGACCGACTTGGGCCGGGCCGAAGCCGAACTGCAGCTGAGGGAAGACAAGCAGATAGCCGGCAACATCAGCACCGACGGCGTAGACATCGGTCGGCTGACAGGCAACGACAAGATAGGCAACGTGGCCTTGGGTGTTGAGGTGAACGGCATCATAGGCAAGCAGATAGCCGCCAAGGGCAACATCGGCAAGATTGAATACGACGGCACGAGCTACTCGAACATCAACCTCGATGCCACCTACGCCACCAACCAGCTGACGGGCTGGCTGCAAATAGCCGACCCCAAGGTGTCGGCACGTGCTGAACTCGACCTGAAGGCCACCACCCTCAACGATGTCGTCGGCGTGGTCAGCCTGCACGATTTCAGTCTGCCGGAGAAGGACTACAACCTGGAATACCTGCGCATAGAGTCGGGCTTCGACGAGGGGCGCCACTTCGTGACCCTGAACAGCGACTTTGCCCATGCTGAACTCGCAGGCGAGTTCGACTATGCCACGCTGGCACAGAGCGTTGCCAACGCCATCGGCGCAAGGCTCCCCACCCTGCCCGACCTGCCGCCCTACCGTCCGTCGTACAACAATTTCAGCCTGAAGATGGCCGTGGGGAAGGCTGACTGGCTGCAGAAGCTGCTCGGCGTCGGCCTCGACATCAACCAGCCTGTGCGGTTAGAGGCCACCATCAACGACCGCAACAAGCACATCAGCATCGACCTCGACGCACCGGACTTCGTCTTCAACGACAGTCGCTACAAGAACGGCATCGTCCACATCACCACGCCCAGCGACTCTCTCTTCGTCAACGCCTCAATCAGCACGATGGGCGACGAGGGGAAGGGCTACGACATCAAGGCCGACGGCCATGCCGCCGACAACAACCTCGAGCTGGCCCTGACGTGGGACAACGGGAACGCTGACGGAAAAGGGAACGAGGAAACACTCAAGCCGCTGAGCGGTACGCTCAACATCAGCTCGCACCTCTACAAGAACATCGTCGGCAAGCCCGAGGCGCAGGTCAGCATCCTGCCCTCCGTCATCGTCATCGACAACTCCACATGGCAGGTAGAGCCTTCCGACATTCTCTACTCCACTGACCGCTTACTCATCGACCACTTCGCAGTCCACAACAACGAACAGTACATCACGGCCGACGGCACCGCATCGAGACTGAAGACGGACTCGGTAAACGTCAGTCTGAAGGGCGTCGAAGTGGCCTATATCCTCGACCTCGTGGGCTTCGATGCCGTGACGTTCGCCGGCAAGGCTTCCGGCAGAGCCTGCCTGACCTCCGTGTTCGACACCCCCGAAGCCTACGCTGACCTGACAGTCGGCGACTTCAAGTTCCAGGAGGGGCGGATGGGAACGCTCACCGCCCACGTCGGCTGGAACAAGCAGGAGCAACAGATAGACATCAGCGCCACAGCTTACGACGGGCCGGAGGCCACGACCTACATCAACGGCTACGTGTCGCCGGAGAGGGAGTACATTGACCTCGGCATCGCGGCCCACGGCACCTACCTCGACTTCATGCACTCGTTCACAAAGTCGTTCATCTCGGAAATCACCGGGCACGCAAGCGGCAACATGAGGCTGGCCGGACCGCTTGACGCCATCAACCTGACAGGCGGACTGCGCATCGACGGACAAGCCACCATCACGCCGCTCAACACCACCTACACCCTGCGCAACGACAGCCTGACGTTCGTCTACAATGAGATTCTGATCGACAGCCTGCGCATCTACGACAAGCACGAAGGCGTGGGCTACCTCTCGGGAGCCGTTCACCACGAGGACCTCACCAACCTGAGCCTCGACCTGCACGTCAGCACTGACCGCCTCTTAGGCTACGACTTCAGCGACTTTGGCGAGGACTCGTTCTACGGCACCGTCTTCGCCTCAGGCGACGTCGACATCTCCATGCGCGGCAACGACGTACACATCGACTGCAACGTCACCCCTCTCGACGGCAGTACCTTTGTCTATAACGCCGACCAGAACGACGGTATCAGCGATCAGGGCTTTATCACGTGGAAGTTGCCCGACACGCAACAGTCGCGGTCGGCCGAACAGGCGCCGCAGGAGCAGTCGTCGAACATCTACATGAACTTCCTCGTCAACGCCACGCCGGAGGGAACCCTGCGCCTGCTGATGGATGCCAAGACAGGCGACTACATCACCCTGAACGGTTCCGGCACACTGCAGGCCACCTATTATAATAAAGGTACGTTCGAGATGCAGGGCACCTATACCGTCGACCACGGCACCTACGACGTTACCATTCAGAACATCATCAACAAGAAGTTCCAGTTCCAACCCGGCGGAACCATCGTCTTCGGCGGCGACCCATACGCCGCTGCCCTCAACCTGCAGGCACTCTACACCGTCAACGGCGTCTCGCTCTCCGACCTGCAGCTCGGCAACTCTTTCTCGTCGAACACCATCCGCGTGAACTGCCTGATGAACATCAGCGGACAGCCTTCAGCGCCACAAGTGACATTCGACCTCGACATGCCAACCGTCAACGCCGACGAGAAGCAGATGGTACGCTCGCTGCTCTCCTCACAACAGGAGATGAACCAGCAGGTGCTCTACCTGCTGGGTATCGGACGCTTCTACACCCTCGGACAGAACAACGCCGACCAGCAGCCCGGACAGCCCGACCAGACGACTCTCGCCATGCAGTCGTTCCTCTCGGGTACGCTCTCCACACAGATTAACAACGTGCTGAACCAGGTCATCGGCAACGACTCCTGGAACTTCGGCGCCAACATTGCTACGGGAACAGAAGGCTGGAACAACGCCGAATACGAGGGCACCGTAGCAGGACGGATGCTCGACAACCGGCTGCTCGTCAACGGACAGTTCGGCTACCGCGACAATGCCACACAGGCCACCCCGTCGTTCATCGGCGACTTCGACATCCGCTACCTGCTGCAGTCAAACGGCAACCTCGCCCTGAAGGTGTATAACCAGACCAACGACCGCTACTTCACCCGCAGCAGCCTGAACACTCAGGGTGTCGGCATCATCATGAAGAAGGACTTCAACGGACTGCGCGACTTCTTCGGAATAAAAGACAAAGAAAAGGAAAAGCAGAAATGAAGAAGATACTCCTGCTCATTGCAGCAGCCATTGCTCTGTCGCCGACAGCATCGGCCGGCGGCGACGGATTAGCCGGCATTGCCAAGAAAGTCGGTACGTTTCTTGACTCCATGTCGGTAAGCGGCGTTGACCGTCGCTATATCGATGCACCCGTGAAACCCTGGCAGCTTCTGCTGAAAGGTAATATCAACCAGTCGGACCTGAAGATAACGTCTACTCTGCACAATGCCGAGAAGATGTTCATCTTCATGCAGGGCGACATGACATGGGAGCCCCGCATAAAGACTGACCCTGCCACCTATGCCGGCCTATGGGCAGGCTATCGGGGCTACGGGCTCGGCTATTCGTGGAACATCGGAGGCGACAACGGCCGTATCCTGTCGCTCGGAGCTACGGGAGGCCGGTATGGCGTGAACATGCGCATCCATTGGTTCGACAACGACCATCCGAGACTGACCTTTACCGGCAATGCCTTATCCGACATCACGGACGAAGGCGATTTCGTCTACACGCCCTTCTCTTTTTCCGAAGAGACACAACTGGGCAGCCCCATCAAGACACGCGCCATCTTCCTTGACGGCTTCTACCTCTTCAACGGCACGAAATGTTCGTATGCCGCTGCCTACGACCAGAGTGTCATTCAGAAACGTTCGGCCGGCTCGTTGATGGCCGGTGCCATGTATTTCCACTCAACGACGGCATACGACAAGGACATCAATGCCGACCTCATCCTGTTCTTGAACGACATAGGCCGCATCAAGTCCTGGCAGGCAAGCGTGGGGCTGGGCTATATCTACAACTGGGTGCCGGCCCGAGGCTTGCTCATCAGCGGCATGGCCATCCCCATGCTTACGTTCTGTAACCGCTACAAGATGTGGCGCTACGACTCGAACCTGAAGGACCTGATATACACGAAAGGTATGGACGTTATCGATGAGCTCGACGAAGACGACTACCGCCTCAGACCGTCAACCGAGAATGCCGAGGAGATCAGGAACTCGAACTTGAAGCTGAACGTCGACACCCGCCTGTCGGTAACATACGAGTGGAACGACCATATCTTCCTCAATGCCTACGGGCAGTTCTTAAACTTCCGGTACAAGACCGACGAAATCAGCGGCCGACTGAACGACTGGTATGTCAATGCCTCGATAGGCATCAGGCTGTAGTCAGCGGCCACGCCTGAGTCTCCTGCGCACATCGACCAGCGAAGCCCGGTAGGAAACATCCTGGGGGGAGAGCCTGACGGCCTGCTCCAGGTCGAAGACGGCCAGCTCGTACTGCTTCCGCGACACCTCAAAGGCTGCCCGGGCGGCATAGCAGACCGCAGAGTCGGGGAACATCTCGACCAGCAGGTTGTACTCGTCGGCAGCATTGCTCCAGCGGGCCATCCGCTCATAGACCGCAGCCAGTCCGAGCCGTGCCTCCATGTGGAACGGCAGCAGAGTGAGCAGTTTTTCATAGTCAGCACGTGCGAGTGAATACTGTCGCAGGTGGACATTGGCGTATGCTCTGAAGTAGAGTGCTGCCGGATTGCCGTCGTCAAGGGCGAGCACACGCCCGTACTCCTCGACGGCATACTCCCATTGCTCAAGTTCAATGTTCACCGCCGCCTTCCTGAGTCGCAAGTCCGTCGAGCCGGGCTGCTGCTCAATCATGCGGTTCAGCACGGCCAGCGAGTCGCGCCATTGCTGGGCTGTCTGCGCCTTACAGCCGACGGCCGTCAGCAGGAGGATAGCTATGGTCAGGAAGTGTCTCACTACAGTTTCACGTTCTTCTTACGCGGCTTCGATTCATTATGCAGGCGGTTAAGCGCCGTTACATAGTACGTGTACTTATCCTTACCCTTGACGTATGGCAGCTGGCAGAAGGTGTTCTGCGTGACAGCCACAATCTTCGAGGCATTGTCGATGTCCTGCTTCTGGCCTTTGGCAAAACGGTAGACGACGTAGCTGACAGCCGTGTTGTGCCACTCCTTGCCCTTCGGAGCTGTCCAGAAGAGCATATAGCCGTCGCTGGTCCAGACGGGTTTCAGCTTGCGCACCTTGCCGGTGGTCTTCTTGCTGATGAAGCTCATGTCGGGCTGAAGGACAGGCGACCGCCAGTAGTAGTCGCGGAGCGCCGTACCGTAATTGCCCACATTGTCGACAGCCGCCTTGGCATACCAGAGGACCGTACCTTTCACGTTCTTCATCTGCTGGTGAAGGCGGAACTTGGCGTTCATCTGGTTCTGCGAGGGGTTCGAAAGGTCGGCCGCCTTGACAGTGCGCTCGACGTCCTCGCCGATGATGAGCGGGCGCTCGCCTGCATACTGGTTCCACCAGCGTATCAGGGTGTCGTAGTCGGCCGCCTTGTGGCCTATCTCCCAGTATATCTGCGGCACGCAGTAGTCAAGCCATCCATTGTTAATCCACAACAGTACGTCAGCGTAAAGGTCGTCATAGTTCTGCAGTCCGTTGGTGTTGCTGCCAATTCCACTGCTCGCGCGGTTACGGTAGATGCCGAAGGGCGAAATGCCCACCTTGACCCAGGGCTTGGCCTTATGGACAGTCTCGTAGAACTGCTCGATGAAGAGGTTTACATTATAGCGCCGCCAGTCGCCCAGGTCGCGGATGCCGTTGTTGTACTGGCGGAACTGGACTTCGTCGGAAATAGTCTGGCCTGCTGCCGGATAGGGATAGAAATAGTCGTCCATGTGGATGCCGTCAACATCGTAGCGGGTAACAATGTCGCGGGCCACCTCGCAGATGTAGTCGCGGTTCTCGGGGATGCCAGGGTTAAGGATGGTCAGGCCGTCATACTCAAAGCAGTTCTGGGGCTTGCGCACCTTGATATGGTTGGAGGCCAGCATGGTAGTGCTCTTCGTACGGGCACGGTAGGGATTGATCCAGGCGTGCAGTTCCATGCCACGGGCATGACACTGGCTGATCATCCAGGCAAGCGGGTCCCAGTAAGGCGACGGTGCCTTGCCCTGAGTGCCCGTCAGGAAGCGGCTCCAGGGTTCGAGTCTGCTCTCGTAGAGGGCGTCACACTCTGGGCGCACCTGGAAAATAATGGTGTTGACACCGTCCTTCTGCAGTTCGTCCAGCTGGTAGATGAGCGTCTGCTGCATCTTCGCCGTTCCCATACCCTGGAACTGCCCGTTCACACACTGAATCCATGCTCCTCGCATTTCACGCTTCGGCTGAGCCCAAGCACCGGCGGCCACGAGGGCCACAACCATCAAAAGGAAAAGTTTCTTCATCATAGATTGATATAATCGTAAATCTTGTTTGTCCAGTCAGCACCGTTCTCAGGACAGAAGGTGCGGATGCCCATTTCGCTGGCAGTAGCGACATTGCGAATGCCGTCGTCGATAAACAGCGTCTCCTCCGGGCTGATGTGTTCAGCCATAAACACTTTATGGAAGAACTCGGGCGACGGTTTCATCACCTTCAGCTCGTAGCTGCAATAGACGGCGTCGAAGTAGTGGTCTATGCCGTGCCCATGACCATCGAAGTCGGCAGAGCGTACCCACGACATCATGTAGGGATTGGTGTTCGACAGCAGGATGAGCCGATAGCCCTCACGGCGCAACCGTTTCAGTGCTTCAAGATTACGCTGAGGCACTTCACGGGCATAGCCAAGCCATGCGTGGCGGCACTCATCATGACTGACCTCGTGCCCCACAAGCCGGCTGAGCTCCGTGCGGAAAGTATCGGCCGTGATGAGACCTCCCTCCAGCTCTCCGAAGATGCCCCCTTGTGTATAGGCATCCAACTGGCGTTCTGCATCACTGACACCGAGGGCCTTGAAGCGTCGCACGCCCTCGGGATGGTCAAGCGTGATAACCACGCCTCCTAAGTCGAATATCAGGTTCTTGATCATTTATTCAAACAGGTTGGGTCTATTCCTGCGAGCCTCCTCCAGCGACACCAGCTGCTGCTGTTCCTCGTTGTAGGCTTGTCGCAGGTGCTCGTACTTCTCATTCAGTTCATGCGCCACCGCTGGTTCTTCGTTCATCAGGCGGGCAGCAACAAGGGCATTCTGGGAGGCATCCTTCATCCAGACTACAGGGCCGCCATAGACGGGGGCTATCTTCAGGGCCACATGCAGTTCGCTGGTCGTGGCACCACCTATCATAATGGGGATGTTCAGCCCGGCACGCTTCAGCTCTGTGGCCACGTTGACCATTTCCTCGAGACTCGGTGTAATGAGTCCCGACAAGCCTATCATGTCGACCTGCTCCTCAATGGCCTTGCGCACAATCTGCTCGGCAGGCACCATCACGCCCATGTCGATGACCTCATAGCCGTTGCAGGCCATGACCACCGCCACAATATTCTTGCCAATGTCGTGGACGTCGCCCTTGACCGTTGCCAGGAGCACTTTCCCGGCGTTTCCTGTCTGCCCTGTCTTTCCGGCATCTATAAAGGGCTTCAGTATGCCGACGGCCTGTTTCATGGTGCGCGCCGTCTTCACCACCTGCGGCAGGAACATCTTGCCCTCGCCAAACAGCTGGCCCACACGGTTCATGCCTGCCATCAGCGGCCCCTCAATGATGTCGACAGCCCTGGGGTATTTCTCCAAGGCTTCCTTCAAGTCAGCCTCCAAGTGGTCGCCGATGCCCTTGACCAGAGCATTGGATAAACGATCCTCGAGGGCCTCCCCAAGCCCCTCCGAAGGAGGGGATGTTTGGTTGCCAGTAGAGCCTTTATGTATTGGAACATCCCCTCCTTCGGAGGGGCTTGGGGAGGCCTCAATCAGTCTTTCCGCCGCCCCCTTCTTCCTGTTCAGCACCACGTCCTCTATAATCTCAAGCAGGTCGGCGGGAATATCGCTGTAGGTCACCTTTGTGGCAGGATTGACTATGGCAAAGTCCATACCAGCCTGAATGGCATGATAGAGGAAGACGGCATGCATGGCCTCGCGGATATAATTGTTGCCGCGGAACGAGAACGACAGGTTGCTGACGCCGCCGCTGACGTGGGCACCAGGCAGGTTTTCACGTATCCAGCGGGTAGCACGGATGAAGTCGGTGGCGTATGCATCGTGTTCCTCTATGCCGGTGGCTATGGCCAGTATATTGGGGTCGAAGATGATGTCGAGCGGATTCATGCCTGCCTTCTCCGTCAGAAGGCGGTATGCCCGGCTGGCTATCTCTGTGCGACGCTCATAGGTCGTCGCCTGGCCCTGCTCGTCGAAGCACATCACCACCACGGCAGCGCCATAGCGCATACAGTCGCGCGCATGACTCAGGAAGAGCTCCTCGCCCTCCTTCAGCGAGATGCTGTTGACAATGCTCTTCCCCTGCACACATTGCAGTCCGGCGGTGATAACCTCCCATTTCGACGAGTCAATCATCACGGGCACACGTGCAATGTCCGGCTCAGAGGCTATCAGGTTGAGGAACGTCACCATCTCGTTACGGGCGTCAAGCAGTCCGTCGTCCATATTGACGTCGATAACCAGCGCGCCGTCCTGCACCTGCTTACGGGCTATTGTGAGAGCCTCATCGTAGTTCTTCTCCTTGATGAGCCTCAGAAACTTCCTCGAACCAGCCACGTTGCACCGCTCGCCCACATTGATAAACTTCCCGCCCTCGAGCAGTTCAAGACCTGAGAGCCACATCGTCAGCGGCTTCCTGGCAGGCACGTGGGGGGGCTTGCCAACGGTCAGCGGCACATACTTGGCAATAAACTCATCCGTCGTACCGCAGCAGCCACCGATGATGTTCACCAGTCCCTCGTCAATAAGCTCGCCTATCTGTGGAGCCATCGTCTCGGCAGTCTCGTCGTAGAGTCCCATCGAGTTGGGCAGTCCGGCATTGGGGTAGCATGATATATAATAAGGTGCGCGCCGAGCCAGCTCCTTGAGGAAGGGCTTCATCTGGCGGGCACCGAACGAGCAGTTCAGTCCGACGGAGAAAATCGGATAGGTAGAGATGCTGGCCAGATAGGCTTCAAGCGTCTGACCAGAGAGCGTGCGCCCGGCCAGGTCGCTGACGGTGACGCTGAGCATGATGGGCAGCACGACGCCCCGCCGGCTCATGGCTGTCATGGCTGCGTCGATGGCACACTTGGAGTTCAGCGAGTCGAAGATGGTCTCTATGAGCAGGGCGTCTACCCCACCCTCGATGAGTGCATCCATCTGCTCAATGTAGGCATCAAAGAGCTGGCTGTAGGTCAGGTCGCGGCGTGCAGGATTGCTTACATCGGGCGACATGGAGCACGTCTTGTTAGTAGGGCCTACCGAGCCTGCGACGAAGCGTGGCTCTTCAGGTGTCGAGAACTCGTCAGCAGCCTGACGGGCCAGTCGGGCACCCGCCAGCGCCATCTCGCGGGCATGACTGGCCATGCCGTAGTCGGCCTCAGAAATGCGCTGGGCACTGAACGTGTTGGTCTCAATGATGTCGGCTCCGGCACGTAGGTAGCGGCGATGTATGTCGAGTATGACGTCGGGGCGTGTCAGGCAGAGCACGTCGTTGTTGCCGCGCATCTGGCCGCTGAACAGGCGAAAGTTCCCGCGGAAGTCCTCTTCCTGCAGGTTATAGGTCTGAATCATCGTGCCCATAGCCCCGTCGAGCACGAGTATCCGCTCCTTGATGATATCCTGTATAAGTCTCATTTAGTAGTGTTTAATCGCACGGTCCATTTCACGGCGGTCCTCCTTCTCCTTCAGCGTCTGACGCTTGTCGAAAGCCTTCTTACCCTTACACAGCGCAATGTCCATCTTGGCACGGCCCTTCTCGTCGAGAAAGACCAGCAGGGGCACTATCGTGTAGCCCGTCTGCTTGGTGGCACTCTGGAGCTTCCTGATTTCGCGCTTGGTCAGCAGCAGCTTGCGGTCGCGCTTCGCCTCATGGTTATTGTACGAACCGTAGAAGTAGGGCGAGATGCTCATGCCGCGCACCCACATCTCGCCGTTGATAATCAGACAGTAGCAGTCTACCAGACTGGCCTTGCCGGCACGGATGCTCTTAATCTCCGTGCCGGTCAGCACGATGCCGGCCGTCAGGGTTTCTATGAAGAAGTACTCGAACGAGGCCTTCTTGTTGCGTATGTTGACAGGACTTTTCTTCCTGATTTCTTCTTCCTGCTTATTCATGCTTCTATCGTTGCAAAGTTCTCTATATGCTCGTCAATGTAGTGGGCTATGGCCAACGTCCAGTCTTCCTCGTTCTCGATGAACTGGTCGTCAAGGTCGTCAAACTCAGGCATCTGCTCAAACAGCGCCATGAACTCCTCGTCAGTCAGCTCGCGCTCTATCTTCTCACGGTGCTTCAGCCAGAGTGTATGGGCTTCGTAGACAAGTCCGGACAGTTCGCGCAGCCCCCACAGCTTCACGGCCTTTGCGAAGGGGTTCTTGAATATGAATAGTCCATATCCATTGTATATCAACTGGACGAATCCGCCGTCCATTACTTCCCCATGCAGGGTATCCCAGGCCAGCAACGTCACCTGGTCAGCATTCAGCCCGGCCATTGTCTCTGCCGTGAGTTCACCGCCTATGGCACTGCGTATGCCATCGATGAAGACCTGCACGAAAGCATCGTTGCCGTCGGCTGCTGCCTGTCGCAAATCAGCGTCTTTTACTTTCACTTCTATCATAATCGTTGCAAAGTTACGAAATAAATTACAAATCCCGATTAACTATTCACATTTATTTCGTATCTTTGCACCAAAAACCAACAAATCAGCATTATGACAGCCCAATTTATCTTTCGTATTTTCATTGCCGGACTGCTTGGCGGTGCCATCGGACTTGAACGCGAATACCGTGCCAAGGAGGCCGGGTTCCGCACCCATTTCCTCGTCGGACTGGGCAGCGGCCTGTTTATGATTATCTCCGCCCACGGTTTCAGCGACATTCTGATTACCGAGGCCACGCGCTATGACGTGTCGCGCATTGCCTCCCAGGTAGTGTCGGGCATTGGCTTCATCGGAGCCGGGTGCATCATCTTCCAGAAAAATGCCGTCAGAGGTCTGACGACGGCGGCAGGTCTCTGGGTGACGGCGGCCATCGGTATGTCGGCCGGTGCCGGTATGTACGCCGTTGCCACAGCTGCCACGGTCATGGTCATTGTCTGCCTTGAGCTGATGGACTTTCTCCACAACCACGTGTTCAAGAACAGCCATCAGGAAGATAGCGACGAAGAGGAATAGAACTGAAAAAAAGGCTCCCGATTCACATCGGGAGCCCTTCACAACACAAACACTTTGGTCAGTCACGTCTGACCGTTTAAATTATAAAAACATATGTAAGATTTATCACTGAATGCCGTCCTCGCGCAGCTTCTCCTGCCACTTCCAGGCAGAGCGCAGCACGTCCTCGGTAGGAGTCTCGGCCTTCCAGCCGAGCACTTCGTTGGCCTTGGTCACGTCGCCCCACACCTTCTCGATGTCGCCTTCGCGACGCGGAGCGTAGGTCCAGTTCACCTTGACGCCGGTCGCCTTTTCAAAGCCCTCGACCACCTCCAGCGTTGACAGTCCGCGGCCGGTACCGATGTTGAACACTTCGACGGCATCGGTCTCAGGCTTGTCGAGCACGCGCTCCATAGCCTTGACATGCGCCTTGGCCAGGTCGACCACATAGATATAGTCGCGTATGCAGGTATGGTCGGGCGTGTCATAGTCATTGCCGAAGATCTTCAGCTGTCCGCGGATGCCCATAGCCGTCTGCGTGACGAAGGGAATGAGGTTCATGGGCACGCCGTTGGGCAGCTCGCCGATGAGCGCCGTGGGGTGTGCGCCGATGGGGTTGAAGTAGCGCAGGATAATGCTCTTGATTGGGGCCCCGCTGTGTATGTAGTCCTGGATGATTTCCTCGTTCACCTGCTTTGTGTTGCCGTAGGGCGACAGGGCTTTCTGTATGGGGGCCTTCTCTGTGACGGGCAGGTTCTCCTCGGTGGGCTGTCCATAGACGGTACAGGAGCTTGAGAAGATGATGCCCTTCACCTCGTACTTCGGCATCAGCTCGAGCAGGTTGATGAGCGACGTGATATTGTTGCGATAGTAGAGCAGCGGCTTCTCAACCGACTCACCCACGGCTTTTGAGGCGGCAAAGTGGATGATGCCCTCAATCTTCGGATATTTCCTGAACACGCCCTCGAGAGCCTCCATGTCACAGCAGTCAACCTGCTCGAAGGCTGGGCGCACGCCTGTAATCTTCTCAATGCCGTCGACGACGCTGGCGTTCGAGTTCGACAGATTGTCAATAATAACCACTTCGTAGCCTGCCTGCTGCAGCTCGACCGTGGTGTGGCTCCCGATAAATCCGGTGCCACCCGTCACAAGGATTGTCTGTTTCATTCCGATGCTTTCCGTTTGTTTGTATTTATAGTTCCTATTTTGCGCTTGCAAAGATAAACAAAAAAGCCGAAAGTGCAAAACTTTCGGCCATTTATTTTCAGAATATAGAATCCTACTTGAAGAAGTCCTTCACTTCCTCGTTGGGAACCATCTGCTCGTCAAAGGTGTAGGCACCCGTCTTGGGGCTCTTCACCATCTTGATAACCTTTGTGTAAGCGCGACCATCCTTTGAACCTTCATGGAGGGTAGCAACGGTTTTTTTTGCCATATCTCTATCTTTTACTTATTAAAACCTATACACCACTTACTTAATCTCTTTGTGCAACGTCATCTTCTTCAGGATGGGGTTGTACTTCATCAACTCCATACGCTCGGGCGTATTCTTGCGATTCTTGGTGGTAATGTAGCGGCTTGTGCCGGGCATTCCACTTGCCTTGTGCTCAGTGCATTCCAGGATGACCTGCACGCGGTTGCCTTTTGCTTTCTTGCTTGCCATGGTTATTAATCTCCTATCACTTTAATGTCTTTCCAGTCCACATATCCTTTGGCAACAGCCTGCTTCAATGCAGCGTCGAGACCTACCTTGTTAATCATGCGAAGGCCAGCAGCACTGATCTTCAACTGAATCCAGCAGTCCTCCTCCACATAGTAGAATTTCTTGCTGAAGAGGTTAACGTCAAAGCTACGCTTCGTGTGGTGCTTTGAGTGAGACACATTACAACCTATCTGTGCCTTCTTACCTGTAATTTGACAAATCTTAGACATTTCTATCTACTCCTTTTTTGTGTACTTTTTAGTAACTTATTCCAAACAGGGTGCAAAGGTACGCATTTTTAGCGAGAAACGAGACACGGGAAATAAGAAATCCTTCCTTATTAATGTTTTTTAACCTTCATTTTCCTCTTTGGGTTCTGTTTCCTCTTTCAAATAGCTCAAGAAGAGATGCATGGCCTTGTTGGTGGCAATGGCCAGGTTGATGTCGCGGCCGTGGTCTTCCTGCACGAGCAGCGTCACCACCCGCTCGGTGTTTCCGCAGGCGAGCCAGATGGTGCCGACGGGAATGTCCTTGGTGCCGCCGGAGGGGCCGGCAATGCCTGTTGCCGAGATGGCATAGTCGGTGTTCAGGGTCTTGCAGGCTCCCTTCACCATAGCCACGGCCACCTCCTCGCAGACGGCCGTTTTCTCCTCCAGCACCTGTGGGTCGACGCCGAGCAACGACTCCTTGATTTCATTGACATACGAGATAATGCCCCCCTTGAAGTACTTCGAGGCGCCGGGCACCGCTATAATGGCCTCGGCAATGCGCCCGCCGGTACAACTCTCAGCCGTGCCGACGGTCTTCTCCATATCCCAGAGCAGTTCACTGACTTCCCTGCTCGTCACTTTTGCTTCAAAATCCACCTTAATAGAATATTTACGTATTACTTATGCGAACGTCACCTTCGAGAATGCGGGGGCTTCGATCGGACAGAAGTCCTTGTCCAGATACTTGTAGTAGCCCACGATGCCGATCATGGCGGCATTGTCGGTGGTGTACGAGAACTTCGGTATGTAGATGGTCCAGCCGTAGCGTCGGGCCGCATCGTGGAAGGCATTGCGCAGCCCGTTGTTGGCACTCACGCCGCCGGCCACGGCCACATGGCGGATGCCCGTCTCCTTGACGGCCTTCTTCAGCTTCTTCATCAGCACGTCGACGATGGTCCACTCCAGCGAGGCGGCAATGTCCTCCTTGTGCTTCGCGACGAAGTCGGGGTCGTCCTGCACCCACTTCTGCAGCGAGTAGAGGAACGACGTCTTCAGGCCTGAGAAGCTATAGTCGAGCCCGGGGATGTTGGGCTCGGCAAACCGGAACGCCTTCGGATTGCCCTGGCGTGCCAGGCGGTCGATGATGGGGCCGCCGGGGTAGCCCAGGCCCATCACCTTCGAGCACTTGTCGATGGCCTCGCCGGCGGCGTCGTCAATGGTCTGCCCCAGCACCTCCATGTCGTTGTAGGCATTCACCTTGACAATCTGCGAGTTACCGCCACTAACCAGCAAGCAGAGGAACGGCAGTTGCGGCTGGCTGCGGTCGTCGTCGCTCTCCTTGATGAAGTGGGCCATGACATGCCCCTGCAGGTGGTTCACGTCGATCATCGGGATGCCCAACGCGCGTGCAAAGCCCTTGGCAAAGTTTACGCCGACGAGCAGCGAGCCCATCAGCCCGGGGCCGCGCGTGAAGGCCACGGCCGACAGCTGCTCCTTCTCCACCCCGGCCTGCTTCAGGGCCTGGTCGACCACCGGCACCACATTCTGCTGGTGGGCGCGCGATGCCAGCTCGGGCACCACGCCGCCGTAAGCCTCATGCACGGACTGCGAGGCCGTCACGTTCGACAGCAGCACCCCGTCCCTGAGCACGGCTGCCGACGTGTCGTCGCAGCTCGACTCTATACCTAGTATATATATATCACTCATATCAATAGCTCAGTATTTCAACGCCGTGGTCTGTCATCAGCAGCGTGTGCTCCCACTGGGCGCTGGGCTTCTCGTCCTCGGTAATCACTTCCCAGCCGTAGGGGTCGTCCTCGTCGATGAACACCTTCCACGTGCCCATGTTCACCATCGGCTCTATCGTGAACACCATGCCCGGCACGAGCAGCATACCCGTGCCCCGATGGCCATAGTGGTCGATGTCGGGCTCCTCGTGGAAGGCATTGCCCACACCGTGACCCGCCAGGTCGCGCACAACGCCGTAGCCGTACTTCTTGCAGTGCTTCTCGATGGCATGGCCGATGTCGCCCACGAAGCCGAAGGGCTTGGCGGCCTCCATGCCTATCTCCAGGCACTCCTTGGCCACGCGCACCAGCTGCTCCTTCTCGGGCGTCGTCTTGCCGATGATGAACATACGCGAGGCGTCGGCAAAATAGCCGTCGACAATCGTCGTGAAATCTACATTGATGATGTCGCCCTCCTCGAGCACGTCCTCGGCCTTGGGCACACCGTGGCACACCACCTCGTTGATGCTCGTGCAGACCGACATCGGGAATGGCTGGGTCTCATCGTCGCCGCCATAGTTCAGGCAGGCGGGCACCGCATTGTGCTCTTCGCAGTAGCGGCGGCAGATCTGGTCAATCTCCAGCGTCGACATTCCCGCACCGATGTGGCGGGCCACCTCGTCGAGCACGCCGGTGTTCACGACTCCCGCGCGCCTGATGCCCTCTATCTGCTCGGGCGTCTTGATCAGATCGCGCGTAGGCACCAGTTTTCCTTTCCGTTCCCAGTACATCACCTGTTGGTCAAGCTCTGTCGGTTCCTGGCCCGACAGGCAGTGCCACCTTCTCTTCTTTGCCATTTTACGCTTGTAATTTTGGTGCAAAGGTACTGCATTTTGGCGGGATTACAAAACATTTCTCCTATTTTTTCACCCATTGCCCCGCTCTCGAGAGTCGCAGCACCCGGCATGAGCCGTCACTACCCCAGTGACAGAGAAGCGGTCCGACCCTGAAATTTCAGCAGCCCCGGCGGCGTTTGAATGTGCTGTATGTTGTAACTACAATCCAGCTTTTTCTTATGTAAAACCCGCCGCCTTTTCCGCAAAACCCGCCGCCTTTTCCGCAAAAACCGCCGCCTTTTGATTTTCCGTCTGCCTGCTGCCAAGGTGTAGGGTCAGGTGTCGGTTCCAGCCCCGCAGCCGGCCGGGAAGGCCCTTTACGGCCTGCATCCTTACGACTTGCACGTATATATATAGTTGTTATTTGTACTTTTTATCCTACACTTCCTACACTTCCTACACCTAAAATTTTCGGGCAGGTGTAGGAAGTGTAGGAAGTGTAGGATGTCTCCTATGTTTAGTAATCAGGGGTGCTGAAAGCCGAAAAAGGGAGCACCCGTGACTGCGGATGCTCCCTCATTCTGTCTTTTCGCTGTTGGTCAGAGGTTCAGGCTCTTCTTGATGGCCTCAATCTTTTCCTCGGCGGCCTTCGTGCAGCGCTCGTAGCAGCCGGCGCACTTGAAGGTGGGATCCTTGACCTCAGTATAGAACTTGATCTTCGGCTCGGTGCCCGATGGGCGCACGGAGACCTTTGTTCCGTCCTCGCAGAACCACTGCAGCACGTTCGACGTGTCGGGCATGTCAATCTTCCCGACGGTGCCGTCGGCCTTGCGGGCCTCGAGTGTCTTGTAGTCCTTCCAGAGGCTGACCTTCGAGCCGCCCAGATCCTGCGGCGGGTTCTCACGGAAGTTGGTCATCATCTGCTTGATCTCGTCGGCGCCGGTCTTGCCAGGACGGACGACGTTGATGGTCACTTCCTTCGAGAAGCCGTACTCGGCGTAGATGTCCATGAGCAGGTCGTAGAGCGTCTTGCCGTTGTCGCGGGCCCAGGCTGCAATCTCGCAGATCAGGCAGATGCTGGCGGGGGAGTCCTTGTCGCGCACCTTGTCGAACGGCAGGAATCCGAACGACTCCTCGCCGCCGCCGATGTACTTCTTCACGCCCTCGTTGATGCGTATCTCGTTGGCTATCCACTTGAAGCCTGTGTAGCAGTCCTTCAGCTCGACGCCGTTTTTCTCGGCAATCTTGGCAATGACCTCGGTGGTGACGATGGTCTTCACGAGGAACTCGTTGCCCTTGAGCTGTCCGAGCTTCTTCTTGTTGGCGATGATGTACCAGCAGAACATCATGCAGGTCTGGTTGCCGTTCAGGATTTCCCACTCGCCCTTGGCGTTGCGGCAGACGATGGCCAGGCGGTCGGCGTCGGGGTCGGAGGCGATGACGAGGTCGGCGTTAAGCTTCGTGCCGAGCTTCATGCCCAGCGTCATGGCCTCGGCATTCTCGGGATTGGGGCTGACGACGGTGGGGAAGTTGCCGTCGATGACCATCTGCTCGGGCACGACGTGGATGTTCTGGAAGCCCCATGAGCGCAGGGCCATGGGGATGATGACGCGGCCCGTGCCGTGCATGGGCGAGTAGACGATGTTCAGGTCCTTCTGGCGCAGGATGACGTCCTGGTCGACCATGGCCTCCTTGACGGCCTGGATGTAGTCCCAGTCCATCTCGCCGCCGATGGGGACGATGAGGTCCTTGTTGCCCTCGAACTTCACGTCGCCGATCTTCACCTTGTTCACCTCGTCGATGATGCCCTTGTCGTGGGGTGCCAGCACCTGGGCGCCGTCGTCCCAGTATGCCTTGTAGCCGTTATACTCGCGGGGATTGTGGGAGGCCGTCACGTTGACACCGGCCTGGCAGCCGAGCTGGCGGATGGCGAACGAAATCTCCGGCGTGGGGCGCAGGCTCTCGAAGAGATAGACCTTGATGCCGTTGGCGGAGAAGATGTCGGCAACGCTCTCGGCAAACATACGGCCGTTGTTGCGGCAGTCGTGGCCGACGACCACGGCGGGCTGGATGTCGGGGAATGCCTTGTTGATGTAGTTGGCAAAGCCCTGTGTGGCCATGCCGACGATGTACTTGTTCATGCGGTTGGTGCCGGCACCCATGATGCCGCGCAGGCCACCCGTACCGAACTCAAGGTTCTGGTAGAAGGCGTCGATGAGTGCCGACTTGTCGTCGGCGTCGAGCATGGCCTGTACTTCCTTTCGCGTCTCCTCGTCGAAGGCCGGAGAGAGCCATTCCTTTGCTATTGCCTCGCACTGGGCAATCAGCTGAGCGTTGTTATTTTCCATAATTCGTTTAGGTTTTAGATTTGTCTGACTTCGATTTACAAAAGTACGAAATCTTCTTCAAACCACCCCTACGGAGCGTTCTGATTTACGTTTTTTTAACGTCGCAGCGGCTGAACCCTTCGCTGCCGCCCGACGTGCGCCCCGTCGGGGCTGTGCCGCTCGGGAAAGTGGGCTAAAGCAGGGCGACGGGCATGAGCTCCTGGGCACGGGCGAAGTCCTCGGGGGTGTCGAGCTCGTAGCTGAAGTAGTCGGTGGTGTCGACCACGCGGAAGGTGTGGCCCTGAGGGATGAGGCGCTCGAAGGCACGCTCTCGTAGAAGATGTCGATGAGCCCCTCGTGCTCTATCATCTGGTCGAGTTCGGCAGCGAGCGCCTCGCCGTAGGCCGGCGTGATGTGCTCGATGCCCACGCTCTCGCCCATGGCGTCGGCGGGGCTGCAGGTCTTTGAGATTTCTGTGATGCGGCATTCGGCGTCGACGACGACCTTCATCTCCTCCTCGCCGAGTTCGTGGCGGTTGACGGCGAGGGCAGCCTCCGTCTGCGTGGCAATGGCACTGACGGCCGCCGGGTCGCAGAGGATGTCGCTGTCCATCAGCAGGACGTCCTGGCCACCGACGTGCTTCATGGCAAGCCAGAGCGAGTAGATGTTGTTGTTGTGCTCGTAGTCAGCGTTGTGGATGAAGTGAAAAGCGAAAAGCGGGAAGTGGGTGGTGAGGAAGTCGCGTATCTGGTCGGCGCAATAGCCGGTGACGACGACGAACTGGGTGATGCCGTTCAGGTGCATGGCATCGACGGTGCGCTCCAGGAGTGTGCGCCCGCCAATCTTGAGCAGGCACTTGGGCTGGTGGTCTGTAAGGGGGCGCAGGCGCTTGGCCATCCCCGCTGCAAGTATTACACCAATCATGGGATTTACGTTTTTGCTGTTTTCGGTTTACTGTTTATTTGTCGGGCAGCCGCATGATGAGCATACCGACGGCTATCCAGATGATTTCGCGCACGCGGCAGATGATGCTGACGAAGATGCCGAGGGCGGCAGAGAGGCCGAGGGCAGCAATGGACAGCACGAAGCCACCCTCCTGGACGCCGAGCTGCATGGGGAGGAAGCCTATAAGGTTGGCAAAGAGCGTGGTGAACGAGACGATGAGGATGCTGTGGAGGTAGGTAACGAAGATGCCGGCGAAGCCGCCGCCGTTGTCGATGCCGAAGAGCAGGAGCATGAACAGCACCTCGCTGCTCTGCACGATGCGCGAGCAGTACTCAAGGAGCAGGCTCTTGTAGAAGGCGGCCTTGTCCTCGGCGTGCAGGGCTGCTATCTGCCCGTCGATGTTCGAGAGCGTCTCGGCGTGCTTCTCGCGGAAGCGCGCGCTCCAGCCCTTCAGTCCCGGGATGTGGCCTATCCATCGGAGCGTCTTCACCACCAGACCGTTACGGTAGCCTTTGGCAAAGATGTAGAAGGCCACGAGGCAGAACACGATGATGACGGCCAGCACGGTGGCAATGGCGGTGTTGATGGGCAGGTCGCCGACGGCAGCCAGCGCCAGATAGATGAAGATGCTGGTGAACCAGAACCAGAAGTGGGCGAAGAAGTGCATCATCGCATAGAGGATGACGCTGGACGTGGCATGCTCGTTGCTGACGTCCTTCGACAGTTCAAGAATGCGGTAGGGCTCGCCTCCGAGGCCGCCGACGGGCGTGGCGTAGTTCAGCGCATAGCCCGTGATGGTGAGGCGATAGACGCGCAGGGAACTGACGCGCTCGCTGGTGCCGCGCGTCTTGCTGCGGATGATGGTGAGCCACGACCAGGCGTTGATGGCATAGATGATGATCCAGACGCCGACGATGGGTATGAGCCAGTAGCCCGCATGGCAGATGTGCTGCCACAGCTCGGCGAAACTGACATCGAACGTCAGAAGCATCACCACGCAGGCCAGGATGCCCACGACGAAGAAGAGGTTGTTGAGACGCTGCTTGGTCCACCGCATACGGCTTATGATTTACGCATTTGCGCTTTCTGATTTATAACTTGTCGGCTATTTCCTTGCAGAACGCCTCGTGACGAAGGTTGACGTACTTCCAGAGCAGGCCCAGGACGACAATCTCGAACACGAAGTGGCAGACGGGAACGTCGAGCAGGCAGAAAAGGAAGAGCCACGACTCGCGGAAGTTGAACGTGAGCAGACCGTTCCAGAAGATGACGGGCAGCGACTTCTGCCGAAACTCCTCGCGAACCTGCTGCGGGATGTTGTCGGTTGAGCCATACTTCTCGCGCAGCTTAGAAAGGAGGCGCTGGAACTGCGGCGTCACCTTCTCCTGCTTACGTGTGTAGTCGACATACGACTTCTGGAACAGGCGCTCGTAGGCCGGCGCATGGGGCGGCATGTGGTCGTAGATTTCCTGCTGCCGCACCGAGTTGTCGAGCTCGCTGCCCTTCTCGCCCTTCAGGAAGAAGAGGTGTACCTGGATGTAGTAGTCGGCCAGGCGCTGCTGGCCTGCCAGTCCGGCGAAGCCTGCAATGAGGCCGAGCACGAAGACGACAGCCGTCGCAAGAAGGGTATTCTGGGGCGTATCGGCGATGCCAAACCAGCCGAACTCGATGGTGTGGTGCTGATAGAAGCGCCAGACAAGAACCACATAGATGGGCAGGAACCAGGTGAAGCCCGCCACGCCGTCGAGGATGCGGCCCAAGCGGCTCTTCTTGCCCGTCATGCGGGCCAGCTGGCCGTCGGTACAGTCGAGGACGTCGGCCACCATCAGCAGCACGATGCCGATGATGTTGTAGACCAGTCCCATCGTGCCGCCGTAGTAGAAACTGGCGCAGCCGAAGAAGATGGCGCTGGCGGCGCCGACAATCATCGACCAGATGGTGACCGTGTTGGGATTGATGTCGAACTTCGCAAAGAAGACGGCGCAATAGTAGCAAAAGGGGCGTATGACGTGCAGGTCAAGCCAGTCTTCAGTCTCGCTCGACTTGAGCGTTGCTCTGTATTTCTCGTTCATCAGATGATATTCTATTTACAGGTTTACTATTCACTTCCTGACTTCCTGATACACGCTCTTGATGGTGTCGACCACGGTCTGCGTCTGCTCGCGGCGGCCCAGCGTGATGCGCAGGCAGGATTCGAGCCCGGGGTCGCCCATAAACTTAATCTTGTAGTCCTGAAGCTTCAGGGCCTCCATCAGCCGCTCCTTGATCTCCAACGGGTACTTGATGAGGATGAAGTTGGCCACCGACTTGTAGACCTTGAATCCGGGCAGCCCGCCGAGCTCCTTCTTGTAGAGCTGACGGCCCCACTCCATCTCGTCGGCCACGTGGCGGTAATGCTCGTCGCTCTCCAAGGCAGCTATTGCGACAGCCTCGGCAAAGCGGTTAAAGCCCAGATACTTGTTCGAGTAGCTCAGGAACTGGTCGTGACCCTTCCCGATGAAGCCGAAGCCCGTGCGCAGACCGGGCAGGCCGTAGAACTTCGAGAGTGTGCGCGAGATGATGAGGTTGTTGTACTTGTTCACCAAGGGAGCGATGTAGTCAGTGTCGGTGGTGATGAAACTGGCGTAGGCCTCGTCGACCAGCACCATCGTGTCGGCGGGGATGTTCTCCATGATGCGGCCAATCTCCTCGCTGGTCAGCGAGTTGCCCGTGGGGTTGTTGGGCGATGCCAGCAGCAGCATACGGGGGTGTATGCGGTTGGTGTACTCAATGACCTCGCTGACGTTGTAGGCGAAGGTGTCGTCCTCCTCGTAGAGAGGGTACATCTCGAACGTGCCGCCGCACTCGCTGGCCACCTTATTATAATACCACCACGAGAACTGGGGTATGAGGATTGTCTTGTTGTCGCCCTTCATCAGGAAGTAGTGGATGGCGTTTTTCAGGATTTCCTCGCCGCCGTAGGCCAGCAGCACCTGCTCTTCGGGCACGCCGTAGATTTCACTGACGCGGACGCTGATGACGCTCTTCTTGCCCTGATCGTAGATGCGGGTATAGAAGCACAGATCCTTAGGGTCGAAATTCTCTACAGCGTCAAGCACCTTCTGGCTTGGCTCAAAGTTAAATTCGTTTCTGTCAAGATAGTTCATAATGTATTTTTACTTTTCTATTCTTTCAATCTTTATCTGCTCAACACTTCAGAACGTCAGCGACATCGAGTAGCGCAAGCCCCACTTCGGACTGGTCGGCAGCTCGTTGTAGTTCAGGCGGCGCACATAGTCGATGTTGAAGAACTTCAGGATGTTGTGTATGCCAACCATCACCTCGACGTAGGGCTTGTCGGGGTCCATCACGCTGACACCCTCGGGGAACAGCATCAGGCGGTCGTTGCCCACGTTGCGTGCTGCTGCAGGGTTGTTTCTGTCGCGGAGCGAGCCCCACAGGGTGCGCACGCCGATGAACTCGCGCCAGTGCCAGCGCTTGATGATGGGCGTGCGGTTGAACAGTCGGCCGCTCAGGTCCCACGTCACCATCAGCGAGGCGAAGCGGTCGTTCAGGAACTCCATGTCGTTAATGAGGCTGAACGTCTCGGGCTGTGCCAGGTATGACATGTTGGACGCCGGATGGATGAGCAGCAGGAAGGGCACCTGGTTCCACTGCACGCCCCCCTTCAGCGTAACGTCGGCCTTGCCCCAGCTGCTGAGCCAGAAGCGCTTGAAGATGCTGGCCTCGGTGTAGTTGTAGTCGTACTGGCCGTCGAGCAGCCCGTCGAAGCCGTGGGTGTAAGATATGCTGAACACCGGTGCGTCAAGGTTGATGACGCGCCGCCGCTGCTTGTTGTTGATATACGTCTCGCCCGGGGCATAGCGCAGGCTGACCGTCGTCTCGGTCGTGCGCATGGTCGTGGCACGGGCTTCCCCGGAAGGATCTGACACGGCAGCGGCCGACAGCGGCAGCAGCCGCAGCTCGCCGGCCCCCTCGTTCTTCTCGCGCTTGGCGCCGACGACGGCGCGGAGCCCCCAGTCGGTCTCATACTCGAAGGTCAGCTGCTGGCGGTTGTAGAACATCATCTTGTCGGCCTTGGCCCACTTCATCGACATGAACACGTTATCCTTATCGTGCTCGAGGAAGTGGTCGCCCGGCGAGCAGACTTCGTTCGACAGCTGCAGGGTGAGTGTCCGGCGCGGGAACTCATGTACCGAGTAGTTCTTAGCATTCAGCGAGTAGGTGGCCTCAGCGTTATAGTAGTTCTTCCGGCTGTCCCAGCCTCGGGCGTAATAGCCCAGGAAGAAGAGGTGCTTGTGCAGGTTGGCCGTCGTTCTCATGCTCAGTCGCGTTCGCCATCCGTCGACAAAGTTATGGCTGACGACCGTCGTGATGGGGCAGATGTCGATGTAGTTGGGCTTACTCGTCTCTATGGAGTTCTCCACCACGGCCTTGGCCGCCAGGATGAGGAACTTGAAGCCGCGTATGGTCTCGAAGCCGCGCACGAACTTGTCCATGCGCTTTTCGCCTCGCGTCATCTCGACGTTCTCGCGGTAGCCTTCCCAGTAGGTACTGTCGCGCATCTCGACGTCAGGACTGATAATCTCCTTGGCGCCGCCCTTGAACATCTTGGCCGGTATCTCGTCGAAGGAGTAGTCCGACATTCGCGTGGACTGAGTGACGACGATGCTCTCCTGTATAAACTCAAAGAGCTTGAGCACCGTCACCATGTCGTTGCGGGTCAGCACCCACTGTCCGTCGTCGAGCTGTTCGTACTCCTGATGCACCTGCATCGAGTCGACGAAGTTCACGTTGCTCTGCGTGGGGATGGTCAACTGACAGCTGCGCACGTGGAGTGTCGAATCATTCAGTATGTAGAGGTCGCCGCGGAAGCCTCTGTCTATCTGGTTGTTGGGCAGGAAGTGCAGGTGAATGCAGGAATCGCGCCCGACGAGCAGCGTGTTCTATGTAGTAGCGGTAGAAGCCGAGGCCCTCGTTCGAGATGGGCGACGTGAAGGGGCGCTGCAGCAGCCTGATCTGGTCCTCATAGAGGTCGATGTCGGTGAATACATCCTTGACGACGGTGTTGATAATGTCGCCCGTCTGGAACATATCGTTCACGCCCGACGACGTTCGTCCCTCGATGTATGTCTTCTCCGAGCGGGGGTTCTTGCGGTACACCTTTCTCGACACCGTCTCGTCGACCGTGACGGGAATCGTTAGTTTGTTGGTGAAAGGACTCACCTCAATCTGGTCCATCAGGAACTGGTGGTTGCTGAAGGGCTTCTTGGCCAGCTGCTCGGGCTTCAGATCGTTGAGCGCCACGGTCAGCTTCTCGTACTTATTATATTGGTAGTAGTCGTTAACGGCCAAATCAGTGCGCCGCTTGGCCGCCACCACGCGCTTCATCAGTTCTACCGCCGGGTTGTCCTTTCGGCTGTACTTCCTGCGCTTGGCCTTCACCTTCACCTCGCCCAGCTGTCGGCGGTCGGGCTTCAGGCGTATGTTCAGCTGTCCGCGCGTACTTTCGCCCACGCGGATGGTGCGCTTCTTATAGCCGACGGCGCTGAACGAGAGGCTCCACCCCTGGTGGCGCGCAATACGGTAGCGCCCCTTGGCGTCGGCCACCGTAGCAATGCGGCGACCGTCGTAGACGACACTTGCGCTGACAATGCTGTCGCCTGTATCAGCATCGACGATGACGCCAGTCAGGTATTCCTGGGCGCGCAAAGGCAGCACCACCCATAAGAGAAGAATCGGAAATATATATATTTTCACTACCGTATTTCTATAAATCGGCTGCAAAATTACTCATTTTTGCCGAAATAATCGCACTTAATCCTGTTTTTTCTTGGTAAACACATTATTTATTAGTATTTTTGCAGTCGATTATGAACCCAAACCAAAAAAAGTAATGAAAAGACTACTCCTTTTGACTGCTATTACCATCGGCTGTGCTTCGGCGGCAATGGCTGATAATCCATTGAGGGCAACCATCCACGCCGACAAGCCCGGTGCCAAGATCAACCGCGAAATCTACGGACAGTTCTCCGAGCACCTCGGCAGCTGCATCTACGGCGGACTCTGGGTAGGCCCCAAGTCAAAGATTCCAAACATCAACGGCTACCGCAAGGACGTCTTCGAGGCGCTCAAGGCCCTGCAGATTCCCGTCATGCGCTGGCCGGGCGGATGCTTTGCCGACGACTATCACTGGATGGACGGCATCGGCCCGCAGGAGCAGCGCCCCTCGCTGCGCAACAACAACTGGGGGGGCACCATCGAGGACAACTCCTTCGGCACCCATGAGTTTCTGAACCTCTGCGAGATGCTCGGCTGCGAGCCCTACATCAGCGGCAACGTCGGTTCGGGCACCGTCAAGGAGATGGCCCAGTGGGTAGAATACATGACCAGCGACGGCGACACCCCGATGGCACGCCTGCGCCGCCAGAACGGCCGCGAGAAGGCCTGGAAGGTGAAGTACTTCGGCATCGGCAACGAGGCCTGGGGCTGCGGCGGGAACATGACGCCCGAATACTACAGCAACGAGTTCCGCAAGTTCAACACCTACCTGCGCGACTACACGGGCAACAAGCTCTACCGCATTGCCAGCGGGGCCAGCGACTACGACTACAACTGGACCGAGGTGCTCATGAAGAACATCGGCAAGCGTATGCAGGGCATCTCGCTCCACTACTACACCTGCTCGGGATGGAACGGCCCGAAGGGCTCGGCCACCAACTTCGACAACAACCAGTACTACTGGGCGCTGGGCAAGTGTCTCGAGATTGAGGAAGTCATCAAGCGCCACAAGGCCATCATGGACGCGGCCGACCCGAAGAACCAGATCGGACTGCTCGTCGACGAGTGGGGCACGTGGTGGGACGAGGAGCCCGGCACCGTCAGCGGCCACCTCTACCAGCAGAACGCCCTGCGCGACGCCTTCGTAGCCTCGCTCTCGCTCAACGTCTTCCACAAGTACACCGACCGCGTGAAGATGGCCAACATCGCGCAGGTGGTCAACGTGCTGCAGTCGATGATACTGACCGACCAGAAGGGCACGGGCCACATGGTGCTCACGCCCACCTACCACGTCTTCAAGCTCTACACGCCGTTTATGGATGCCACCTACCTGCCCGTCGACCTTGAGAGCGAGACGATGGCCGTCAGCAAGGCATACTTCCGTCAGAAGAATGGAGCCAAGGATGCCGGCTACCGGCCTTGCCCGATGCTGTCGGCCTCGGCAGCCAAGACCAAGGACGGCAGCATCATACTCGCCGTCACCAACGTCTCCTTGGACAAGGAGCAGAGCGTCGACTTCGAGATTGACGGCTTCAAGCCCCGCCAGGTGAGCGGACAGATTCTCACCTCGCGCAGCGTAGCCGACTACAACGACTTCAACCACCCCTCAGTCGTTGTCCCCGCCGACTACAAGGATGCCATCCTGAAGAAGAACGCCGTCAGCGTCAAGCTCCCCGCCAAGTCGCTCGTCGTGCTTAGCATCAAGTAGCCGGAAAACAATACATTGCGGAAAATTTCGCTATTAACAGTAATTATCAAATATGAACGACAAGAAACTTATGAACAAGGCTGCCGACAACATCCGTATCCTGGCAGCCTCGATGGTTGAAAAAGCCAAGTCGGGACACCCCGGCGGCGCTATGGGCGGTGCAGACTTCATCAACACCCTGTACAGTGAATTCCTCATCTACGACCCCGAGAACCCCACCTGGGAGGGACGCGACCGCTTCTTCCTCGACCCAGGCCACATGGCTCCGATGCTCTATGCACAGCTGGCCCTCATCGGCAAATACACGCTCGACGACCTGAAGAACCTGCGCCAGTGGGGCTCGGTGACGCCCGGCCACCCAGAGCGCGAGATTGAGCGCGGAATCGAGAACACCTCCGGCCCTCTCGGCCAGGGCCACACCTTCGCCGTTGGCGCTGCCATCGCCGCCAAGTTTCTGAAGGCACGCCTGGGCAGCGTGATGAACCAGACCATCTACGCCTACATCTCAGACGGCGGCGTGCAGGAGGAGATTTCGCAGGGTGCAGGCCGCATTGCCGGCAACCTGGGCCTCGACAACCTCATCATGTTCTACGACGCCAACGACATTCAGCTCTCGACGAAGACAGAGGTGGTGACCAGCGAGGACACCGCCAGGAAGTACGAGGCCTGGGGCTGGTACGTGCAGAAGATCGACGGCAACGACGTCGACCAGATCCGCGAGGCCATCAAGAAGGCTCAGGCCGAGACGGAGCGCCCCTCGCTCATCATCGGCCACTGCGTCATGGGCAAGGGTGCCCGCAAGGCCGACGGCTCGAGCTACGAGTCGAGCTGCGCCACCCACGGCGCCCCCCTCGGCGGCGACGCCTACGTCAACACGATGAAGAACCTGGGTGCCGACCTCGCCGACCCGTTCCAGATATTCCCCGAAGTGCAGGAACTTTACGCCCAGCGCGCCAAGGAGCTGCGCCAGATCTGCGACCAGCGCTACGCCGAGAAGGCCGAGTGGGCCAAGGGCCATCCCGTGCAGGCCAAGCAGCTCGAGGAGTGGTTCAGCGGCAAGGCTCCCGTCATCGACTGGACGAAAATTGAGCAGAAGGCCGGCGTCGCCACCCGCGGAGCATCGGCTACCGTGCTGTCGGCACTGGCCGAGCAGGTGCCCAACATGATCTGCGCAAGCGCCGACCTGTCGAACTCCGACAAGACGGACGGTTTCCTGAAGAAGACCCACGACCTGGTTCGCGGCGACTTCAGCGGAGCCTTCTTCGAGGCCGGCGTTGCCGAACTGACGATGGCCTGCTGCTGCATCGGCATGGCCCTGCACGGAGGCGTCATCACCGCCTGCGGCACGTTCTTCGTGTTCAGCGACTACATGAAGCCCGCCATACGCATGGCAGCCCTGATGGAGCTGCCCGTGAAGTTCATCTGGACCCACGACGCCTTCCGCGTCGGCGAGGACGGGCCTACCCACGAGCCCGTTGAGCAGGAGGCCCAGATCCGACTGATGGAGAAGCTGAAGAACCACAGCGGCAAGAACTCGGTGCTCGTCGTCCGCCCCGCCGATGCCGAGGAGACCACCGTCTGCTGGCGCATGGCAATGGAAAACACCGACACGCCGACGGCCCTCATCTTCTCGCGCCAGAACATCGACATGCTGCCCGAGGGCAACGACTACTCGCAGGCCGCGAAGGGTGCCTACGTCGTTGCCGGCAGCGACGACGACTACGACGTCATCCTGCTGGCCAGCGGCTCGGAGGTGTCAACCCTCGAAGCCGGTGCAAAGCTGCTCGCCGCCGACGGCATCAAGACGCGCGTGGTGAGCGTCCCGTCCGAGGGACTGTTCCGCAGCCAGCCGAAGGAGTACCAGCAGAGCGTCCTGCCCGCAGGCAAGAAGAAGTTCGGTCTGACAGCAGGCCTGCCCGTCAACCTCGAAGGGCTGGTAGGTGCCGACGGCTGCGTATGGGGTCTTGAGAGCTTCGGCTTCTCTGCTCCCTACAAGGTGCTCGACGAGAAGCTCGGCTTCACCGGCCAGAACGTCTACGACCAGGTGAAGAAGTTGCTGGCCTGACGCCAGTATGACATCCGCAGCGTTACAACAGGCGGCGCATCCTCCGGACGGTGGATGCGCCGCCTCTGTTCAAAGACTGGCGATGACAGGCCCTTCCGTGGAAGCGTGCCGTTGCAATTCCTTATCACCAAAACCCGCTGCTTTTTCTCCAAAACCCGCCGCCTTTTCGGCAAAACCCGCCACCTTTTGAAAAATCCACGTCGTGCCGTGCTTCCGTTTTCGTTTTGGTTCTCGTTTTCGTTCTCGTTTTGGTTTTCTGTCTGCCTACAGCCAAGGTGTAGGTTCAGGTGTCGGTTCCAGCACCACAACCAGCCTGAAAGCCCCCTTTTCGCCCTGCATCCTTACGGCTTGACCCTATATATATAGTTGTTATTTGTACTTTTTATCCTACACTTCCTACACTTCCTACACCTAAAAAAGTCGGGCAGGTGTAGGAAGTGTAGGAAGTGTAGGATGTTTCCCGCGATTGGTAATTACCCGGTCTATTTATCGGATATGGGCTACTGCTTCATCTCGCTGTCGAAGAAGTTCAGACACTGCCTGAACAGGTGGTTGCGGGTGTTGCCGCCGCTGATGCCGTGGTTACGGTTGGTATAGACGAGCTGGCGGAAGTCCTTGTCAGCCTGGACGAGGGCCTCGACATACTCAGCCGTGTTGCGGTAGTGGACGTTGTCGTCGGCCAGGCCGTGGCAGAGCAGCAGTGCGCCGCTGAGCTTCGGGGCGCGGGCAATGGGGTTCACCTCGTCGTAGCCCTGCTGGTTCTCGTTGGGCGTGCGCATATAGCGCTCGGTGTAGACGGTGTCGTAGTAGCGCCAGCAGGTAGGCGGGGCGATGGCGATGCCGCAGCGGAAGACGGGGCGGCCCTCCGACATCGACATCAGCGTGTTCCAGCCGCCATACGACCAGCCCCAGATGGCGATGCGGTCCTTGTCGACGTAGGACTGCCGTCCGAGCCACAGGGCGGTCTCCACCTGGTCGCGCGACTCAAGCTCGCCAAGCCGCAGGTAGGTAGACTTCTCGAACTCCGCACCGCGCCCGCCCGTGCCGCGGTTGTCGACGCAGACCACGATGTAGCCCTGCTGGGCCATGAGCTGCTCCATGACGGCACCGTTGCCGCTCATGCCGATGCCCCACTTGTTCTGCACCTGCTGGGCGCCGGGGCCGCCATACTGGTACATGATGACGGGGTACTTCTTCGCCGGGCTGAAGTCCTTGGGCTTCACCATCCAGCCCACGAGCTTCGTCTCGGGGGTCGTGACGACGATGAACTCCTTTGTGCCCATGTCGTAGCTGGCATACTTGTCGGCCAGTGCCTTGTTGTCGATGAGTGTGGCGAGTGTCTTGCCCTGGTTGTTGCAGAGCGAGCTGACGGGGGGCGTGTTGAGGTCCGACCACGTCTGGACGAAGTACCTGAAGCCTTTCGAGAAGACGGCGGAGTTCCAGCCCTGCTTCGGCGTCAGGCAGTCGGTCCGGCCGTTGCTGTGCGACACGAACACCTTCTGGTCGGTGGGGCCTTCGCTGAGGGCGGCGAAGTAGACGTCGCCCGTCGGCTCGTCGTAGCCGTAGACATCGGTGACGATGGTGTGGGCCTGCCCGCCGAGCAGCTGTCCGGGCTTCTCCTGGTCGCCCACCGCGCGCATCAGCTGTCCGTTGAGGTTGTAGACGTAGATGTGGTTATAGCCGTCGCGCTCGCTGGTGAGCACGATGTGCTTGTCGGTAATCAGCGTCTGCGACAGCACCTCCTCCTTGACATACTTGTCGACCTTGTCCTCGACCACGAGCTGGCAGAGCGTCGAGAGCGGGTTGCACATATAGATGCGCAGGCAGTCCTGATGGCGGTTCATGGTGAACACGGCAATCTTCGAGGGGTCGCTGGTAGCCTTGATGCGGGGTATATAGCCGTCCTTGTCGAGCGGCAGGTCCATGCGGCGCGTCTGGTGGCTCTTGATGTCGTAGCTCATCACGCTGACGTCAGAGTTCTTGCCGCCTGCCACGGGATACTTGTAGGTGTAGAAGCCCGGATATTCGGCATACTCCCCGCGCTCCGGGGCCAGGCCCTTGAACAGCTGCATGGCGTACTGATTCACCTGGCTCTCGTCGAAGCGCACCCAGACCACCTGCTCGGAGTTGGCCGTGAAGACGAGTGCGGAGTTGTAGCTGAACTCCTCTTCGTAGACCCAGTCGGGAATGCCGTTAATCACCTCGTTGAGCTTCCCGTCCTTGGTAATCTGGCTCTCGGCGTTGTCGTAGAGCAGCTTGACCAGATGGATGTTATTGTCGCGCACGAAGGCGATGACGTTGCCGTCGGGCGAGAAGACGGGTGCCTGCTGCGGGCCGCCGTCGCTGAGGGGCTCCAGCTTGTTGTTCTGGATCATATATATATAATAGGTGGCGGTGAACGAGCGGCGGTAGATGGGCTTCGTCTGCGTCTGGATGAGGATGCGCTTGCCGTCGGGACTCATGATGTAGCCGTCGACGCGGCCTACTTTCGCCCCACGGGCTGTCTCCGCGTCAAAGAGCACGGCGGTCTGCTTGCCCGTGCGGAACGAATAGCTGACGATGCGCTTGCCGTCGTCGCTGATCTGGGCATAGGTCTCGCCGTCGGCCAGCGGCGTCACGGCGGTCATCGACTCGCTGCGGAACGTGCCGCCCACGACGTCGTTCAGGCTGAGCTTCTGCCCGGCCAATGCACTAACGGCCGTCATTGCCAGGGCAATGAAGGAAAGGAGCATTCTTTTCATAAGTATTCTGTTTGAGGGTTATCTTATTCTGTCGGCGGCACGGACGAGCTTCTCGTCGTCGAGAATGCCCTTGCGGGCCAGGAATATCAGGATGACGGCGACCATGGGCAGCGACTCGGCGATGCCGGCCTCGCCCTCGACCGCAGCCACGCCGATGTACCACGCTATGAGTACGAACAGGCCTGCCAGGCAGAGACGGGCCTGGACGATGCGCCGCCGGTACTGGAAGATGGTGTAGGCCGACAGTGCCGCCGACGCGGCCAGCAGCACGTCAACCCAGTGGAACAGGCGCACGAAGAAGCACACCAGCACCAGGATGGCGGCCAGCAGCAGGAACAAAGTCTGTTTACGTTGTATCATGTCACCCTGCCATTATGCTTCGGCCGTTTCCAGCTCACGTTCTTTCTGCTGCTGCTCCTTCAGCGGGTCGCGCCAGTAGACCTGGCTGTCGACGAACTCCTGAGTAGCCAGCAGCGAGGGCTTGGGCAGCTTCTCGTAGTAGCGCGAGATTTCTATCTGTTCACGGTTCTCAAAGACCTCCTCTAACGAGTCGTTGTAGCTGGCAAACTCAGCCAACTTCTTGCTCAGGTCATCCTTGATCTGCATGGAAATCTGGTTGGCGCGCTTGGCAATGATGGCCACGCTTGCGTAGATGTTGCCTGTGTCCTTGCACAGGTCCATGACGTTGCGGGTAACGGTGTTTACCGGGGCTTTTGATTTCTTGTAGTCCATCTTTGTTATTTACGATTTACGATATTTACGGTTCTCTGTCTTCGTATTGCGGGTTGCTAATCCTTCGTTATCTTCTTGCACTTGGCAATGTAGCGCTCGACGGTGCTCTTCTCCTTCGACTCGGGAAACTCGTTCAGGAATCCGTAGCACTCGTCCTCGGCATCGCGGTAGCGCTCCAGCCGACGCTCGTCGGAGCTGTTCTCGGCCAGCTGGAACTTGCTCTTCGTGATGAGCATCGAGAAGTCCTCGCGGAGGTTGGTGAAGGGGTATGTCTTCAGGGCGTTCTCGGCCGTTATGATGCAGGCCGTGTAGTTGCTCTCGTTGTTGGCATTGATGTTGCCGAAGTAGCCGCCGAGGTTGAAATACAGCTTGGCCGAGAGATATTCCTTCATGATGAGCTTGTCCTGCAGCTCGAAGAGTTTCTGCTGGGCTTCCTCGCGCAGGCGGGAGTCGGGAAACTGGTCGAGGAACTGCTGGTAGGCGTTAATGGCTCCGATGGTGGGCGTCTGGTCGAGGCGCGGCTCGGGGGCACTCTCGTAGAGCGACTCGCCGACGTAGAACGACGCCTTCTCGGCATACACACCCTTGGGGTACGACGTTCCGTACTTCTTGAAGGTCTGCGACGCACTCTCGTAGTCGCGGCTCATATACTGCGCCATGGCTAACATATAGAGGCTCTCCTGAGCGTTGTCGCCGCCTTTCATGGCCGTCACGAGTTCCTGCAGCAGATTGACGGCCTGCACATAGCGGCCCTCGGCAAAGCACTGCTTGGCATACTCGTAGCGGTAGTCGTAGTCATGCGACTTATAAACTCTGTTAAATTCGCCCGCACAACCCGTCAGCAGGATTGCAGCACAGGCAAGAATAAATACGTTTCTTCTCATTTAAGGCGCAAAATTACTGCTTTTCCGCCGAATTACAAAGCGAATTAGAGAAAATTGCAGCTTTTAAGGCGCAAATTGAAGATTTTTTGCACTTGCAGTGCCTGTTTGTGCCCTTTTTGATGTATCTTTGCACCCCGTATGGCAGCTTTCAAACTTACATCACAGTATCAGCCGACCGGCGACCAGCCGGAGGCCATCTGCCAGCTGACTGAGGGATTGCGGCGCGGCGACCGCTCGCAGGTGCTGCTCGGCGTCACCGGCTCGGGCAAGACCTTTACCGTTGCAAATGTCATTGCCAATGCCGACAAGCCCACGCTCATACTGAGTCACAACAAGACGCTGGCGGCACAGCTCTACGAGGAGATGCGAGGCTTCTTCCCCGACAACGCCGTCGAATATTACGTCAGCTACTACGACTACTATCAGCCCGAAGCCTACCTGCCCGCCACCGACACCTATATAGAAAAGGACCTTAACATCAACGACGAGATTGACCGCCTGCGCCTGTCGGCCGTTTCCAGCCTGCTGTCAGGCCGCAAGGATGTCGTCGTCGTCTCCAGCGTCAGCTGTATCTACGGTATGGGCAGCCCCGTCGCACTTCAGGAGAACGTCATCGAGCTGCACTGCGGACAGCGGCTCGACCGCAACGCCCTGCTGCGCCGGCTGGTCGCGGCCCTCTACGTGCGCAACGACATCGACCTGCAGCGCGGCAACTTCCGCGTTCGCGGCGACACCGTTGACATTGCGATGGCCTACAGCGAAGTGGTGCTGCGCGTCACCTTCTGGGACGACGAGATCGACCAGCTGCAGGAGCTGGATGCCGTCACCTTCACACAGATGGCCTCATTCGACGAGTACAAGCTCTATCCTGCCAACCTCTTCACCACGTCGCAGGAGCAGACGAACATTGCCATCCGCCAGATTCAGGACGACCTCATGGCACAGGTCGATTACTTCAACGAGATAGGAGACCCGATCAAGGCGCAGCGCATTAAAGAGCGCGTAGAGTACGACATGGAAATGATCAAGGAGCTGGGGCACTGCTCGGGCATCGAGAACTACTCGCGCTACTTCGACGGCCGCCAGGCCGGCGAGCGCCCATACTGCCTGCTCGACTTCTTTCCCGACGACTTCCTGCTTATCGTCGACGAAAGCCACGTCTCAGTGCCGCAGATAGAAGCCATGTACGGCGGCGACCGCTCGCGCAAGCGCAACCTCGTGGAGTACGGCTTCCGTCTGCCCGCCGCCTTCGACAACCGCCCCCTGACGTTCGACGAGTTCCAGAAGATGGTCCACCAGGTCATCTACGTTTCCGCCACGCCTGCCGACTTCGAGCTACAGGAGGCCGAGGGCGTGGTCGTTGAGCAGGTGATTCGCCCTACCGGACTGCTCGACCCCGAGATTGACGTGCGCCCCACCGAGAACCAGATTGACGACCTCATGGAGGAAATCCGCCAGCGCAGCGAGCGCCACGAGCGGGTTCTTGTCACGACGCTGACCAAGCGCATGGCCGAGGAGCTGACGGAGTTCCTCTTAGGCCACGGTGTCCAGACGGCATACATACACTCCGACGTGTCGACCCTCGACCGCGTCAAGATACTCGACGACCTGCGACGCGGCACCTACGACGTCCTCGTAGGCGTCAACCTGCTGCGCGAGGGTCTCGACCTGCCCGAAGTGTCGCTCGTGGCCATACTCGATGCCGACAAGGAAGGATTTCTCCGCTCACACCGCTCGCTGACGCAGACCGCGGGCCGCGCAGCCCGAAACGTCAACGGCCGCGTCATCATGTACGCCGACACCATCACCCAGTCGATGCAGCTCACCATCGACGAGACCAACCGCCGGCGCACCAAGCAGCTGGCCTACAACGCGGCCCACGGCATCACGCCGACGCAGATTGTCAAAAGCATCACGCAGAGCTCACTGCGCCACGAGGAACTGCCGCCCGACGTGCGCGAACTACAGCGGGCCGCCTTCACCACCGGCGACGGCATCGCAGTTGCCGCCGACCCCATTGTCAGCCGCATGACGCGCCCGCAGCTGGAGAAGAGCATCGCCGAGACGACACGCCTGATGAAGGAGGCGGCCAAGAAGCTCGACTTCCTCCAGGCCGCCCAGTACCGCGACGAAATCATCCGCCTGCAGCAGGAGCTGGAACTGAAGTGAGCCGTTCTCCCAACGGGAAAGCGACGCAGTCTTTTAATGGCATTTTGGAAACTTTAAGGCTATTTTCTTGGCAGTAAGAAAGAAATGCTGTAATTTTGCACGGTTGAAACAAAAAAGGAGAGAAATGAAGAAACTGATATTCGCAATGATGATGTGCCTGCCGATGGCAGCTACAGCGCAGAACACGTGGGAAATGCCCGCACAGGCAGACAACAGCGACGCCAAGTATCTGGTGGGAGCCGTTCCCGTCGTTGACGGGAAAGTGACGTTCAAGACTACCATTGACGCGCCGGGGAAGACAGCCGACCAAGTGACCGACATCGTCAGGAAGTACATGAAGAAGATGACGACGGAGCCGGGACAGTTCGAGCAGAGCCGCATCGTGATCGACGACTCGCTGAACCACCAGGTGATTGGCAGCTACCAGGAGTGGCTCGTCTTCAAGTCGACGGCACTGGTGCTCGACCGCACGCGCCTGTTCTACAACCTCATTGCCGACTGCAAGGATGGCAAAGCCGACATCACGATGACGCGCATTTACTATCTATATGAAGAGGAACGCGACCCGCAGACACTGAAGGCCGAGGAATGGATAACCGACAAGGAAGGACTGACGAAGAGCAAGGCCAAGCTGTCGCGCGTCTCGGGTAAGTTCCGCCGCAAGACCATTGACCGCAAGGACTTCCTGTTCAATAAGTTTGCCGAATTGCTGAAATGAGTAGGTACCACAACCTGGAGCCCTTCGAGGACAAAGGCCGCACGCGCCGCCTGCGCCAGTGGCTGAACGTGCTGTTCATCCTTGGTGCTATTGTCGGCATGGCCTGGTTCACGTGGCGCGACCACGACACGGCCATCTACATCATGATAGGCGCAGGCGTGCTGAAGTTTGTGGAACTGACATTGAGAATAGCAAAGCTATAGTATGAGGAAATACCTGCTTACCCTGCTTCTGCTGGTAGGACTGACACCTGCCGTCGCTCAGGAAATTATTGACGATGAGGGCTACATTGCAGAATGGGACAGAAGCCGAAACTTCAACCCGCACGACAACGACTCGACGCGGCAGAACAAGGAGGTGCCGAAGGGCATCTATGTCTGGACCGTCGACCGCAAGTTCGGCGACGTCAGGCCAGCCGAGGTCGACACCCTACCCCACCTCTATCCGAACACGACGCTGACCACGGGCAAGTTCGGCGACTTCAACACGCTGGGCAATAACTATACGGCACGCCTGAACCGCATCGTCGCCGACCGCACCGTGGGCGAGCAGTTCATCTTCACCGAACCATACGACTTCTTCGTCAACGCCCCCGACAAGCTGCACTACACCAACACGCTGTCGCCCATCACCAACCTGTCATACGACAACTGCGGCGACAAGACGAACGGCGAGGACCACCTGCGAGCAAAGTTTGCCGTCAATGCCAACAAGCAAACAGGTATGGGATTCGACATCGACTACGCTTACGCCAGAGGCTACTTCAGCGACCAGGCCACGTCGCACTTCGGCACGACGCTCTACGCTTCTTACCTCGGCGACCACTACAAGGCCCACGTCATGGGCTCGCTCTACCACGAGAAGACCTCCGAGAACGGCGGTATCACCAACGACAACTACATCACCCACCCCGAATCGTTCGAGGAGAGCTACCTCGAGAACGAGATTCCCACCGTCTTCTGGCAGAACTGGAACCGCAACGACCACCAGCACTTATTCCTGAGCCACCGCTACTGCATCGGCTTCTACCACAAGACGAAGATGACCGATGCCGAAATCAAGGCGAAAAAGTTTGCCATGGAGTCGAAGAAGGAAAAGGAGGAAAAGGAGGCGAAGCTGAACGCCGACAGCCTGCAGCTCTCAATCGACGTCTTGGAAAAAGAGCCTGAAGTGCCCGAGGACTCCATGATGAAGACGGACTTCGTGCCCGTGACAAGCATCATCCACACGCTGGAGCTGAACAACCACGACCGTATCTACCAGGCTTACGGGGCACAGAACGACTTCTATGCCAACACCTATTTCCTAAGAGACAAGTCGGGCAGCCAGGATTCACTCTTCGACGAGACGAAGCACCTGCAGATAAAGAACACGCTTGCTCTGGCACTGCTCGAGGGCTTCAACAAATGGGCCAAAGCCGGACTGAAGATATTCGCCACCCACGAGTACAGGACTTTCGAGATGGACAACTCGATAGAGGGCCTGCCCGTCATGAAGAAGATACGCGAGAACAACGTGAGCATCGGCGGACAGATCATCAAGAGCCAGGGGCATACGCTGCACTACAACGCCACGGGCGAACTGTGGATGATCGGCGAGGATGCCGGACAAATGAAGCTCGACTTCAACACCGACCTGAACTTCCGGCTCTTCGGCGACACGATCACACTTGCCGCCCACGCCAACTTCTACCGCCTCAACCCCACCTTCTACCAGCGGAAGTACCACTCCAAGCACTTCTGGTGGGACAACGGCGATATGTCGAAGGAGACCCGCACACGCATCGAGGGCATCTTCAGCTACCGCAAGACGAAGACCGCTCTGCGCGTGGCGGTCGAAGAGATACAGAACTACACATACTTCGGCATGAGCTACCTCATCGACGAAGAGAACGAGACACGCAAATACCTCACGGCCAACGTCACACAGCACAGCGGCAACATCAACATCTTGACGGCCCAGCTGCAGCAGCGACTGAGACTGGGCATCCTCAACTGGGAGAACATCATCACCTATCAGAACAGCTCCGACAAGGAGGTGCTGCCCGTGCCGGCACTCAACATCTTCTCAAACCTCTACCTGGACTTCAAGATTGCCAAGGTGCTGTCAGTGGAGCTGGGCGGCAACGCCACGTTCTTCACCGAATACGAGGCACCCGACTTCTGTCCGCAGATCAACCAGTTTGCCATCCAGGAGAACCCCGACAGCCGCAAGACATTAGGCAACTACCCCTTCGTCAACATCTACGCCAACCTTCACCTGAAGCGCGCACGCTTCTTCGTCATGTGGAACAACGTGGTAGGCAACCTTGGCAACAAGCAGCAGTTCCTGACGCCACACTACCCCATGAACAACATGGTGATGCACATCGGCGTATCATGGAATTTCTTCAATTAAGACAAAAATGGCAGGCTTTTATTTGCTGATTATCCAAAAAATGCCTACCTTTGCAGTTGGAAAACAAATTAGCGCATGAAGCTCATCATCATGACTAAATCCACGTTCTTCGTGGAAGAGGACAAGATACTGACCACGCTCTTTGAAGCTGGGCTCGACAACCTGCACCTATACAAGCCGGGGTCGGAGCCCGTTTTTTCTGAACGGCTGCTGACGCTGCTCCCTGACAGCTATTACGGACGCATCACCGTTCACGACCACTTCTACCTGAAAGAGGAATTCAGCCTGAAAGGCATACACATCAGCGACGCACAGACAACGCCGCCCATCAACTACAGAGGCAACATCAGCCGCACCTGCAAGAGCATCGACGACCTGAAGGACATCAAGAAATGCGCCAACTACGTCTTCCTCAAGACCCTGTTCGACAGCCAGAGCAACCCCGCCGACAAATCGACGCTCACGATGGACCAACTGAAAGAGGCATCACGGCGCGGACTCATCGACAAGCGCGTCTACGCCATGGGCGGCATGAACCTCGGCAACATCAGCCTGGCCAAGGAGCTGGGCTTTGGCGGAGTCGTCATCTGCGGCGACCTCTGGAACCGCTTCGACATTCTCGGCGGGCTCGACTACAAGGAGCTCATCAGCCACTTTGAGAAACTACGAAAAGCAGTAAGCTAAAGACACATACACAATATGAATATGGAAAACAGCTACATGGTCTTCTCGGGTACAGCCACGAGGTATCTGGCAGAGAAAATCTGCCAAAGCTTAGGTTGCCCCTTAGGACAATTGCAAATCACCAAGTTCTCCGACGGAGAATTTGCCGTCAGCTACGAAGAGTCCATCCGCGGACGTGACATCTTCCTGGTACAGAGCACCTTCCCAAACAGCGACAACCTGATGGAACTGCTCCTCATGATTGATGCCGCCAAGCGCGCATCGGCACGTACCATCAACGCCGTCATCCCCTACTTCGGATGGGCACGTCAGGACCGAAAGGACAAGCCGCGCGTATCAATCGGCGCCAAGCTGGTGGCCGACCTGCTCAGCGTCGCCGGCGTCAACCGCGTCATCACGATGGACCTGCACGCCGACCAGATCCAGGGATTCTTCGACGTTCCCGTCGACCATCTCTACGCCTCGGGAGTCATCATGCCCTACCTGAAGAGCCTCAACCTCGACGACATGGTCATCGCGTCGCCCGACGTGGGCGGCTCGAAGCGCGCCAACACCTACGCCAAGTTCTTCGGATGCCCGCTCGTGCTGTGCAACAAGACGCGCGCCCGCGCCAACGTCGTGGCCTCGATGCAGATCATCGGCGACGTCGAGGGCAAGAACGTGGTCGTCATCGACGACATGGTCGACACCGCCGGCACCATCACCAAGGCAGCCGACCTGATGAAGGAGGCGGGAGCCAAGACGGTGCGCGCCTGCGCCTCCCACTGCGTCATGAGCGGCCCGGCCAGCGACCGCGTGCAGGAGTCGGCCCTCGAGGAAATCGTCTTCACCGATTCCATTCCCTACACCCAGCGCTGTGCGAAGGTGAAGCAGCTCTCCGTGGCCGATATGTTTGCCGAGGCCATCCGCCGCGTCATCGACAACAAGAGCATCAGCGACCTCTACATCGTCTGACGTAAGGAGTGAAGGGCAGAAAGTTCATCGGACTGGCTTTGGCGGCAACATTATTTGCCGCCTGCCAGTCCGATACATATTATATAAAAGGTGAAGCGCACGACTTCGCCGACGGCACCGTGCTCTATCTCGCCGAGGCCGACGGCACCCACCGCGTGCTCGACTCCATGACAGTGAGCAAAGGACGTTTTGCCTACGATGCTCTCGCCGACGACCGCCTGCTCTGCCTCATTCCCGCCGGAACGACCGACCCCGCCCTCTACTTCTTCGCCTGCCCGGGCAATGCCTACGTGGAACTGTCGCCCGAAATGGGCGGTTCGCGCGTATCGGGAACCAGGGTCAACAACGAATGGCAGGCATTGAACGACACGGTTGCCAAGTACGACGGCCACATCCGCACGCTGTTTGCTGCCGACAGCATCAGTCCGCAAAAGACTTACGCCGTATCAGAGCGGCTCTACACCACTCTGACACGGCGTATCAGCGAAGCAGCCCTCAGAAACAGCGACAACGCCTTAGGCCGCTTCATCAGCAGTCATTACTTGCCGAAATAGCGCTTCAGCAGCCCGGCGAAGCCGGCACCGTGGCGAGCCTCGTCCTTCGCCATCTCGTGAACCGTGTCGTGGATGGCATCGAAGCCGGCTGCCTTGGCGTTCTTAGCAATGCGGAACTTGTCTTCGCAGGCTCCGGCCTCGGCGGCAGCGCGCTTCTCCAGGTTGGTCTTCGTGTCCCACACGCACTCACCGAGCAGCTCGGCAAAGCGGCTGGCGTGGTCGGCCTCCTCGAAGGCGTAGCGCTTGAAGGCCTCGGCAATCTCGGGATAGCCCTCGCGGTCGGCCTGACGGGCCATGGCCAGATACATACCCACCTCGCCGCACTCACCGTTGAAGTGGTTGCGCAGGTCCTGAATCATCTCCTCGCTGACGCCCTCGGGCTTGCCGTCGCCAATCTTGTGAACCGTGGCGTAGGTCATGTCGGCATCGTCCTTCAGTTCAGAGAACTTCGAGGCCGGAGCCTTACAGATGGGGCACTTCTCGGGGGCAGCGTCGCCTTCGTAGATATATCCACAAACGGCGCAGATAAACTTTTTCTTCATAGCTTTTTCTTGTATTTGTTCAGTTAATAAAAATGTTTGCGCAAAGATACGTAGAAAAAACTAATCCCGCAAGTTTTTCGCGGGATTTATTTTCAGTTTATACAACGTCTAAACGGGGAAGAATTCTTCCCACTTTTCACTTTCTCCGCGCTGGTAGCCTCCTCCTCGGGGGAGGTTGGAAGGGGGCGTTCCAGGGTGTCAGGGTGACACAACGCCGATGAACAAAGGGCGTACACCCTGTTTGGGAGGGTGTCACGGGTGACACGAGGGTGACACACTGCCCCGCCGGATTCTCGAGAGAACTTACGCGCCACCGGCTTCCGACCGCCAGTGTCCCGCTGCCTTTGGTTCAGATTCTCGAGAGAATTTGGGCCGTGTCGGGTATCCGGTGAATTTGTGGTGCAAAACGCGGACGAGAGAACAGCGGAAAGCCGCAGCCGGGCGTGTCACCCTCGTGTCACCCTGTGTCACCCTTTTCGGAGGGTGGCACAGGGTGCAACAGTCTGTTAACCAGTGGGTTATTGAATGGCGTGACACCGTGTCACCCTCAATTCACATTTTCACCTACTTCTTAAAACGAATAGGCGAGAGAGAAGATTAGCTGGTGACGCTTGTTGTTCACCTTGACGGCATCGCAGAGATTGTCGTCGTCGGGCGTGTCGTTATCGACGTAGTTCATGAAGGGATAGAAGTCGCCCTTCGTCGTCTGGTACTGGTAAGCGAGCGACAGGTTGACGTTGTCGATGGTGTAGCCGAAGCCGCAGGTAATGCGGTGGGTGGCGTCCCAGTTGGTATAGTCGGTGGCCGTGCTGTAGTAGGAGCCGTCGGTGGCAAGCGAGCCGTTCTTGAAACCGTCCTTGCTGTAGGCCGGCGACACGTAGTTGTAGCCCAGGCGGAAGGCCATCTCGGGCGAGGGCTTCAGCTCAGCGCCGAGCTTCAGCGTCGATACGCCCTTCAGCGTCTGCTCGGTGTGGCGGTTCATGATGTCGTCGCTCGAGCTGCGGTCGTGGTAGTCGCCATACCAGTCGTAGTAGGAGTCGGTGATATAGCGGGTGTCCAATGAGCCGTAGTCGGTGTACTCGTAGGTGGCTCCCAATGCCAGCATGGTGCCGATGGTGTGGCCCAGGCTCAGTCCGAAGCGCCACGGGGTGTAGAGCTTGAAGTCGTAACCCTCGCCTGCGGGTACCGTCGTCCTTCCGTCGGTCATCACGGTGCTGTTGCGGGTGGTCAGGCTGTACCAGGTCGGCGTGTGGACGTAGGCACCGAAGCGGAAGCCGGAGTCGTCAATCGGGCGGACAATGATGCCGGCCTTCACGTCGTAACCCGTGCCCTTGATGGTGCGGTCGTCCTGCACCATCAGGGGGAAGGTGTACTGGCCTGCCTCGTCTGAGGCGAGGAGCGTCTCCTGGTACTCGCCGTAGTGCTTGTAGTGGACGTCGTGGATGCCGACGGTCAGTCCCAGAAAAACCTTGCTGCTGACGGCTCCGCTGAGGTTGAGGTCGTACTCGCCGATGTAGCCCGTGTGCGAACGGCCCAGAGTGTAGTCCTGTGCATCATTGTAGAACCACGTATTCAGATCCGTATCGTAGTTCAGGTTGCGGGCGTAGATGTCGTCCAACTGGTTGCACGAGACATAGCTGCGATCGAAGTAGGGCCTGCCGCTATTTCCGACTTCATAGAGCAGTCCGTTCTTGGCCTTGGCGTATGTCAGCTTGTTCTGCGAAGCCCCGTTCAGCCTGTCGGCAGCCGACAGTATGAAATCGAAGTTGCGGCTCTTGTGGTAGTTGAAGCTGAAGTTGAGCCACGCGTCGTCGCGGTCGAAGCCCGACCATACGAAGCCAGCCTGGTCGAAGCTCATGTTCGTCTTGTTGCCGGTCGAGAAGTCCTTGGCATCCTCCTGGCTCACCAATCCGAACGACAAGCCCACCGTCGAGCGGCGCATCAGTGCGATGCCCGCAGGGTTGGTCGAGATGGTTGATATATCAGCGCCCAGAGCCTCCAAGGCACCGCCCATACCCACGTAGCGGGCAGTTCCGTTCAGGTCTTCGACGGCAACTTTCATGTTCTCGTAGGTTTCCTGAGCCATCGACGGCAGAGCCGTCATGGCTGCGATTGCAATAAATATCTTCTTCATTGTCTGCTAAAATTCAATCATGTTAAACATTATAGCCATTACCGACGGCCACCGAAGCCGCCATGGCTGCCGCCACCGCCACCGGAGGAACGGCTGCCACCGTAGGAGCCGCCACCGCCGAACGAACCGGACGAGCTCGAGCTGCTACTGACAGAGGGCGTATAACTGCGCGAGCCGCTGCTGCTCGATGAGGACGTTACCGTCGACGACGTCGAGCGCGAGCCGCCGAAGTTGCCGTATGCGTTGGTAGAAGTGCGCCGCGAACTAGTCGTGGTACGGGTAGTGCCGACAGAAGAACTGCGCGAGCCGCCGAAGGTGCCTGTGCCGGCAGAGGCAGAGCCTAAGCTGCGCCCGCCAAACGAGCCCGATGAGTAGGAAGTCCTGTGTCCGTTACTGATGCCGCGCGGACCGTCATAGCTGAAGCGTCCGTGGTGCTGGGTTCCGGAAGGGCCGTCATGATAGCTTGCGCCGCCATAGTAGTACGGATAGTAGCTGCCATACCAATAGCCGTAGTAAGGTCTGTAATACCCGGGATAATACCAGCCACCGTAGAACCAAGGGTCATACCAGCCGCTATAGAACCAGGGATCGTACCAGTACCAGTAGCTGTCATACCAAGGATAGTACGATGAGTAGAACCAGGGCGAATGCCAGCCATAGAAATCCCACGAGTCGCGACGACCGTCACGATAGCCCTCGGCATAGGAGTTGGGCTCGTAGCCGTCCCAGCGACTCATCTCACGTGTCAGCGCGAAATCTGCAGCAGCGGCAGAGTCGGGGTAGACGCCCGCCTCACCGTTGAAGCTGATGATGTCGTTGCCGACAGAGTCGGATGGCAGCACCTGATAGTAGCTGCCGCCGCGACGGTTGTATTCGTCTACGTTGCGGTTGCTGCCCGAATAGAATGTCGGAGCAGGACGCACGCTGTTGCGAACCGTCGCCGTACTCACTGAACTCTTCTTGCTCGGGACGAAGTACATATCGTCGTCCTGTGCCATCATAGTCAGAGGCAAAGCTCCAAGAATGAGCAAAACTAAAATCTTGTTAATCATTTTCATCTTTCTCCTTCGTTTTTAAAGTTTCACGGTACAAAAGTACTGCTAATTTCACTGCAAATATACGGAAAAACCCTAAAAGGTGATAGGTTTTTCCCTATTTTTTGTAATTTTGCGGCAAATTTTAACAACTCATGAAGTATTACGAAGTAGATTTCTGCGTTTTGCCACTCACCAGCGACGCCTGCGACCTCCTGGCAGCCGTCGCCGGCGAAGCTGGTTTTGAGACGTTTGAGGAAACCGGCCACGGCCTGCGAGGCTACGTCCGGCAGTCACTGTTCGACCGCAGCCTGCTCGACAGTCAGCTCCTGGCGTTCCCCCTGCCCGGCGTCAGCATCAGCTATACCGTCAGCGAGGCCGAGGACCGCGACTGGAACGAGCAGTGGGAGCAGCAAGGATTCGACCCCATCGTCATCGACGACCGCCTCATCATACACGACGGGCGCCACCTCCCGACCCCTTCATCTCTCAACGCCCTACCCTCAACGCTCAACATTGAAATCGACGCCCGACAGGCCTTCGGAACAGGCACTCACGAGACGACGCGCATGGTCTGCGCAACACTGCTTGAGCTAAACATTCAAGGGCGGCGAGTGCTCGACTGCGGCAGCGGAACGGGCATCCTCGGCATCACGGCCATGAAGCTCGGAGCGCGCGATTGTGTGGCCTACGACATCGACGAATGGAGCGTCGACAACACCCGCCACAACGCCGTCATCAACCATGTCGGGATTACCACGCTACTTGGCGACGCTGACATATTAAATAACGTGGAGGGAAACTTCGACATCGTCATGGCCAACATCAACCGTAACATTCTTCTGGCCGACATGCCCACGTTCCGCCAGAAGATGGCTCCCGGCGCTCACCTCATCCTCAGCGGATTCTACACCGCAGACATCCCCCTGCTCACCGACCGCGCCGCCGCCCTCGGCCTCACCCTCGTCTCACAGAGAGAAACCGATGAATGGGCCTCCCTGCTGTTCTCAACCGCCCCGTCAACAGGGAACGAACCAAAGTAAGCGAACAAAGGCAATGCTTTTGAGAACATCTTAGATGTTGCAGACGACACAGGAAAGGGCTGTTGTGGTGTAGTCTTTCTCGGTGTGCTTTGCCTGCTCGCATTTCAGAAAAAAGTACTACCTTTGCACCTTGTATGGGAGAGAATAACGACATAGCACAAATGCTGGCCCTGCTTCATGAGTTGCAGGGCATTGACTTCGTTCGTCAGTTAAGGCTGATAACGGAGCGACATGAATTCTCTCCATTGAAGGATGATCCTCTAATTTATACTGTTGGAGGGAGTCAGTCGGAAGACTATCAGCCCCTGCTTGATGCCGCACGTAAGGCAGTGGAGCATGGCTACAGAGTCTTTGTATTGCCAAATCCCAAGGGCTTCAGGACGGCAGATTTCATCTTTGAGCGCAAGGGCGTTTACAAGATGTTTGACCTGAAAACGTGGGCAGAAATTCAGTAGGAAACCGTCTGAAGGAATCTATTGGTCAGACTAATAGTGTGCTGCTGAACCTGAAGTGTACCTATGGTGTCCGCAACATCACTGACGAAATCAAGCACCATTTCGAGATGTCATCCAGTGCCATCGAAGTCTTGATATTTACAGGAAATAAAGAGATATCCGTCAAACGTAACATTGCCAGCAGCAAGGGTTTCCGGTAAATGATGATGAACAGCTTCCGCAAATAACAAGCACCTATTAACAATAAAACCGCACTCAAAGTGCGGCTTTAAAATGGGTAGTGACGTTTACGGCTTGCCCTCTC